>DATJQN010000030.1:0-33731 GCA_035505775.1 Rectinemataceae bacterium | reverse complement strand
CGGGGCCCGGTTACCGCGACCTTTTCGGGAAGCGGCCGGCCTCGGACCTGGGCTTGGCCGCCGATTTCCAGACGGCCCTCCGCAGGGCGGCCAGGGCGGAGCTGGCGCTGCGTATGGCATCCACTCCGCCCGAGCCGCTGCCCGGAGGAGGCTTCGATCCCCGGAGCTGGAAGCCGGCCTTCGCGGACAGAAGCGCCGCGCTGCGGCTGATTGCGCCGCTCGACCTCGGACCGTCCGGCGCGCAAACGAATCTGGAGCCGATCCGGGGGCGGGCGGCGACGCCTTCATCGCGCGTCGAGCACAGCGTCGAGCTGGACCTCGGACTGGAACGGAAGCCCGCAGGCCCGGCTCTGGTCAGCTGCGGTCTGGGTCAGCGGAGTCAGGCGAGCGGCCCGGACTGCCGATGGTCGCGGCTTTTCCGCCTCGATCTGCGCCCGTGCGCGACCGGCTCTCCATCGGAGGGAAGCCTCCTGCTCAGCCTGGAAAGCTCCTGCCGCTGGCCGGGCAGGGGAGACGGCGTCTCGGTCGATATCGAAGCCGGCATCGAGACCCTTCCTCCGCTCTCGAGCGGGTCATCATGCAGCCTGAGCGGCAGCTGCAGTCTCTGGCTGCCCCTTGGTGCCGGTGGCGCCGCCGCAGGCGCGGCTATGGGCGGCAGTTCCGCCGCCGAGCTGGGCCTGGAACTCGCCCTTTCGCCGGTCACACTGGATCTTCCGGATGATCGCGAGCGGGCGTCTTCGGCCCACAGACTCCTGCCCGCGCTGACGATCTCATATCGCTCGCGCCTTGGCCGTTAGCCGGTCCTGAAATGCCCGAAGCATTGAAAAGCCGGCTTCGCGCCTGCCCGATAATCCGGCGGCTTTCCACGCAATCGCACGCATCTATGAACAGCTGAAAAAGGCTCCAAGGCCCCGTGCAGCCCCCGTCAGGCGGGGCCGTCAAGCAGGGAGGCGAGGTCGAGCCAGGGCATCGCCTCACCGGGGAGGCCGAAGGCGCGCTCGAGCGCCCGGCGCGCGGCATCGAAGACCGCGGGGCCTCCGGTCGGAGCCTCCTCGGGCCGGGCTCGGGCCAGGGCCTCGACGATTCCCGAATCGCCCGTTGCCACGAGCTCTCCAGGTTCGGCGCGCCGCAGCGCCCCATCCGCGCTGCGTTCGAGGAGGGTGGTCGCGGCCAGGCCCTGCCCGACCAGGCAGTCCCTAAAGAAGCGGGCCTGTCCGGCGCTCCCGGTGATGGGCTCGTCGAAGCAGGCCAGCACAGTCTCCGGCCTCTCCTCAACCAGCGCCTCGGCCAGGATCAGGAGCGCGCGGCGGAAGAGCGCCCGGTCGGCGATGTGACCGTGGGATCCGCCCGCGTCGCGCAGGAGACCGTCGCTTCCCAGAAAGAGAGGTCTGCCTGCCAGATAGTGCATGACCGTAAAGGCCTGATTGTGGCCATCCACGATCAGCCTGCGCCCGCGGGCCGATCCGACGATGAGGCCGCGCCTTCTCCGCGAGGCTTCCGCATCGGCCACACCGCGAAAGAGAATGAGCCGCTCCTCCCCGCTCAGGGCATGGCGGTCGCCGACCAGTTTGAGGGAAGCGTTCTCGGGGTATCCCCGGTCGAGGAGCCAGCGATACTCGCCGGCCCCTTCCAGAAGTGGTGCGCTTCCGCGATACATGCCGACAGTGTAGCCGCCGGACCCCGCCTCGTCACGGGGCCCCGGAGCGCCGCCCGCCGGCCGCGCAGTCGGGGCCTTGAATGATGAAAGGGCTTCAGGCCATGATGGCAGTGTGACCTTCCGGCAACTGCTGTCCGTCGTGGAGATCCGGACCAAGGTCGTTTCCGTCTCCACCTTCGTCACCGCGGCACTCTACGCGTTGCGCGAGACCGGGAGTCTTCGTCCGATGCTGCTGGCGGTGAGTTTCGTGGCCGTCCTCGCCGTGGACATGGGCACCACCGCGTTCAATTCCTTTTTCGATTGGTGGCGCGGCAACGACATGCGCCGCGGCAACAAGGAGTCTGACAAGGTCATCCTGCATGAGGGGGTGCCCGCCCTCGCAGCCCTCATTGTTGCCCTCGCATGCTATACGGTCGGGGCGCTGCTCGGTCTGTTCATGGCCCTGTACACTGGACTCTGGATAGTCCTGTTCGGTGCCCTCTCCTTTGCCGCGGGCTTCCTGTACAACGGCGGTCCCTTCCCCATCTCGCGCACGCCGCTCGGCGAACTCGTCTCCGGAGGTTTCCTCGGCACGATGCTCTTCATGATCGTCTACCGGGTCCAGGCGGGCGCCTGGGGACTCCGCCCCCTTATCGCCTCGCTTCCGGGCATGCTACTCATCGCTTCGATTCTGACGGTGAACAACACCTGCGACCGGGAAGCCGACCGGGCCTCCGGGCGTCTCACGCTCTCGCTCCTCATGGGTGGGCGGTGGGGGGAGCGGCTCGCCCTCGTACTCGGCGGAGCCTCGTTCGGCGCGAGCATTCTGCTCGCGCTGTCGGGGGTGCTTCCTCCCGCCGTCGCCATCGGCTCCGCCGTGGCGGGACTCGCCTCGCTTCCCGTCTACCGCCGCATGCTGCTGCTGGGATTCTCGCAGGCTACGAAACGGCCCTGCATGGCCGCCGTGCTCCAGGTCTTTCTCCTGTGGAGCGCGGGCTTTGTCGCGGGGCTTCTTCCATGGGCCTCGGGCCTATCGGGATTCCGCTTCACGTGAGTGCGGAATCGCTCTATGATTGCCGCGGCCGCGAGGGCCGGCGCCGCGGTGGCCGTCATCGCCGCACCGGCCGCCCGGCCCGGCCCGAAAGGAACTCGCCATGATTCCCGTTTCGGAGCGCAGCGCGCTCATCGTCGTCGATGTCCAAAACGACTTCTGTCCGGGCGGAGCCCTGGCCGTGCCCGATGGGGACGCCGTGGTCGGGCCGATCAACCGCCTGAGCGGGGCTTTCAGGCATGTCGTGCTTACCCAGGATTGGCATCCCGCGGACCATGTTTCCTTCGCCGCGAACTGGCCGGGCCGGGCGCTCTACGACAGGGTCGACGCCGACGGCATCGAGCAGGTGCTCTGGCCGGAGCACTGCGTCCAGGGTACGGCGGGCGCTGACTTCGCGCCGGGACTCGAGACCGACCGCGCAGGTCTCATCCTGAGAAAGGGCAGGCAGTCCCGGCTCGATTCCTACTCCGCCCTCTTCGAGAACGATCGCAAGACCCCCACGGGGCTCGACGGGTGGCTCCGTTCCCTCGGGGTGGAGGAGCTCTGGCTCTGCGGTCTGGCTACCGATTACTGCGTGTATTTCACGGCCATGGACGCCGTCCATCTCGGCTATCGCGTCTTCCTGGTGGAGGACGCGGTCAGGGGAGTGGATCAGCCCCCCGGCGGAATCAGTCGTGCAATCGATGCGATGCGGGCGGCCGGCCTCCGCTTCGTCGCTTCGACGGAGGGGAGCTGAGCGAGCATGCAGAGCGCACTGTTCACGGATTTCTACGAGCTGACCATGGCTCAGGGATACTGGAAGCGCGCCGGCGGGTCCGGAGACGGGAAGGCAGTCTTCGACGTCTTCTTCAGGCGGCAGCCCTTCCAGGGCGGCTACTCGGTCTTCGCCGGACTGGAACCCCTCCTCCGGACGCTCTCGGAGCTCAGGTTCTCCGATGAAGATCTAGCCTGGCTCGACTCGCAGCGGATGTTCGATCGGGGCTTTCTCGATTACCTCTCCACCTTCAGATTCCGCGGCGAGCTGTGGTCGATGGAGGAGGGTGAAGTCATCTTCCCCCAGGAGCCGCTGCTGCGGGTCCACGCCGACATCATCGAGGCGCAGATCGTCGAGGGTCTCATTCTCAACACCATCAACTACCAGAGTCTTATCGCCACCAAGTCGGCCCGCGTGTGGCGTGCGGCCAACTTCGGGCGGGTCATGGAGTTCGGCCTGAGGCGGGCCCACGGCCAGGACGGAGCCTTCTCCGCTTCAAGGGCCGCCTTCATCGGCGGCGCGGAAGGAAGTTCCAATTCCATGGCGGGAAGGGCGCTCGGCATTCCGGTCATGGGAACCATGGCCCACTCCTGGGTTATGTCCTTCCCCGGCGAGCGAGAGGCCTTCGAGGCCTACGCCAGGCTTTATCCGGACAAGTCGGTCTTCCTGATAGACACCTACGACACGCTGAAGAGCGGCATCGTGAACGCAATTGCCGCGGCGGCTCCGCTCGCGGCCTCCGGCAAGAGATTCGGCGTCCGCCTCGATTCAGGCGACATGGCGTATCTCTCGCGCGAAGTCCGCAGGGCCCTCGATGCCGCGGGCCACCGTGACGCGTTCATCGTGGTATCCAACGAGCTGGACGAGGAAATAATAGAGCACCTGGTATCGGATGGCGCGCCGATCGATCTCTGGGGTGTCGGCACCCACCTCGTGACGGGGGGGAACGAAGCCTCGTTCACCGGCGTGTACAAGCTCGCGGCCGTCGAGCGCGACGGCAGGCTCGAGGCCACGATGAAGTTCTCGGACAATCCCGAAAAGGCCACGAATCCCGGGGTCAAGCAGGTGTGGCGCCTGTACGGCACCGACGGCTTCGCGTTGGCCGATCTCGTGGCTCTGGAAGGCGAGTCGGTGGAGGCCGGCTGCGAGATCATCCTCCATCACCCCTCCACGGACTGGCGCTTCCTCAAGGCCTGCCCGGAGCGCTCGCGGCCCCTTCTCCAGCGGGTCATGGCGGACGGGGTGCAGCTCGGTTCCGCGCCGACCCTTGCGGCCTCGAAGCAGCACCTGCGCGAGGAGCTCGGGCGGTTCGACGCGAGCTATCTCCGGCTGCTCAACCCGCACGGCTACAAGGTTTCCATCTCGACCCAATTGCGGGACCTGAAGCTCGGCTTCATGGACCGTCACATGCGGTAGGGACTCAGCCGGCCTGCGCCCACCCCTCGAGCACGGCAGCGACATCCTCCGGGGGGCGCAGCGGCCGGCCCCCGTGCATGAAGGCCGTCGTCACGACTGCCCGTGCACAGAGCTCGCGGCCGGGCAGCCTGAGGATCTCCTGATCGAAGACTATGCGCATGATGCCCTGGCGGCGTGCGGCCGTCAGGATCACGCAGGAGTCGCCGCTGCGCAGCGGGATACGGTAGTCCAGCTCGATGCGAAGCACGACAGCGTCCGCTCCCCGCTCGTGAAGCCCGGCGAAGTCCAGGCCCAGGGAACGCAGGAAGCGGTGTCGGGCGTGCTCGAGGTAGTTCTGGTAGACGGCATTGTTCACGATGCCCTGGAGATCGCACTCGTAGTCCCGCACCCCGATCTCGATCTCGAACGCAGCCTTCGGCATCATGCGACTCCCGGCGTCCGGCCTCACAGCTCGGTCTGGGCGCCAATCTCCACGACGCTGTTGGGGGGCAGCCTGAAGAAGTCCGTGGCGTTGAGCGCGTTGCCGAACATGAAGCCGTAGAGTCGCTTTCTCCAGTAGGTCATGCCGCTGCGCGCCGTCGTGAGCACGAGCGACTCCCGCCCGACGAAATACGTGGTGGTCATGGACTTGGGGTCGAAGCCCGGGATCTTGACGCCCGCGAGCGAGGTCGGGACGTCCGGTGTCTCGCTGAAACCGTAGCTCAGCACGACCTGCCAGATCCCCTCGGAATGGCCGGTGACGATCGTCCTCTCGTCCTCGTCCACCGTCGGCAGGTCGACGGTCATAACCGACACGATGATCGTGATCTCATGGAGCACGCGATTGTGCTTCAGGTTGTGCAGAAGCGCCTTGGGGACGCCCCTGGGGTCCCCGGTGAGGAAGACGGCGGAGCCGGGGACGCGGACCGGCGGATTCATGCCCACGCTCGCGGCGAATACGTCCGGCGCAAGACGGAAGGTGCTCATCTTGGCGTGGAACAACGCCCGGCCGTCCATCCAGGTACGCATGAGCACGAAGATGAGGACCGCGAAGCTGACGACGATCCATCCGCCTGACACGATCTTCGTGGCGTTTGAGAGGAAGAAGCCGCAGTCGACCACCGCAAAGACGAGGGCAAAGGGGACGATCAGCCAGGGCGAGACCTTCCATATGCGTCGCGCAACGTAGATCATCAGGGAGGTGGTCATCAGCATCGTGGCCGAGACAGCGATGCCATAGGCGTCGCCCAGGCGTCCCGACTCGCGGAAACCAAGGACCAGCCCTATCGTGCCCGCCATGAGGAACCAGTTGATGAAGGGCACGTACACCTGGCCGATCGTCTCGTCCGAGGTGTGCCGGACCTGTATCCGCGGCCAATAGCCCAGCTGCACGCTCTGGCGGGCGAGCGAGAAGGAGCCGGAGATCACGGCCTGGGAAGCGATGATCGTGGCCGCCGTGGCCAGGATCACCAGCGGGTAGAGAAACCAGGTCGGAGCGAGGCGGAAGAAAAGGTTGCCCACTTGGTCGGGATTCGAAAGGAGATGGGCGCCCTGCCCGATATAGTTCAGGAGGAGTGCGGGGAAGACGAGAAAGAACCAGGCCCGACGGATGGGGGCGGCTCCAAAGTGGCCGAGATCGGCATAGAGCACCTCGGCGCCGGTCACCGCTAGAAAGACCGAGCCGAGGATCTTGAAACTCGCGAGTCCGCGTTGCGCGAGGAATCCGATCGCCCAGCGGGGGTCGATCGCGGCGAGAATTTCCGGTCGTGCGGCAATCGCGCTGATCCCGAGTACCGCCAGCACGACAAACCACAGGGTGAGGACGGGAGCGAAGAGTTTCCCGACCTTGGCGGTCCCCCGTGCCTGCAGGGGAAAGAGCATGAGAAGGACGGCGATGGCGATGGGCACGATGACGGGCTTGAACGTCGGCGTGATGATCTCGAGACCTTCTACGGCCGAAAGTACCGAAATTGAAGGCGTGATCATGCCGTCGCTGTACAGGAGCGCGGCTCCGATTATCCCCACGACCGCCACAAGGCCTGCCCGCCGACCGCGCGTATTGCTGAGATTCCTGCCCACGAGGCTGACGAGCGCAAGTATGCCGCCCTCTCCGCGGTTGTCCGCCCGGAGGACGACGACGAGATACTTCACGCAGACGATGAGCGTCAGCGCCCACAGGAGCAGGGAGACTATGCCGAGGACGCTGGCGCGGTCCACAGTGAGCCCGCGCTCCGGAGCGAAACACTCGCGGAGTGCGTACAGGGGAGACGTGCCGATGTCACCAAAGACGATACCGATTGCCCCGATGGTCAGAGCCAACATCCGCTTGTGGCTCCCGGAGGATGTGTCTGCTGAAGGGGGATTTTGTGCGTCCGCCATATTCGGCCTGATCATATACGGGAAGCGATGCGCTGTGCAATGACATGCGGAGGAGCGGAGGACGGCGTCTGGCCGCCTTCACTCGGCCCGGAAGAGCTTCTTGCCGGAGAATCGGCGCCACAGGGCAAGCTTCGCGATGGCCAGGGCGGCGAGCGGCAGAAACCAGAGAGCCCTCGCGCCCGTCGGGGGCGGGATGGCGACGGCACCCTCTGCCGGGAGTGTGAAGTAGCGCCCGGGCGATCCAAGCAGGGGTACGAACTTCGTGCCCACGCCAGCGAGGAATGCGCTCCCGGCAGGCACGAGCGAGGTGGAACCTGCCGGCAGCGACTCCGCATACCCGCTCTGACCGCCGCGGAGCAGGGTGTCGTAGGCGAGCACCAGATCCGCGTCGGCGCGCGATGAGGGACCGAGACTGAAGTCGACACCTTCCTGGAAGCCCGCCGGGATGAGCGCTCCGCCGCTCAGGGCCGGGTCGAGGAGCTGCGAGCCGTCGCGCGTCGAGATGACCGTGCGGATTGCGCGCGTGCCCGACGGTACGCTCCCCAGGCCGTCCACCAGCATGACCTCAGCGTGATCGCCCCGCTCGAGGAGGGGGAAGACGGAGAGCATCCGCTCGGAGAAGGGACCGGATGCGCCGACGATCCTCGTCCGGGGGGGGAGGCTGACGGGGAGGTCCACATCGACCTCTCCTCCCGGCGCGATGAGCGAAAGCAGGTAGAGTCCCGGCGCAGCGAGCCTGACCCTCCTGCCGCCGGGGAATGATTCGATCGCATAACGCGCAGAGTCGAGCCGGACGAAGCGGGAGGCCTTGTCGTCCCAGCCCGACACCAGGAGGGGGATGCCGGGGCCCTCCTCCGCGAGGGTGACGAGCCAGGACTGGGCCGACCGGTCGTAACGCAGGGCCGTGGGGTAGGCCGCAAGATGCGGCGAAGCCCCGGTCTCCTCCACGCGGAATCCCTGGGCGCGGAAGCGCAGGTGATCGGTGACGAAGGTGACCTCACCGCGGGAGAGCGCTCGGATGTCGGCCAGTGCCTCGTAGTCCGGCAGGAAGAAGGAGTAGCTGTGCAGAAGCCTGTCCGCCAGCGCGGCCGTCGCCTCCAGGGTCGCTTCCGACGGCGCTGAAGACGGCGAGCCTCGCGGCACCGAGGCCGGGGCGAGCGAGCGAAGGAGAGGGTCTATCGAGCGGAGCCGGCTCCTGCGGCTGTGGGGGTCGAAGACGAGAAGGTAGTGCCTGGCCGATGCGAGCAGGGGCTCGGTGAGGCAGCGTTGCAGCGCCCGGTCGAGGGCTCTCTGGCCGGGATAGCCGGCGAGCATCGTGCGGGAACCGTCGATGATGACTGCCGGCCGAGGCATCAGGGGCTGCAAGCCGGAGAGAGCGATGGCGAGTACGAGAGCGATGGCTCCGTCCAGAATTACGTCGTAATGGGACCTGAAAGTCCTGAAGAGCAGGCTCGCGAAGCCCCGCCGCTGGTCGATGTCCAGCAGATTGTGCGGATAGCGAAGCCGGCGGGACAGGCGAAGGTTGAGGAAGAGAAGCGCGACCACCGGCACGAGAAGGAGGGGAAGGATCGAGAGTATCTCACTCATGGAGCGCCTCGAGCAGTGACCAGTACAGCAGCGGCCGGTCCTCCCCCGGCTGGAAGCAGCGGTACCAGCGGGAACGCCCATGACCGGAGCCCGGACCGCCGCTTCCCACGCCGAAGGAGGACTCGAGCTCGTCCACGCGCCGTCGGTAGAGCTCGCGCGCCGGTCGATCCCAGGGTGTCCGCAGCCGCGCACCGCTCTCCGGATCCACCACCTCGACTTCGTTCGACCCTGCCGCCAGGGTTTCGAAATCCCGGTGCGTGCGTATGAAAAAGCTCCTCGGGAAAGGGCTGGCCTTCGGGACGAAGGCGGGGTCGAGGAAATCCGAGATCATCACGGCGCGGCGGTGCCTGGAGGAAGCGCGGGCGGAGCCGATCGAGGCGGCTATCCTCGATGCGCCGCCGAACTCCAGTCCTTCGAAGAACGAGTGGACAGGAGCGGGCGAGGGCCCGCCCCGGGGTCGCTCGAGCCGCCGCTCGACCCTGCCGGAAAAGGCCCAGAGTGAGGTAGGCAGGCCGAGCGCGCCGAGCATCCAGGCGATCGAGGCGGCGATGCGGAGGGCCTCCTCTCCGCCGAACACGGTCATCGATGCGGAGACATCGAGGAGGAGACAAACCCCGTCGCGCTCCTCCTCGTAGAACTCCTTCACGTACAGCCGGTCGCTCCGCCCGGTCAGCTTCCAGTCGATGCGCCGCGGGTCGTCGCTCGGTCCGTACTCGCGGATGTTCTTGAGATCGAAAGAGGAGCCCGAACGTCTGAACATCGGGTCCCGTGCCGCCTGGGCCGCCGCCGGCGGCCGCCGCGGGGAGCGTCGCTGGAAGGCGCGCACGAGGGGGGCGCATTCCGCGTCGATGTAGCTCACGCGAAGTCCCGGTATTCCCTGCGGACGGCCGAGAGCACCGCTTCCAGTATCTCGATCCCGCCGACTCCGTCGGCCTCCGCCTCGAAGCCGAGGATCACCCGGTGGTTGGCCAGGTCCTTGAACAGGGCCTCCGCGTCCTCGAATGAGACGTTGGGCCGGCCGGCGATCACGGCGCGTGCCTTCGCCGCCTTGAGCAGCCCGAGGGCGCAGCGCGGCGAGGCGCCGTACCGGACGTATTTCCTGATGGACTCGACATCCGTGCCGCGGGGATGGGTCTGCGCCACGAGCCGGACGATGAAGCTGCGCAGCTCCTCCGGCACCAGCAGGGCGCCTGCGGCGCGCCGGTACGCCGCAAGGGCGCGCGCGGTCCGCTCCCCGCCGGCGGGGCGTCCGATCCCCCCGCGTTCCGAGGCGTCCATGATGGCCTTGAGTCCGGCGAAATCGGGCATCTCGAAGAACAGGCGCATGAGGAAGCGATCGACCTGGGCTTCCGGCAGCGGATAGGTGCCCTCGAGCTCGATGGGATTCTGCGTGGCTATGACGAAAAAGGGGGCGGGGAGCTCGTGCACCTCTCCGAGGAAGGTCACCCGCTTCTCCTCCATCGCCTCGAGAAAGGCGGACTGGGTCTTGGGCGTTGCGCGATTGATCTCGTCGCCCAGGATCACGTTGGCGAATATCGGTCCGGGGTAGAACCGGTAGGCGCGCTCCCCCCCCGTCGCGGTCAGGAGAATGTTGGAGCCGATGATGTCGAGGGGCATGAGATCGGGCGTGAACTGGATCCGCCTGAAGTCGAGTCCGAAGAACTCGGCCCAGGCCTTCGCGAGGCTTGTCTTGCCCAGGCCCGGGGCGCCCTCCAGGAGCACCGAGCCTTCGCAGAGGAAGGCGATGAGGAGACGCTCGACGATCTCGGAACAGCCCACGACGCGAGAGCCGACAAAGGCGCGGTAGTCCTGCGCGAACTCGGCGACGGTGGCGATGTCCCCGGCCAGGTCCCGCGCCGCTTCCGTGCTCGCTTCCACTCCGGCTTTGCTCTGATCAATGTGATCCATGCAGAAAACCTCCGATGTATGCCGTGCCCAGATACAGGGCGAACAAAAGGGCCGCAAGGGCCAGCGCGGCAACCGAACCCGCGACGAGCGACGCGAGTCCAAGCCCCCGTTCCACCATCATGTTGGCGGCGCTGTGCCAGGCAATGCCCGCGCCGACCGAGGCCGTCAGTATCGCTCCGCCGCGGCCCAGCCTGAGGAGGGCCCCGACTCCGCCTGCTCCCCCGCCGCCGGCCCCGCCCTTCGAGCCGTTTCCCGCGCCGCCGGCGACCAGGGCGCGCATCAGTGCCAGCACTCCCACGGCCTCGACGAGGGCCGAGACCAGGTGCACCGGCAGGGACCAGAGGAGACGCTCCAGCACTCCCGCTTCCGGGAATACGGCGAAGTAGGCGAGATTCTCCACTGCCGCGAAGCTGGCGACGGCCACGAGGCCGAGGGAGAGGCCGCGCGCCGAGGCGAGGAGCTGCACCCTCCTGAGCCGTGCTGCCGAGGCCGGGGCGTGGGACGGCGCGGCGTACAGCGCCCTGCCGGCACAGGCGGCCAGGAGGAGAAGGAGGCCCTTGCCGAGCTCCTCGGTGCAGGCCGAGGCGACCGTTCCCATAGAGAAGGCGCGTTCGAGGATGGCGGCCAGCGCGAACAGGGCCGTCCCCGCTCCGACCGCGGCAAGTCCCTCCACGAGAGGGCGGGGTGGGCGCAGCTTCGGAATCCTCACGGCAGTCCCCCCTTGAGCTCCTCCCACCGGCGTTTCAGCAGGGAAGTGTAGGGATCCTCCGCGAGACCGAGATCGCTGCGGAGATCGAATGAACCGAAGTAGCGCCGCTCGAGGGCACCGAGTTCGCCGAGATCGAGCCGATCACCGGCGGTCATCTGTCCGCCGGTCCGCTCGGCATAGGCGCTGGCAAACCGAGTCCGGTAGTCCAGGAGCGGGCTCGCCACGCCGGTGTTACCCGTCCGATCGTAGCCCTGGCTCGGCCCTCCGGCGGAGTTCGGCCGCCGCTGCCCCGAGGGGGAGCCCGGCTGCGTGCCCTGCGTGCCCTGGCCGGAGCTCTGCCCGGGCTGCGCAGCCGCGCCCGAAGGTGGCTGCGAGCCCGGCGCCGCCGCACTTTCCGTGCCGGCTCCCGGGGCCTGACCCGAGCCGTTCGGCTCTGTCGGAGTCCCGGCGTCGGCGCCGCTTCCCTGGGCGCCCGGTCCGGAGCTTCCCGGGGGCGCCGTGAAGTCCCCTTCCTCGCCGGGGCGCGGGCGGCGGGATGCCGGGAGACTGTTCTTCTGCGCCGTCGAGCCGCCAGGACCCTGGTTCAGTTTCCCCGCCAGTCCCTGTTCGAGCTCGAGCGACTGCTCGCGGCGCTGCCGGCGGGCTGCGGGGTCCTCGGTGGCAAAGTCCGAGAAATCGCTGTCCTCGGAACGCTCGATCGCGGCAACGGGGGCGGCCCGCTTCGGAATGAAGGTGAGTGCCTGGCCGTGCAGCATGAGCGAGAGTGATTCCGCCAGAGCGAGACAGATCAGGGCGGCGAGAAACAGCGGAGCCAGACCCCGCGCGATGCGTTCGCGCGGCGCGGCCCGGAAGGGCAGGGCCGAGGCTGCCTCGGCGGAAAGCCGCCGCAGCAGTTCCCGAGCGGGACCGGGAGGAGCCTCGAGATAGGATTCGATGACGCTGCCCTCATCCAGCCAGCGCAGGCGGAGACTCAGCGCGCGGCTGGATGCCGGCCAGAACAGGAAGGCCGGAAGCGCCGAGAGCACGAGGAGGGTCAGGCCCAGCTGCAGGATTCTCCCGCCGGCCAGGAAGCCCGCAAGGAGGGCGCCGAGCGCGAAGAGGGCGATCGCGGAAGCGAGCCAGGCCAGGAACCGCCTCAGCACGGCGACGGCGAGCACCCGTCTCAGGCAGGGCCGGAGGGGGCGGAGGATCTTCACCGTATCGCCTTCCGGGCCTGGACGTTGGCGCAGATGACGAGGGCGAGGGCGCAGAGCCCGAGTGTCGCCGCCGCCGGGAGGGTGACCAGGGCGAAGCCTCCGGCACATGCCGCAGCCAGAAACGGCATGGCCACGGAGAAGGCCGTGGAGCCGCGGGCGAGGAGGGACTCGATCCACAGCAGGGCTGCCCACAGCCCGGCGGCCTGGGCGCTCAGAAGAAGCGTCGCTCCGGCGCTGCTGCCGGAGAGAAAGCCCGTGGCGTAGGCGAAGAAGGGCAGGAGCTGGACGAAGAGGAGGGACTCCTCGAATCCTCCGAGTTTGCCCGCCACCGCCGCCATGCGTGCATAGAGGGAGCAGGCGATGAAGATGAGAGCGGGAGAGATCGCCCCACCGGGAGCGTAGGGAAGGGAGGCGAGCGCCCAGAGGGGCAGGGCAGCATACAGGAGCTGCCCGGCGAGCCTAGTCCTTCCCATGAAGCACCCATCCTGTCACCATCTCGGGCGAACTGAGCGTGAGGCTCCCTTCCCGGGAGCTCACCAGCGGAGGTGATGAAAGCCGCAGGGATCTGCCCACGCCGTCGATGACCGCCAGCGGAATGCCCGGAGGGAGCGGGGCGGAGATGCCGATCACCGCGACCGAATCGGCGCCCGAAGCCGGGCCGGCCTCCCTGCCTCCCGGTTCTCCCTGCCCCGAGGCGTAGCGCAGGACCGAATAACCTGCATGGTCCTCGACCCGGCGGTCCAATGCTCCCGAGACGGGCGCTCCGCCGCCGGAGGAGGGCAGCATGGCCACGAAGAGAATCGGCGGTTCCGAGGCCTGGAAGGCCACCAGCAGGGTGGCGGCCAGGGAGGCGATCACCGGCAGGAGCAGGGCGACGCGGCCGCGCCGCGATGCGGTGCGGGGGAGCATCGTCGCGATACAGGCCGCCAGGAGGGCTGCCGCGAGGGCCGGCCAGGCCCGCCTGGGGGCACTGCGGAGAAAGACCGAGGCTGCCGCCGCCCCGGCGCCCTCCAGGCTCGAGCTCTGGATGACGAGATGGGCGGGGTTTGGATCACTCCCCGCCACGACGAGGGGCGGTATGAGCGAGCGGAGCCGGGGGTCGGGCTCGGCGAGCTGGGAAAGATCGTACTCGATGCGCCGCGGCCTCCCATCCACGCGGACGGAAATCTCGAGCGAACGCAGGCTCTCGTCGCAGTAGAAAGCCGCATCGAGACTTCGGCTGCGCTGCGCGACCCTGGCCTCGAAGAGCCGCACCCTGCCCCCGTCCCAGCGCAGACCGTCGATGAAGGCGGGTCCTTCGAAGCTCTCCTCGGACTCGATGACTGCCCGGTTGATCGCATAGTTCAGGAAGGGAGAGCCCTCGAACCTCAGGCCCTGCCCGTCCCCTGCGGCCTGGGAAGCCAGCAGGGGGGCCGAGAGCAGGGCGAAGGCGAGAAGGGCGCCGATGGCCATCGGGAACCCGGGAGCGGTCGGTCGTCGGCTCATCGCTTGAACCTCAGTACGATTGTACTGGCAAGCGATGCCGCGAAGAACAGGAGGAGCCAGGGACTGCCGATGCTGACGAGGCGGAAGGCCTGGGCATGGTAGACCGAGAATGCGGCCTCATCGTCGCTGACCGTACCCGAGAGCCTACCGTTGAACACCACCGGGAAGGAGGCGAAGGATCCGCCGCGGTCCGTGATGGAGGCGTTCCAGGTTCCGCGGAAGGGCGGGACGAGGCGGGCCGTCCAGGTTTCCGGGCTGGAACGGCGGAAGGGCTCGTCCACGGTCGGGCCCCCCGGACGGGAGAGCACGATATGGGCATCGAGGAGACTGTCGCTGCGTGCCACCACCTCGATGCCGCTCGAAGTCTCGACGACCCGGATCCGGGCCGGCTTGTCAGCAAACAGGGCGTCCAGCCGGTCCTTGAACACGCCCGCGCTCGCGCGCGCATTGAAGAACGGCGCGGTGTAGGCGCCATGCAGATCGCTCGCGAATAGCAGCACGGCCCGGTTGCCCAGCTCCTGGCTGGCGAAGAGCGGGTCGCCGAGGGCGTTGGTAAAGATCACGGAGGCAGTCGGTCCGGGAGCGTACTGCGCCATGCCTCCGATCTCGGTGACCCGGTCCCCGTTCAGCGCCAGGACTTGAATTTTCCCCTGCATGAAGGTGGGCCTCGCCTCGCTTGTGCGATCCTCGAACAGGAGGGCCGGGATCTCATCGGCCGAGAGCACCGGGTAGTAGCGGCCTCCCGTCCTGAGCGCCAGGCGCTCGAGCAGGCTGCGGTTGGCGTCCGCCCCGACCGCCAGGGCGGAGATCGAGATGCCCGCCAGTCGGGCCCGGTCGGCGATCGCCTGGAAGTCCGCCGGCTTGGTCACGCCGTCCGTGATGAGCACGACGTGCTTGTCGTGGATGGGCTGGGCCGCGAGCCGCGCCAGGCCCTCGACGAGGGCGGGAGCCAGGTCGGTGCCGCCGCCCGCGGTGATGGGTTCGATCTTGGGGGCCGCGACAATGCTCGAGTTGGGCTGGAATGTGTACACCCAGCTGCGCGTGTCCGAGAAGAGCATCATGCCGACCAGATCGCCCGGTTTCAGATTGCGCAAAAGCTCGAGTCCGGTGACCTTGGCCAGCGAGAGCTTGTCGCCGAACATCGACCCCGAATCGTCGATCAGGATGAGGGCTGCGAGATCGGGCAGATCCTTCAGGGATCGCGGCATGAGGGTGACCGGAAGAAGCCGTTCGAGCGGGGGATTGTCGCCCTCCTTGCCGAAGTCCGGGGAATCGGCCGCGAACAGGAGGGAGCCGGTCCGGCGCCGGGCCACGTCCACGAGCTGATCCCGAAGGCCGCCGGTGATGGAGGCCAGCGGAATGCCGTCGATCACGATGAGCTCGAAGGCGTGGAGGTCCAGGCTATCGGCCTCGGCCGGCGTCGCACGGCTCGAGGGGTAGAGTTCCTCGATGACCGTCCTGGCCGAGGCGGGCCGGTTGCTCAGCACCAGAACGCGCGGTCGCTCATGGACCTCGACCCCGAGGGAGAGATCGAGGCGGGCCGTTTTCCCTGCCCTGTCCGTGCTGCTCAGCTCGAGACTCCCGGCCTCGCTCCGCGGGACCGAGAGACGGAGCACGAGATCCGGCGGAAGCGCTGCCCCGGTCGAACGGAAGAGCAGGGTGCCGCTCCGGCCCGGACTCGGTACGGTGAAAAGCTCGACCAGCGCTTCCGCCCGGGCGGCCGGCGAAAGCAGGAGATCGAAGGCGACCCGCTGCTCGGTGGGGGCGTACTCGAGGGAGAGGGCCTGGACGATCCCTCCATCGTGGCCGGGGATCCGCTCGATCCGGAGCGGGACACCTCCCTGCTTCCCCGCCGCGGCCAGGGCGGCAAGCTCGTCCCGGGTGGGCAGTCTGTCGATCACCAGGCGCGCGCGTTCGAAAGGCCCTATCCCGGAACGGAGGTCGTCAAGGAGGGGCGCGATGACTGCATGTTCGGGAAGTCGCGCCCGGCTCTCCGCGAGTCGGTCGGCGCTGTCGGCGCCGGCCGACGGCAGCGGCAGGAGGCTGTCGGCGAGGACGGCGAAGGCCTCCCCCCGCCCCCGAAGCCGGGCATAGCTTTCAGCGTCGATGCCCCGGTCCAGGGCGAGATATGTCCGTTCCGGCAGGACGGCCGAAGGCAGGGGGAGGGGGAGCCTGACAGCGTAGGCTACAAGGAAGAGAAAGGGCAGGGGCAGTAGTATCGTCTTGGCCGCGTCCCAGGCGTGGCGCTGTTTGGGCATTCGACTCCCCATGATGCCATGCGACCCTCATGTCCCGGACCCGGGAGGGGTCGCCATCCGGCGTGCTGCAGTATAGCGGATTTTCTCCCGGCGCGCAGGGGGCAGTCAGACGAGCCTTGTGACGTCGATCACGTGCAGGACATGGTAATCGGCTGCGCCGGCCTCGTCGCGGACCACGCTCAGACTGGCTTCGGTAGGGACGACATGTCCGTCCTTATGAACCAAGCGCAGGGGGAAGGTCGTTGTCCCCTGGTCGTGTGCGATCGCGGCTCCGCGATGCTCGGCTATCCTGGGCCTGTCCTCCTCCATCGTGAGGCCCGTGAGGTCAGCACCCAAGGCCTCGGCCCGCGAATAGCCGAGCAGGGCGCAGAAGCCCCGGTTGAGCATGCGGCTTTTTCCATCCGCGTCGAGCAGAGCCACCCCGATGGGCGACTGCTCGAAGGCGGTGCGGAACCTCGCCTCGGTTTCCTTGAGACTTTTCTGGAGCCGCTTCCACTCCGTGACCTCCCGCGTGATCGAGAGAATGCACTTTTCCCCGTTGATGTCGATGACGCGGGCCGACATGAGGCCGATACCGGTGCTTCCGTCCTTTTTCCTGAACTCGGCCTCCAGGTTCGAGACCTCTCCGCGCCGTCGCAGCCCCTCGACGAGGCATTCCCGGTCCCCGAGGTTCACCCAGATGTCCAAGTCCCCCGGCAGGGAGGATCTGCCGATCACCTCTGCGCGGCTGTAGCCCATGAGCTGCGTGAAGCCCTCGTTGATGTCGAGATAGAGACCGTCTGCGAGCCGATTGATGTTGATGGAGTCGGGGTTGAGATTGAAGGCCTTCGAAAACTTGTCCTCAGAAAGGCTGAGTTCCCGGCTGCTCCGCTCCAGTTTGTCCAGCGCCGCGCGGAGTTCCCGGTTCTTGGCGTCGATTTCCATGCTGGAGAGATCGAGCTGCCGGTGCGCCGCGAAAAGCTTGAAGGCCATCTTGATCGAAGCCTGGAGCACGGTGAACGAGGAGCTCTTCACGACATAGCCGTAGTTGGTGATCTCCTCGGTGCGCTCCACGATGTCCTCCTCCTGGTGGCCCGACAGGAAGAGGAGGGGAATTTCATATCTGGCAAGTATTTCCCGGGCTGTCCGCGTGCCGTCCCAGCCTGGGCCGAGGTCGATATCCATCAGGATGAGGTCGACGGCGGCCGGATCGGAGGAGACCAGTTCCAGAGCTTCCTCCCCCGTAAAGCAATGGACGACCCGGTATCCGGCCTTGCTCAGCTGCCGGGCCTCGCCGAGGGCAATGAGCCCCTCGTCTTCGACGAGGAGAATGGTCTTCCCGGTGTCTGCCACGGCTCTCCTCCCTGGGGGTCTGGGAATATTCTAGGTTATCGGTGGGGCTTTTGCATGATATGGCGGGCATATGCCCCCGTTTTGACCTTCTCCGCCTAATCGTGCATACTCGTGCTACGGCCTGTTGTCCCGTCGGGAAGAACGCGGCGCGAGCGAGGTCATGACCTCGCCGGTGCCAGCGCGACTCCGTGACCGGAGACCGGTACGCGATGTCGGAGCGGAGGGACTATGGACGAGCGCCTCATCGGGGCCTTTACTGCATCGGTCAAGGGAACGTTCAAGGACATGTTCGGACTGGAAGCGGCCCTGCTCGGCTCCCGGGCGCTCGACGGCGAAGCCCAGCACGGCTGGGACCTCACCGGGCTCATCGGCCTCGCGGGCCAGTCCCAGGGCGTCATAGCGCTCCGGCTGACGCGGCAGCTGGCCGGAAAGCTTCTGGCGGGATCCGGGGTCCAGCCCTCCCACGACGAGGAGCGACGCCAGCTCGAAGGCGGACTCGTGGGCGAGATCAGCAACATCATAGCCGGGGCCGCGACGGCCAGCATCGATGCCGAGATCGCGCCGCCGGTCATGATAAGCGGCCCCAACCACAAGATCGGCTGGCCGGCCATTGCGCCCGTGGTGGCCCTCGCGTTCACCCTTCCCGAGGGTCCTTTCGAGCTCGATCTGTGCATAAAGGACTGAAATTCCCCTCGATTGACTTCCGGGGCTTTTGCCTGGCCCTGAAAGCCTGAGTATCTTGGTAAGCGCATGGTCTTCGAAGCGCTGCGCGCGGAGGGGCTCGACCCGGCCGCACACCTGGCCCTGGAAGAGGCACTTCTCTCCCTTCCGTCCGGCGCGCAGCCCCTCCTTCTCCTCTACATCAACACAGCTTCGGTCATAGTAGGGCGAAATCAGAACCCCTGGACCGAGGTGTCGCCCGGAAACGGTCTGCCGGTATACCGGAGAGTCTCCGGCGGCGGCGCCGTCTTCCACGACGAGGGCAACCTGAACTGGGCTCTCTTCGTACCGCGCGCCAGCCACGACCCACGGCTCGAACTCGACGCGATGTGCGCCGCCCTCCGCAGGCTCGGCGTGGACACCAGGCAGGGTGTCCGCGGCGGACTGTATCTGGACGCCGGCGCACAGTCCGGCGCGGTCGGAGCCAAGGTTTCGGGCACCGCCCGACGCTTCGGCGCGCAGCGTGTGCTGCACCACGGAACCATATTGGTCAGCGCGGACATGCGACGGCTCCGGGAGAGCCTCGGCGGCCTCGCCGCGGCGTCGAGCCGGGCGGTCGCCTCCGTGCCCGCCCGCGCCGCCAATCTCAGCGAACAGTGCGCAGGGCTCTCCGTGCGCGATGTCGAGGGAGCCCTGCTGGACGAGCTGGCCGGAGGCAGTCCCGCCCGCTGCGCCGAGGAGTATCTGCGCGAGGCGGGCCTCGAGACTGAGGCGGAACTGCTCCGCAGGCGCCACGAGCGCTGGGACTGGGTCTGGGGCGAGACGCCGCCCTTCTCGGTTTCCGTGGCCGCGGGGGATGACGATTTGTTCATCGACGTGCGCGACGGCCTGGTGACGGCGCTGCGCGGCCCCGGTGCCTCCGCGCTGGAAGGTCTGCGGGGCAGCCGCTTCGACTACGATCTGCCCGCGCGCGTCGCCGTTCTCGCACACACAGGGAGGCCGTGATGGAGTTCACCGAGATTCTGGGTGCTGCCTTGTCGGTCATGGTCGATGTCAAGTTCGGCACGCTCTCCACCGTGGACGAGGAAGGCTTTCCCCGCTCTCGATGGATGTCGCCGACAACACTTGGCAGGTCCAGCGGCGTCATCTACGCCGTCACGGCCGAGAATCTCGCCAAGGTGCGGCACATACGGGCCAATCCCAAGGTGGAATGGGGGTTCCAGAGTGCGAACCTCGGCAGTGTCGTGCGGCTCCGGGGCCTCGCGCGGCTGACCTCCAACCCACTGCTTACGGCCGAGGTCCTCGAGGCGATCGGCCCCCACCTCGGCGTGTTCTGGCGCATCGTGGACAATCCGCGCCAGCTGGTCGTCATAGAGACCACGGTGCAGTCGGCAGTACTGCTCAACTCCATAAGTCTCGAGCGCTTCGAGGCGGAGGTGCACGATGCCCACGCATGACGGCAACGATGTCGATCTCGTCGCGCTGCTCGCGCGGATGGAACTGATCCGGACCTTCGAAGAGCACGCGGGCATGGCCTACGGTCTGCGGAAGATCGGCGGCTTCTGCCATCTCTACAGCGGCCAGGAAGCCGTGGCGGTGGGAGCGATCTCCCTTCTCGATCTCGAACGGGACAGCGTGTTCACCGCATACCGCGACCATGGCCATGCTCTGGCATGCGGCATGGAGCCGCGTGCGGTGATGGCCGAGCTCTTCGGCAAGATCACCGGCTCCTCGCGCGGGAAGGGAGGCTCCATGCACCTCTTCGATCCCGACCGCGGCATGTACGGCGGCAACGGCATCGTGGGGGCCCAGATCCCGATCGCCACCGGGACGGCCCTCGCGCATGCCTACCGCAAGGACGGGGGAATCACCCTCTGTTTCTTCGGGGACGGCGCCTTTCACCAGGGAGCCCTCCACGAGAGCCTGAACCTTGCGCGGATCTGGGAGCTGCCCATCGTCTACATCGTGGAGAACAACCAGTGGGGGATGGGAACCAACTGGAAGCGCGTCTCGGCCGAGGAGGACTTCGCCGCGACCGCCGCGGCCTACGGCATGCCCGGGGAATCCTGCGACGGCATGGACCTGCTCGACGTGCGTGCGACCGTGGGCCGGGCCGTGGAGCGGGCGCGGTCGGAGCACATGCCCTGCCTCGTGGAAGCCGAGACCTACCGCTACAAGGGTCACTCGATGAGCGATCCGCAGAAGTACCGGGGCAGGGAGGAGATCGAGGAGTACCGCCGACGCGATCCGATCGTCATGCTGCGCGAGCGCCTGAAGGATGAGGGCCGGCTCAACGAGGAAAGCTGGGCGACAATCGCGGCCGAAGCCGAGCGCATCGTGCTGGACGCCGTCGACTTCGCCGAGGCGAGCGCCGAGCCCTCCGCCATGGTGCTGTACGAGGACGTGCTCGCGCCGGCAGCGGCCGGTCAGGGGAGGTCCTGATGGCCCTTCTCAGCATCCGGGAGGCCCTGGGCAGGGCCCTGAGGGAGGAGATGGAGCGCGATGAGCGCGTCTTCCTCATGGGTGAGGAGGTCGGCGAGTACGACGGAGCCTACAAAGTGTCCAAGGGACTCCTCGCCGCCTTCGGGCCGGAGCGCGTGCGCGATACGCCGATCGCCGAACTCGGATTCACGGGGCTCGGAGTCGGGGCGGCCATAGCCGGACTGCGGCCGGTGGTCGAATGGATGACCCACAACTTTGCCCTCCTCGCTCTGGACCAGGTCGTCAACGAAGCCGCCAAGATGCGCTACATGTCGGGCGGGACCCTCTCCGTCCCCATTGTGTTCCGGGGTCCCTCCGGACCGGCGGAGCAGCTCGGCGCCCAGCACTCGCAGTCCTTCGCCTCGTATTGGGCCCACGTGCCCGGGCTCAAGGTCGTCGCTCCGGGCAACGCCGCCGACGCCTACGGACTGCTCAAGAGCGCGATCCGCGACGAGGACCCCGTCGTCGTCCTCGAGAGCGAGCTCATGTACGGATGGAAGGGCGAGGTGCCCGACGGGGAATTCCTCGTGCCCATAGGCAGGGCGGAACGCAAACGGAGCGGCACGGATCTCACCATACTCGCCTACTCCCGCGCCCTCGCCGAGGCGAACGAAGCCGCCGACAGGCTCGCCGCCCGCGGCATCCAGGCCGAGCTGATCGACCTCAGGACTCTCCGTCCCCTCGACGAGGAGCTCATCTTCGAATCCGTCCGAAGGACGAACCGCTGCGTCGTCGTGGACGAATCCTGGCCCGTGGCCAGCGTCGGCTCCCATCTCGGCTGGCTGGTGTCCAGCTCCTGCTTCGACCGGCTCGACGCCCCCGTGGAGCTCGTGTCACTGGAGGACGTGCCCATGCCCTACAACCGCGGTCTGGAGCTGGCCGCCCAGCCCACGGCCGACAAGATCGTGGCAGCCGCGCTTCGAACGCTGTACCTGGACGAAGACGCCCACCCGAAGGAGTGAGGAATGGCCCAGAAGCTGCTCATGATCGCCCTCTCTCCCACGATGAGCGAAGGGAGCATTGCGCGCTGGCGAGTCGTGGAAGGGGGAGTCTTCACTGCCGGGCAGGTGCTCTGCGAAGTGGAAACCGACAAGGCGAGCATGGACTATGAAGCGCCCCGGGATGGAACACTGCTGAAAATACTCGTGCCGGAGGGCGGTCGCGCGGGCGTGGGAGACGTCATTGCCATCACGGGAGCGCCGGGCGAGGACATCGCGGACCTGCTCGCCGCCGTGGCTCAGGCGGCACCGGCGAGATCGGGCGCGGCGTCCGCTCCCGTAACAGGTCGGCGGCCGGATGCTCCGCCAGCTCCACAATCGGAGTCGTCCCCGAAGGCGCCGCCGGAGGCGAAGGCTCCCGCGCCGAGCAGCGGGAGCCCCGGGGAGCGATCGCGTCCAGTTGCGAGCATCCATCGCGAGCCGGCGCCGGGACTTCCTCCCCATATGCCTCCCTCCTCTCCCCTGGCTCGCCAGAAAGCCCGGGACCTGGGCCTCGATCTGCGCGCGCTGCGGGGATCCGGTCCGGGCGGTCGCATCCTGCTCCGCGATGTGGAAGCCGCGCCCCGCTCCGAGGGAATGGCGGAGCTGCCCGGACTGAGCGCCGCCATACCGCGGGCCGATCGCCGGGTCGCGCTGTCCGGCAAGCGGAGCGTCATCGCCCGGCGGCTCTCGGAATCCTTCTTCACCTCCCCCCACTACTACCTCAAGCGGCGGGTCATGATGGAGCGGCTCCTCGATCTCCGCTCCGCGGTGAATGCCGGCAGCGACAGGCCCCTGTCCTTCAACGCCTTCCTCCTCAAGATCTGCGCGGCTGCCCTCGAACGGCATCCGCAGGTCAACGCGAGCTGGGAGGGAGACGCGATACTCGAGCACGGAGCCATCGACATTGCACTGGCGGTCGCCCTTCCCGACGGGCTGGTCACTCCCGTGGTGCGCGACTGCCGGTCCAAGGGAGTGGCCGCGATCGACGGGGAGCTCGGAGCCCTGATCGAACGGGCCCGCGGCCGGGGGCTCAAGCCCGAGGAGTTCGAGGGAGCCACCTTCACCATCAGCAACCTGGGAAGCTTCGGCGTCGAGGAGTTCACGGCCATCATCAACCCTCCCGCCTCGGCCATCCTCGCCGTGGGAGCCGTGCGCAGCGAGCCAGTGGCGCTGGAAGGCGGCGTCCTCGCCGCGCGGCCGGTGATGGCCCTGACCCTGGGCTGCGACCATCGCGTCATCGACGGCGCCGTCGGCGCCGCCTTCCTCTCCACCCTCGCACAGCTCCTCGAGGAACCGGGGAGGGTGATCGTCTAGTCCGGCAAGGAGAACGCCGTGCCCGATACTTCATACGATCTCGTCGTCATCGGTTCCGGTCCGGGCGGCTACGTGGCCGCCATCAGGGCCGCGCAGCTCGGCCTTAAGGTGGCCATTGTGGAACGTGAGGCGCTCGGCGGAGTCTGTCTCAATGTCGGCTGCATCCCGTCCAAGGCCCTCATTCACAGCGCCTCGCTCTTCCGGGAAGGGAAGGCTGCGCTCGAGGCGGCGGGAGCGAAGGTGGATCTCTCGGGATTCGACTACGCCGCGGTCTGGCGCGGTTCGAGAAAGGCCGCGGACCGGCTCTCCAAGGGGGTCGGCTTCCTGCTCAAGAAGAACGGTGTGGAAGTCCTGAAGGGCGAGGCGAAACTCGAAGGTCCGCGCCAGGTCGGAGTCACGGGTATCGGTCGCGTCGATGCCGCGGCAATCATCCTCGCCACCGGTTCTCGCCCCAAGACCGTGCCCGGCTTCGAGTTCGACGAGGCCACGGTTCTCTCATCGACCGGCGCGCTCATGGCCGACTCGCTGCCGCGGCGGCTCATAGTCTTGGGAGCCGGGGCGATCGGCATGGAGACCGCGTTCGTGATGAACGCTTTCGGCGTGGACGTCACCGTCGTCGAGCTCATGGAGCGCGTGCTTCCGCTGGAGGATGCGGAATCGGCCGCCCTGGTGGCCAAGGAGTTCCAGCGTCGCGGGGTGAAGCTGCTCACGGGGATGAAGGCGAGCCGGCTCGAGCGGGGGGCCTCCGGAGTCGTCCTCGCGCTCAGCGATCGAGAGGGCGCCGAGAGCTCCGTCGAGGCGGACCGGATTCTCGTCGCCATCGGGCGGACGCCCAACACCGAGGGCCTGGGCCTCGAGGAGATCGGCATTCGGCTCGAGCGCGGCTTCGTTCCCGTGGGAGCATGGCAGGAGACCCAGGTCGCCGGCGTCTACGCGATAGGCGACATTGTCTCCACCCCCCTCCTCGCCCATGTCGCGTCCAAGGAAGGGGAGATCGCGGCCGAGCGCATAGCCCAGCTTCTCAAGGAGGGTCCCGCGCCCGCCGAGACCCATGTCGATCCCCTCCTCGTGCCCAACGCCGTGTACTGCGAGCCGGAGCTTGCGAGTTTCGGCCTGTCCGAGGAGCGGGCGATCGCCGCGGGCCGGCCCCACCGGGTCGCCCGCTTCCCCTACCGCGGCGTCGGCAAGGCCGTGGCCACGGAGCGGCCGGATGGCCAGGCCAAGCTCGTGCTGGATCCCGCCACCGGGGCCATCCTGGGCGCCAGCATAGTCGGCGCCGAGGCCACCGAGCTCGTCCACGAGCTTCTCGTCGCCGCACGTGCCGAGCTCAGGCTCGAGGATCTGGCCGACGCGATCCACGCCCATCCGACGCTTTCCGAGCTCGTCATGGAGACCGCACGCGCCGGGCTCGGCCGCGCCATCCACGCCTGAGGGGAAGCCCCCCTTTGGGCGGCGGGCGCGGGGCGGCGGCGCTTGCCGGGAGAACGGAGCTCACAGTATGATCGGACCCAGTTCTCACAGTGTGGCAAGGATAGAAACACATGCCGGTAGGTAGTCCGGCAGGAAGGTGGTTTCTGGCGCGTGCCGGGAAAGCCAGAGACGCTTTTCCACGGCGCGAAGGAAGCCCACCCTCTCAGTAGCCCGCGCCGTCGGCGCCGTCCGTTCCTCGCCGGGGGGTAGACCGCCCGGAGGGTGCAATGACGGCGATTTTCTCAATCTTCTACGAGGGACCGTTTTGGGTCGGCGTGCTCGAGGTTCATGAGGGCGAACGGCTCGTCGTCGGCCGCCATGTCTTCGGCTCCGAGCCCAGCAATGCCGAACTGCTCGAATTCATGCTGCATCGCTTCCATCACATACCCCGCCATGTCTCCTCCATCGGCGCGCCACCCGCTATCGAGCGCTCTCGCGGCGCCAAGCGCGCGATCCGCGCCGCACGCCGCGAATCGAGGCGGCCGGCCTCGACCCGCGCGCAGGCGGCCCTCTCCGCAGCCCTCGAGACGCGTCAGGCCGCGGACAAGGCGAGGAGGCGGGATGAGTCTGCCGCGCAGGAACGCATCCGATACGAAAAGCGCGACGAAAAGCGGCGCGAAAAGCGGCGAGGGCACTGAAGCCGTCGCGAGCAGCGGCGGACGGAGCTACCTGACAGTCTATCTGTCCCCGTGCCTGGGATGCCCGTTCCTCTTGGCCGCCGGGGCCGCGGCGGGCAGACGCGACACTCGCTCCTCGCAGGCGGCACGGAAGGCCGGCGGGACCGGACAGCGGATCGTCAGGGCCTCGCGCCGGCCCGGCAGCACCAGTTCGATGAGCTCGGCGTGGAGGGCGAGACGGCCCAGGGGATCCGTCCGCGCGCCGTAGCGTTCGTCACCCGCCACCGGATGACCCAGGGCCGCCAGCTGTACGCGGATCTGGTGCTTCCGTCCCGTCTCGAGGCGGAGCTCAAGGAGGCTGCGGCCCGATCCGTGGGCCCGCACCTGCCAGCGCGTGGCGGCCCGCTTGGCTCCTCTCGTGCCGGCGGGGACCTCGTAGACCGTCCCCCCGCGGTTCTCCATGAGCCAGGACTCCCGTCGTCCTGAAGGCTCGTCCATCTCGCCCTCGACGACCGCCGCGTAGACGCGTTCCCGCACGATCCGGTCCCAGTCGCCCATGAGGCTTTGCTTGGTGGCCGCGGAGCGGGCGAAGATCACGAGGCCCGAGGTGTCGCGATCGATTCGATGCACCACGGCCGCCCGGCCCTTGGGATTGCTCATGCGGATATGCCGGGTGATGAAATCGTAGAGGCTTCGCGCCCGGCTTCCGTCCGCCGCGATGACCGGCATGCCCGACGGCTTGTCCACGGCGATGATCTCCTCATCCTCATAGAGGATGCGGGGCACCTGTCGAACAGGCGCTCGTCCGGACAGGGGGGAATCGCCCCGGGCCGGCCGCCCGCGCCGACCGGACTCGCCCGGCTGGCCCCGGCTGCTGCTGTCGCGGGCGGGCGCCAGGGGGCCGTCGGGCTCGGCCGTGCCACGTCGCTCCCGGTGGCGCGGGAGCGGAGTCAAATGCGGCGGGTTCGTTCGCGGGTCGGACTTCCGGGGATGGCCCGGAGCGCCTTCCGGTATGCCGCGCCTCATCGGTGACGCTCGGCCAGCTTGGGTTCCCGGATCGGCGGGGCCGACTCGAGCCGGTCCAGGAGCCTGCCCGGATCCTCGTCCACGAGGAGGTCATCCAGCATGAACTCGCGGAGGAAACCTTCGTTGGCGACCCTGCGGAGGAACAGCACGAGCGGATCGTAGAAGCCCAGCGTGTTGAGGAGGCCGACGGGCTTGTCATGGAAGCCGAGCTGGCGCAGGGTCCATGCCTCGAAGAGCTCGTCGAGGGTGCCGATTCCGCCCGGCATGGCCACGAAGGCGTCGGCCCGCTCGTTCATGCCGGCTTTGCGCTCGTGCATGGTTTCAGCGACGATCAGTTCGTCCAGATCGACATGTTCAACGAGGTCGTAGAGACGTCTGGGTATGATGCCGGTGACATGCGCCCCCGCTTCCAGGGCGGATCGGGCGAGCACGCCCATGCTGCCTATGTTGCCGCCTCCGTACACCAGGCCAAGGCCCCTTCTCCCGATCTCCCTGCCGAGTCCGGCGGCCGCAGCCCCGTACTCGGGTTTCGATCCCGCGCTCGAGCCGCAGAAAACGCAGACCGAAGCTATGCGCCGCCCCCCGGCCGGAGTGTCGCGCCCCGCCACATCGTGTGCCATGGACTGCACTATACAGCGTGAAGCCCTCTCCTTTACAGGAGGGTGGCCCGGCACTACAGTTCACTTTACAATTGTGCCATGAAAAAACTCCTGAAGCTCCTGCACCTCCTCCTGCCCCTGCTCGCACTGATGCGACCCTGCGCCGCGAACCCGCTTCCCACGGAGATCCGGGTGGTGATGGATTCCAACTATCCGCCCTACTGTTTCCTGGACGCCTCCGGAGAGCCCGAAGGGATTCTCGTCGATCAATGGAGACTCTGGGAGGCGAAGACGGGGCTGCGGGTCAAACTGGATCTCGAGAACTGGTCGACGGCCCAGGAGATCATGCAGAGGGGCGGGGCCGATGTCATCGACACCATCTTCTATACCGCCGAGCGGGCCAGGCTCTACGATTTCACCCCGCCCTACGTCGACATCGATGTTCCCGTCTTCTTCAACCGGCATCTGAGCGGGCTCGGCTCCGTCAAGGATCTTCGCGGCTTCACCGTGGGCGTGAAGGAAGGCGATGCCTGCATCGACGTGCTCAGGGCAGCCGGGGTCGACTCTCTCAAGGTGTATCAGAACTACGAGTCCATCGTACGGGCCGCCGGGGCCGGCGACCTCATGGTGTTCTGCATCGACCGCCCGCCGGGTCTGTACTATCTGTATCGTTTCGGCCTGCAGAACGAGTTCCGCTCGGCCCTCTCGCTGTACACGGGTCAGTTTCACCGCGCCGTGCGCAAAGGCCAGAGCGAGCTGCTCGCCCTGGTCGAACAAGGCTTCGGCGCCATCACGAAGAGCGAGTACGAGGCGATTGACCGGCGCTGGATGGGGCTCGGTCTCGAGCTGCCCTCCTATCTCCGCCTCCTGGCCTACGGTGCCGCGGGCGCCTTCATCCTCCTGCTCATCCTCGGCGTCTGGGGGCTGATGCTCCGCAGGCTGGTGCGCCGGCGCACGGCGGAACTGAGTGCCGCGGTGGCGGAACTTTCGGCAGCCAAGAACGAGGCCGAACGGGCGACCCAGGCCAAGAGCGACTTTCTGTCCAACATGTCCCACGAGATCCGTACGCCGCTGACCGGCATTCTCGGCATGACATCCCTTCTCGGAGACACGGCGCTCGACCAGGACCAGCGTCGCCTTCTGGACATGATGCGCAGCTCCGCCGTCCTCCTCAGGAACATCGTCAGCGATGTCCTGGACCTGGCCAAGCTCGAGTCGGGGAAGCGCAGGCTCAAACCCGAGGCCGTGAATCCGCGAGAGCTGGCCGAGTCCCTCCAGCAGGCCTTCAGGCTCCAGGCCTCCGAACGCAGCCTCGGGTTGCGCTGCACCTTCGACGAGGATCTCCCCGCCCGGGTCGTGATCGACCCCACGGCCTTCAGCCAGATCGCCATCAACCTGATCGGGAACGCGCTCAAGTACACCGAACGCGGCTCGGTGGAGATCGGCCTGAAGCTCAGGCAGGACGGGGTCGGCCTCGTCCTCCTGCTCTCCGTCACGGACTCGGGAATCGGCATTCCCCCCGATCGCCTTCAGGACATCTTCGGACGCTTTACGCAGCTTGAGCAGGGTGGAGTCCCCGGGACGGCAGGGGCGGGACTGGGGCTGGCCATCGTGCGTGAACTCGTGACCCTCCTCGGCGGCGAGGTGAAGGTTGAGAGCGAAGTGGGGAAGGGCTCGACCTTCACCGTCGAGATTCCCGTGGAGAGGGCTCCGGCCCCCGAGCCCCAGCCGGGTCCGGTTCCTGCACGGGGTCCGGATTCCGCCGCCCCGGCGCCGCGTCTACTGGAGCCATCCCGCTGTCGCGTGCTCGCCGTCGAAGACAACCGGATCAACCTTCTCTACCTCGAGCGAGTCCTCAGTCGTGCCGGGTACCGGGTGGCCACCGCCACGGACGGCCGTGAGGCCGTGGAACTGGTCGTTGGCTCCGACGTGGACGGGTTCGACCTTGTCATCATGGACATCAACATGCCCGGGATGGATGGCCTGGCGGCCCAGCGCGCGATGCGCGATGCCGGCTTCGACGCCGGGCGCCTGCCGATCCTCGCCCTGACAGGCTACGCCATGGATGGAGACCGGATGAAGCTGCTCGGATCGGGCTTTGCCGCCGTCATCGCCAAGCCCTTCGAACAGGAGAGTCTGTTGCGGGTCGTACAGGAGACGCTCCGCGCCGGAGGCGCCGCCGGAGGCGCTGCCGAAAGCTCCGCCGGAGGCAATGCGGGAGGCAGCTCCGGAGGCGCCGCTTCTGCCGCCGGCGGAGAGACGGGGTCGCTTGGCCAGGCCGGGGGAGGGGGAGTATAACTCCTCCGTCACCCTCGAAAGGACCGCTGCGTCTCGAGGTACTGTCAGGAGGTCCACGTGTCGGAGATTCGGCTCGAGTCGATAGTCGATCAGCTTCGGAGCAATCTCCGCGGCGCAGGCATCCGGGTGACCGATGCCGAGATCGCGGAAATCGTCGACAGAGGCTTTCTGAAACCGGTACTCGCCTTCGAACGGGCCACAAAGGACATCGCGATGGACCTGGTGCCCGAGTACCTCAGTGCCTGGGGCCGCGAGCTCGAGGCTGATGAACTGGGCGAAAGCACGGAGGAAGCTGCGGCGCCGGTGGCAGGCGAGGCCCTGCCGTCCGCTGCGCCGCCGGGCGGGACCGCCGGGGGAGGCCGCGGAGTCTCGCGCGCTTCGGAGTTGCTGGACTCATCGGTGGAGCTTGCCGCGCGCCGCCTGCGCAGCGGCGAAGTCTCGCCCCTGGAACTCGTGGATGCCGCGCTGGAACGCATCTCCGCGCGCGACCCGCTGATCAACGCCTTTCAGGTGATTCTTGCCGACGAAGCCCGTGCCGCCGCCAGACTCGCGGAGGAGGAGATGCGGAACGGGGAGTACCGCGGTCCCCTGCACGGGGTGCCCATCGCGATCAAGGACATTCTCGACGTGAAGGGGAGTCCCACCTGCGCAGGCTCCACCATCCTCTGCGATCGGGTGGCCGCTTCCGATGCCACGGCGGTCGCCCGGCTGAGGAAAGCCGGAGCGATCATCGTCGGCAAGACGCGCATGTCCGAGTTCGCCTATTCCCCCGGCTCGAACAATGATCACTACGGCCCGACACGCAATCCCCGCAGTCTCGAGCGTGACACGGGCGGGTCGAGCTCCGGCTCGGCCGCGGCGGTGGCGGACCACATGGCCTTCGCGGCGCTCGGCACGGACACCGGCGGCTCCATCCGCATACCCTCCTCCTTCTGCGGGCTGGTCGGTCTCAAGCCCACCTATGGCCGCCTCAGCCTGCATGGATCGGTCAGTCTCGCCTGGTCCCTCGACCATCTGGGGCCCATGGCGCGGAGTGTCGCCGATGTCGCCTTCCTCATGGGCATTCTTTCGGGCTATGACCGCCTGGATCCGCGGTCACGAAAACTCCCGGAACCGGACTCGGGCGCCTGGACCCGTCGCGAGCTCGGCATGCAGGGGCTCAGGATCGGAGTCCTGCGCGACGACGGCTCCGGCAGAAGCCTCGCCTCGGAGGAAACCCTCGGTCTCTGGCGGCGGGGCCTTGACGCGTTGCGCGACGCCGGCGCGGTACTCGTCGACCTCGACCTTCCGGAGCTCCAGTCCCTGCGGGCCATCAACTCGACGATCCTGGCCATCGAAGCGGCGACCCTCCACCTGCCCACGCTTCGGGCACGGCTGGCCGATTACGGGGATTTCCCCCGACTCCGCCTTCTGGCCGGCTGGGCCTACGGTCCGACCGACTTCATCCGCGCCCAGCAGGGGCACCTCGTCCTCCGCCACCGCTGCGACGAGCTCTTCGACCGGATCGACCTCCTCAGCACCCCCACGATGCCCACGGAGGCGCCGCCGCTCGGCACTCCGGCCCGTCTCAGTTTCACCTCGCCTTTCAATCTTCTCGGCTGGCCGGCGCTCAGTCTTCCGGTCGGCCTGAGCGGGGAGGGCCTTCCTGTCGGGCTTCAGCTCGTGGGACGCCCCTGGGAAGAAGCGACCGTGCTGATGGCGGCACGCGCCGTCGAAAAGGCGATCGGTTTTTCCCGGATCGGGACCTGAAGGGGACAGCCGAACCAAAGGCGCGGCTACAAAAAGCGAAGGAGACGAAACTTTTCCGTTGACTTGTATACAATCGAGTATATAATCACACATACATTTTGCGCCTGGTCCGCGCGTGGCTGGTCTCCGAGGCACTCGAAGCATCCAAAAGCACGTCCTCGCAGCTGAAGCCTGTCTGCATTTCGGGCAGCGAAGTGCTGCTGTACGCGAGGATCCGGACTTGAGCTGAACCGCCCGGACTTCCTCTCGGGACAGGGCGGTACCTCATCCTGCGACTGAGGAGTCTGTGGTGAAGAAGGCGATCGTCCGCAAGGATTCGTACTTCGATTCGGTGTTTCTGATGTCCCTCTCCAAGAAGCTCAAGGCCCATGACGGCGTTTCGGATGCGGTCGTGGCCATGGGAACGGCGATGAACCTGGAACTTCTCCACAGCCAGGGATATTCGCCGACGGAACTCGCCGGGGCCACGCCGAACGACCTCCTGATGGCCGTCGACTGCGCGGATGCCGCCGCCGTCGAGGCGGCCTTCGCCGCAGCGACTGAGCTGCTCGCCCGCAAGCGTACCGGCGGAGGCGGGGCCGGGGCTGCGATCCAGCCCGCGAGTCTCGATGCCGCCATTGAGGAGCTTCCCGGCGCCAATCTGGCCATAATCTCCCTGCCGGGTGCCTATGCCGCCCGCGAGGCCCGCAAGGCGCTCGAGCGGGGCCTCCATGTGATGCTCTTCTCCGACAACGTGGGTCTCGATGATGAGATCGCCCTGAAAAAACTCGGCCGGGAGAAAGGCCTTCTGGTCATGGGACCCGACTGCGGGACTGCCATCATCAACGGCTCGCCTCTGTGCTTCGCGAACGTGGTCAAGCGGGGGCCGGTCGGTGTCGTGGCCGCTTCCGGCACGGGGCTTCAGGAAGTCACCTGCCTCGTGGACCGCTACGGCTCCGGAATAAGTCAGGCGATCGGCACGGGCGGGCGGGACCTCAAGAACGCCACGGTGGGCGGAATCACGATGCTGATGGGCATCGAAGCCCTCGCCCGGGACCAGGCCACGGCGGTCATCGTCCTCGTTTCCAAGCCCCCCGCTCCCGAGGTCGCAGCCACAGTCCTTGCGGCGCTCGGCGCCTCGGGCAAGCCCGCGGTCGCCCATTTCATCGGTCTCGATCCGGCCAAGGCGGGGACGCTTCCGCCCAACGTCAGGCTGTCCACCAGCCTGGAAGACACGGCAGTGCAGGCTGTCGCCCTTGCCGGCGGCGGGACCGCCGGAGCGCCGGGTGCCACCGCCCCGGGCGCCGCGGCTTCAGTGGCCGGCGGCGCCGACGAAGCCGCCATGGCGGCCATCGTCGCGCGGGAGACTGCGCGTCTGGCCCCGTCTCAGCGCTACATCAGGGGCTACTACACGGGCGGAACCGTCGCCGACGAGGCCATGATCATGCTGCACCGGCTCACGGGCGCCGTACATTCCAACAATCAGACCGATCAGGCATACCTGCTCAAAGATCCCAAGAAGTCGGAGGGCCACACGATAGTCGATCTCGGCGACGACGTGTTTACGGTCGGGCGGCCGCACCCGATGATCGACCCGAGCACCCGCACGGAACGCGTCATCGCAGAGGCGGGGGATTCCTCGATCGCCGTCGTCATCGTGGACGTGGTGCTCGGCTACGGGTCCCACGAGGATCCGGCCGGGGCCCTCGTCCCGGCCCTCCTTGAGGCGCGCCGGGCTGCTGCCGCCCGCGGCGGCTATCTCCCCGTGGTCGCGTCGGTGATCGGCACCCCGGGCGATTACCAGGGCTACGAGGGCCAGGTGGCCAAGCTGGAAGCGGCGGGCTGCGTCGTCATGCCTTCCAATTACCGGGCGGCCCTGCTCGCGGCCAAGATCATCGAAAAGGCGGCCTCCAAATGAGCGGCACGAAGCACGAAAGCTCCCGCGTGGACCCGGTACTGGATCTGTTCGCACACGACATCAAAGCCGTCAATCTCGGCCTCGAGTCCTTCGCCGACAATCTGCGCGAGGGCGGGGTCGAGGTCGTGCAGGTCGCCTGGAAGCCGCCTGCCGGCGGCGACGAACGGATGATAGCGGCTCTGGACAGGCTTGCCGCCGGCTCGAAGGTCGACATCGAAGCGGCGAACCGCGAGGCGGTGTCGCGCATCCTGAAGGGCAAGCCCACCCTCGTGGATGTCGGCGTGGCCGGGGAGGTCATCCCGGGGATGACCAAGCACACGATCCTGCACGCGGGGCCGCCCATCACCTGGGACCGCATGTGCGGGCCCGTTCGCGGGGCGGTCATCGGCGGACTCATCTACGAGGGGCTCGCCAAGGACCGCGCCGAGGCGGAGACTCTCGCCGCCTCGGGCACGATCCGCTTCGAACCCTGTCATCACCACAGCGCCGTCGGCCCGATGGCCGGCGTCGTCACGGCGAGCATGCCGGTCTGGGTGCTCGAAAACAAGGCATTCGGCAACAGGGCCTATGCCACCTTCAACGAGGGGCTCGGCAAGGTGCTGAGGTACGGGGCCTTCTCGGAGGAGGTGCTCGCGCGCCTCAAGTGGATCGAGACCGAGCTCGCGCCGACCATGAAGAGGGCCCTCGCCCTCCACGGCCCCCTGGACATGAAGAACGTCATCGCACAGATACTCCAGATGGGCGACGAGGGGCACAACCGGAACCGCGCGGGCACCTCGCTGATCATCCGCGAGTTCGCGCCGATCCTCGTCAAGCTCGGCGAGGACCCGGAGAAGATCTCCAGGATCCTCTCCTTCATGCACGCGAACGACCACTTCTTCCTCAACCTCTCCATGCCCGCCTGCAAGTGCACGGTGGACGCGGCGAGGGGCGTCGAGGGGAGCTCGGTG
>DATJQN010000029.1:0-8577 GCA_035505775.1 Rectinemataceae bacterium | reverse complement strand
AAGACGCAGATCGTCGCACACTTCTCTAACCCCGACGAAGCGACAGGGGTCGCCGCCGTGATCCGCTGCACGAACGTGAGCATGCAGCCGACCCCGGTCGCCACGGATCCCAGTTCCTCTCCGGCGGCTGACAACGCCGATTTCACGATCATTTTGGGAAAGGATTTCAATGGCAGATACTGCAGCAAATAGCCATGACTCGGCCTTCCTGCTCGCCAGGACGCTCGCCGAACACAGGGCCCAGGATGTGGTCGTGATGGATGTCGCAGCGCAGGCGGGCTGGACGGACTACTTCGTCGTCGCCACGGCCACCAGCGCAACCCATCTCCGTGGCCTGCTTCGCTTCGTGGACGAAGCGCTCCCCGCCGCCGGACTCGAAAGGCTCAACCGGCCCTCGGTGGCCGAGGACGAGGAGTGGATCCTCTTCGATCTCGGCTCCGTCGTCGTGCACCTCATGCTCGAGCGTGCCCGTACTTTCTACGAGCTCGAAAAACTCTGGTTCCAGTCTCCGGCAGTTGGGGTTGCAGCCCCGCAGCTCGCCCAGAGCATGGAATGACCCCGATAGTCCCGGCGTGGATATCGCTCCATCCCGGCCGGGAGGCTCGACGACCACCTGCGCGGGCCAGGGGCGGTTCGACGTCTCGATGACTTCGCAGCGCCACCCTTCGGCCGATCGCAATAAAAAAGCCGCCCCGGGGGGCGGCTCCTGGCTGTCTGGCCGGCATCACTCGTCGAAGTCGTCGTAATCTATATCGTCTTCGTAATCATAGTCCTCTTCATCCTCGTCGAACTCTTCATCCTCGAAGTCGTCGCTGGACTCGTCCTCATCGTCGAAGTCCTCGTCATCTTCGTCGAAGTCCTCGTCGGCGTCGTCGAACTCCTCATCTTCCAGGTCGTCCAGATCATCCTCCTCCTCGAAATCGTCGTCCTCGTAGTCCTCATAGCTGTCGTCAAAACGGAGGGACGGCAACAGGGGGAGTTCCGCGTAGCCGATATCTGAGACGGGAACCAGCGCCAGCTCGGGAGCCTCGTTCAACTCGGTTTCGCCGAAGATGGGGGTCATACCTCATTCCTCCCTGAAAAATGACGGTGCCTCAAGGAAGCCGGAGGCGACCGACTGCTGGCGCTGGAGCGTCCGGGAAGGGAGCCCCATGCCACTCGAAAATCTAAAAGAGTATCTGCTCGTCTGTCAACTAAGATCGTGAAATAAAACGAGCAGGCGCGGCGTCGATCGGATTTTCGCCGTCTCCGCCCGAGCGCCGATGGCAGAGTGTGCCCCCGCTTTCGGGGTTTGACAAGGCCCTATTTATAGGTATAATGGCGCCCTCAATGGCGGCGAGTGTCCGGGTCGCGGCTCCGGCCAAGGTGAACCTTCACCTTCGAGTCTATGGGCGCCGCGAAGATGGATTCCATGACCTTCTCAGCCTGTTTCAGGCAGTTACGGTCGCGGATGACATCGTCGTCCGATCTTTGAAAGGAAGAGATACCATTCGGGTCACCGGCAGTTTTGACTGCCGCCCCGAGGACACGACCGTCTACAAGGCCGCACGTGCCTTTATGCGGATTTCGAAGCTCAACGTGGCCGTCTCCATCGAAGTGCATAAGACGATTCCGAGTGGCGCCGGGCTCGGCGGAGGATCCTCCGACGGAGCCGCGACCCTTCGGGCCCTCGATGCACTTTTCGAAACCGGCCTGCCTCTCGAGGAGCTTGCCGCGGCCGCTGCTGAAGTCGGAAGCGACGTTCCCTTTTTTATCAGCGGGGGCTGCGCGCTCGTCGAGGGGCGGGGAGAGCGGGTGGATCCGCTCGTTTCCCGGGCCGACCTTGCCTTTGTGATCCATTTTCCAGGGTTCCCCGTGAGCAGCGCGGGAGCCTACGGACTGCTGGATCGGATGCGGCCGAGTGATGCGGGAGAGCCGGATCCCTCGCCGGAGGCGATTCGCTCCGCCTACAGGGGGCGTCCGGGAAGCTGGCCCTTTGCAAACTCCTTCCAGCCATGGATCGAGGCCGCCCATCCGGCGGTGGCTGCAGCCCGCAGGCGACTGCTCGACAGGGGAGCACGCTTCGCGGCGATGACCGGTTCCGGCAGTTCGGTATTCGGCGTTTTCGAAACGAGGTCCGAAGCCGAACAGGCTCTGCGAGAGCTTCGGGCAGGGCCGGGGGAGGTCTTCCTGGCCTTTCCGCTTGCGCGCCTACCTGCGCTCGATTAGAATCGTAGACAGCAGCTTCCGCTCGCGGGCAAGGAGAGTCGCAGCCATGGAGATCACGGATATCCGCATCCGAAGGGTAACGACCGAGGGCAAGCTCAAGGCTTACGTGACGGTGACCTTTGACGACTGTTTCGTTGTCCACAACGTGAAGATAATCGAAGGCAAGACCGGCGTTTTCATTGCCATGCCGAGCAGGAAGACGAGAAACGGAGAGTACAAGGATATCGCTCATCCGATTCACCCTGATTTCCGTTCCCGTCTCCAAGAGCGTATTCTTCAGGCTTTCGAGACCGCGCCGCTGACCGACGGCTCTGCAGCGGACTTCGAATAGGCCCTCCGGAAAACTCAAGCGATCCCACTGGGACGTCGGCAAGCGGTAAGCCTCCGGATTTTGGTTCCGGTATTCGCAGGTTCGAATCCTGCCGTCCCAATAGTCACATCAAACTTCAAGGTCAAGGAGACTTAGGAAATGAATCAATCCGTACTGAGCGCCGTTCCGCGCTCTACGACGACAAAAGGCGAGCTTCGCTCACTGCGGGCCGCTGGGCGAATTCCCGCCGTCATCTACGGCGGCGGCCAGGCTGCCGTGCACGTCCTGCTCGATGAGAAGGAGTTCCTCAAGGCCACGACCGGCGCCTCGGAGAGCACGATTCTGGCCATTGACATCGCCGGCAAACGGACGCAGGCCTTCGTCAAGGAGCACCAGCGGGACACCCTGTCGGGCAAGATCATCCACGTCGACCTCCTCGAGGTGGTAAAGGGCCGGACCATCCACGCGCGTGTCCCCCTGCACCTCGTCGGATCCGCCATCGGTGTCCGTGAAGGTGGAATCCTCGAGAATCCCGCCCATGAGGTCGAGGTCGAGTGCGACCCCTCCGTGCTGCCCGAGAAGATCGAGATCGACATTTCCGAGCTTCAGGCGAACCATTCCATCCACGTTCGCGACCTTCCGGTTCTGCAGGGCGTCAAGGTCCTCACGAGCCCGGACCTCGTCGTGGCCGTCGTGAAGTTCGCCAAGGCAGAGGTGGTCGAGACTCCGGCCGCCACGGCAGAGGCAGTCCCGGCCGCCGGCGCGGCTCCTGCCGCCGGCGCCGCCGGTGCCGCCCCCGCCCCCGGTGCCGCTGCGGCGCCCGCTGCTGCCGGACAGGAAAAGAAGTAAAGGACCTCAATCGACGAGTCTGGAGGGCCGGGGGAACAGCGATTCCCTCGGCCCTTCTTGTTGCAAGGAGAGCGGGAGAGTGACCGGCCGCCCCAGAAGCCCCTCAGTGGAATCTCGGCTCTCCGATTTCATGGTGAAGTATGGTCCCGCCCCGGGGGAGCCGCTGGTCGTGGCCTATTCGGGGGGACCCGACTCCACAGCGCTCCTCGCAGCTTGCTCAGCTCTCCATCCTGCGCATCTGTACGCCGCGTATGTCGATCATGGCATCCGGCCCACAGCGGAGCTTTCGGCGGAGCTCGAGCTGGTGAAACGGGTGGCAGACTCGCTTCATGCCCGGCTTTGCGTGGCGAGGATCAGGCCGGGGGCCATCGAGGAGCAGGCTCGGCGCGAGGCCTGCGGTCCGGAAGCCGCTGCCCGGGCATTCAGGTATCGGGCGCTCCGCTCGATCGCGCAGCGCTGCGGCTCATCGCGGGTCTTCCTGGCGCATAACGCGGACGATGTCCTCGAAACTGCGCTCATGCGGCTCTTCGGAGGATCGGGAAGCGAGGGGCTGCGCGGCATGGCGGCGGTGAATCCCCCATGGCATCGGCCGCTTCTCGCGTGCCGAAAGGCGGAACTCCTCGCCTACCTTGAATCGAGGGATCTGGCCTGGTCGACGGATTCGACCAACGCGGCAGGACAGTTTCTGAGGAACCGCATTCGAAACTCCCTCGTGCCGCTGCTCAATCGCGAGTTCCCCGGCTGGCGGACCGGACTGAGGCATACAATGGAGCGGGCCGAACTCGATACGCAAGCGCTCGCCTCAGCCGCCGCTGCGATCGCCTTCCGGCCAAGCTCCGGGCGCCGCGCGGTCGCAGATGCCGCGACATTCAGGGCTGCCCCGCGGGCCCTGCAGATGCGAGCCATGCTGATGGCGATCGGAGCGTTGACCGGACGAAGCAGGTCCAGCCACGCCCTGGCCGAGGCCGCACTGCGGGCGAGCGAGGCGGGGGAGGACGGGTGCTACTCGGGAGGGGGCATCAGGCTGCGCGCTGAAGGCGGCTACCTCGTGCTGGATCGCGGCCTTGATTTTCCCAGGCACGGCGGGTATTTTGTAGTCATTGATGGGCCCTGCCGGCTACGCATTGGGCGCCTCGTCGTCGAGTGCACATGGAAGAAGGGCGGGGCTCGCGGGATTCTCGCCTCCGCCTTCAGATTCCCCCTCGTCGTTCGCAGCCGCCGACCGGGCGACACCATCGCCCTTCCGGGCGGGAGCAAGCGCATTGATGTCGTGCTTTCCGAATGGGGACTGGACCCCCCGTCACGAGATTCCGTGCCGATCGTCGAGGACCGGGACGGCATCGTGGCTGTGCTCGGAAAGTCGTTCGGGGCGCGCGATCGCTATCGCGACGGACCGCGGAATGACGAGGGGCTGGGTCCCCGATTTTCGGTTAGCGTAAAAGGAGCCTGAGCTTCGTATGGACTTTGACGACCAGAACAAGCCGCCGCAGCGCAAGCCGGAGGGACCGGCGCGTGGCAGCAGGGCGGCGCTTGCCCTCTTCCTCTCCCTCGCCCTCCTCTTTTCGGCGATCTTTCTCTTCAACGACAGAAGCCCGGCCAAGGAGATCGACTACTCCGCCTTCCTGACCCACCTCGACCTCGGTGAGGTGGACGCGGTCAAGATAGTCGACCAGTTCGAGATCCAGGGGACGCTGAAGGGCAAGACGGGCGCCGAGGCCTTGTTCAAGACCAACATTCCCTACCTCGATCTCCAGCTTCTGCAGAAGCTGCGCGACAAGGACGTGAAGATCTCCGGCACGGTCAAGGGCACGAGCCCCTGGCAGATCCTGGCCGAGTTCGCTCCCTGGCTCTTTGGATTCTTCATCCTCTGGCTCATGCTTCGCCAGGTACAGGGCAACAACAAGGCCTTCACCTTCGGCAAGAGCCGGGCCAAGCGCTATGTCGAGCCGAACAAGAAAGTGACCTTCGAGGATGTCGCGGGCCAGAAGGAAGCGAAGTACGAGCTGCTCGAAGTGGTCGACTACCTCAAGAATCCCCAGAAATTCGTCAAGATGGGGGCGCGAATCCCCAAGGGCGTACTGCTCGTGGGCATGCCCGGAACCGGAAAGACCCTCCTGGCCAAGGCAGTTGCGGGAGAGGCCAATGTGCCGTTCTTCCACATGTCCGGCTCCGATTTCGTGGAGATGTTCGTGGGAGTAGGTGCCAGCCGCGTGAGGGACCTGTTCGAGCAGGGACGCAGGAGCGCACCCTGCATCATCTTCATCGACGAACTGGATGCGGTCGGCAGGACGCGGGGCGCCGGTTATGGCGGTGGGCATGACGAGCGCGAACAGACTCTCAATCAGATGCTGGTCGAGATGGACGGCTTCGACACCAAGGACGGCGTCATCATCCTTGCGGCCACCAACAGGCCGGACGTGCTCGATCCGGCCCTTCTGCGGCCGGGCCGCTTCGACCGACAGGTGGTGGTCGCCATGCCCGACGTGCAGGAGCGCGCGGACATTCTCGCCATCCATATGAAGCGGATTCCCGTCGATCCGGATGTCGATGTCAAACGTCTGGCTCGGGCCACTCCGGGAACCTCGGGCGCGGATCTGGCAAACCTGGTCAACGAGGCCGCGCTGTGGGCGATTCGCAAGGACAGAACCATCGTCGAGATGGACGACTTCGAAGAGGCCCGCGACAAGATCCTCATGGGCGTCGCCCGAACGAGCCTGGTCATCACGGATGAGGAAAAGCGCGCCACTGCAGTACACGAAGCCGGACACGCCCTGATCCACTATCACCTTGCCCATTCGGATCCGCTGCATAAGGTGACTGTGGTGCCGCGGGGAAGGGCCCTCGGCCTGACGCTTTCCCTCCCCGAAAAGGATGTCTATTCCCGCTCGCGCTCCTGGCTGGAGGATCGGATCTGCGTCATGTACGGCGGGTTCGCGGCCGAGAAGATAATCTACGGGGAGACGACGACGGGTACCGCACAGGATATTCGCCAGGCCACCGATTTTGCCCGCAAGATGGTCTGTGAGTGGGGTATGGCCGAGGAGATGGGTCCCGTGGCCTTCGGCCAGGAGGATGAGCCGATCTTCATAGGCAAGGAAATCGCCCAGCACAAGGACTACTCCGAGGACACCGCGCGCAGGATCGACGCGGCCGTCAAGAACATACTCGAATCGGCTCTCGCCCGGGTGATTGCCCTGCTCACGCAGCATCGGGACCAGCTCGAACGCCTGGCGGACGAGCTCGTCGCCAAAGAGACGCTGGAGGACGCGGATGTCCGCCTCCTCCTCGGCTTCCCGGCCCGGGGAGCCCAGGCCTAGGATCCATGCATCGACTGCTGCGCCGTCGTGGCGGCCAAGCCCTCGCGCTCGGCGCAGCCATTCTGGTCAGCACACTGTCGCTGGCCGCCCAGTCCGCGACCGGGCAGCAGCCCAGCCTGGCGCGGGCCTTCCTTGATGAGGCCCGGCTGCGCGCGGACGCGGGCGACTGGCCCGGAGCCATCTCCCTGCTCTCCGAAGCGGAGGAGAGCGACGGCAGCGATTCGGACATACGCTACCTGTCGGCCCTGGCCCAGCTGCAAACCGGGGCGGACCCTCGGCGCTCCCTCGACGAGCTCGACGCCGCGCTGTCCGCCCATCGCTTCAGTTACTACAAGCCTCGAGATGCGCTCTCCCTGAAGGCCGAGACTCTGGTGCGGGTCGGGCGTTACAACGAGGCCCTGGATGCATTGGTGGGCCTCGACCCCGACGCCGATGTTCGTTGGGTCCGCTGCCGGGCGCTTGCGGGCCTGGGCCGGCGAGACGCCTTTGATCGCGAAATTCAAAGCGCTTTCGACCGCTTCCCCGATGACGCACGCTTCCCGCGTGAATTTCTCGACTACGAAGTTTCGGGGAATTCCCCCGGGAATCCGACGGCCATGGAGTCCGCTCTGGCCGCGACAATCCGCTCCCGTCTGCCGCAGTATATGGTCACGGACCCGGAGCTGGCGGTGCTTGCGATTCCCATCCTGCTAACCGATTCGGATCGTCGCGCGGCAGTGCTCTCCTATCGAGCGACCGGGCCTTCGAGCGCGAGAGCCACGCTGGCCGCGCTCAAGTACGGCATCATCGACGAAAAGCAGGCCTGCACGGAACTCTTCGGCGGGAGCTACGCGCTGCGGCTGGACGACCTGCAGAGCGCCCTGGACCTCGCACGAAACGATGAGGAGAGGGCCGAGGTAGGAGCCGCGCTCGACCGCTATTCCGGCGATCTGGTCATCGACCGGCAGCCGGGGATCAGCGAGCTGGCGCATCTCGATTCCGGGAAAGCGACAGCGTGGAATTACCGGCATGACACTCCGCAAGGGCTGAGTTCGATCGCCGTCGCGTTCAGCGATGAGCGACCGGTAAGCGCGGAAGTCTCGAGTCCCGATCAGACCATGCGCGTGAGCTATGCATCGTATCCTTATTGCCGGACGATCGGCCTCTCGCCGGGCGACGGAGGCGGCGCTCTGTATCGCTTCGCGCCGGAGGCGCTCGACTACGGGCCTGTCCGGATGCTCCGCCTTCTCGGGCAGGGGGCCTCGCAGCGCTTTGTCCCGGTGGCCACCGGCGCCGAGGTTCCAAGCCAAAGAGCCTGCGTCGAGTCTGCGCTTGCGCTGGAAGAGACGAGCGCCGACGGGCTCGAACGAATCGTGACCAGCCTCGATCGCGGCATTCCTCAGCGACGCGACACCTGGAAGGCCGGCGGCCTGTACGCCACGCTCAGCTACGACCATGGTCGGCCCACGCTCGAGCACGTGGACGCGGATGGCGACGGCCGGTTCGAAACCGAGCGGATCTACGGAGGCGATCCCGAGGCCCCCGTGCCTGTGCTGATACGTATGGACACGACCGGGAACGGCGTAATCGACTACACCGAGCAGCTTGTCTTCCCCTTTGAGAAACAGTGGGACTTCGACGATGACGGGCTTATGGACGCGACACAGCTACAGCAGGCGGACGGCAGCCTCATGCTACAGTTCTCGACCCATCTTGACGGACGCTTCAACGAAAGCCTTCACGTAAAGGACGGCCGCATCATCGAACTCATGCGCGACGGCCGGCGGCCGCCCCTCTCCAAGGATCGCAATCCGGCCGTCACCTGGATCGGGACGAAGCCCTTTGATCTGGCCAGTAACGTTCCATCCGGGAATGGTGTTTTTACCATAATGAGCACACGAATCAGAATCGACC
>DATJQN010000028.1:0-9025 GCA_035505775.1 Rectinemataceae bacterium | reverse complement strand
AGGCGCATCTCGTGGTAGCCGATCTCCGTGCCTGCCCGCAGCGAAGCAATCTGAAGCGGCCGTGCCTGGAGCTGGCGGCTAGGATCACCCACCGGCTGATAGCGCGGGCAGCCCTCGGCCAGGGCGCCGGCAAGAAGCCGGGCCGTGCCGCTCGGCGCATCAAGCTTGGCCCTATGGTGGCGTTCGAGAACCACCAGGTCAGTCTGAGGGTCGAGGTCGGCGAGCCGACCGAGGGTCAGCGCAACTCGGCGGAGATAGGCGACGGCGAGGCTGAAATTGGGGGCGACGAGGACAGGGATGGGCCAGTCGGACTCAGATGCGAGTGCCCTGCTGTCCCAGCCCGTCGCTCCCACGACAATGCCGGTCCGGCTTTCGCGCGCCCACGCGAGATGTCCAGGCACCGCCGCCCCGACACTGGCATCGAGGGCGACATCGACCACGCTCGGCGGCACCTCGTCCCTGCCGAGCATCCATGCCAGTTCCATGTCATCCAGCGGGGCCATAAGACCTGCGACCGCAGAGGCGAGTCTGCCCCTGCCGAATATGCCCACCTTCATGCCGCGCCCCGCTTCGAGTTCAAACCGGATTCCGGACCGAAGAACGCCCGGTGAAGGCGCCGCAGTGCTTCCGGGGCGTCCTCGCGCCTGACAACGAGGCTCAGGTTGATCTCGTTGGCCCCCATGCTGATCATCTCGACATTCAGGTCGCGAAGCGCACCAAAGGCCATGCCGGCGACACCGGCGGTACGTCGCAATTGCTCACCGACCAGTGCGACGACCGCGCGCTCCCGCTCCACCCTGACTTCCGCGAATGCCGAGAGCTCCCGCGCCAGATCTTCCAGCGGGGCGTTCGCCTCCACGGTTATGGAGACGCTGACTTCGGAGGTGGAGACGAGGTCCACACTCACGCCCTGCCTGCCAAAGACCTCAAAGATGCGTGCAAGGAAACCCGAGCCACCGAGCATGCGCGCCGACTTCACGGTGAGTACCGAGACCGGGCCGCGGGAGGCGAGGGCGGTGACCGGCCGGCCGCTGGCCCCGCTTCGGGAGATGACCGTGTACCGGCCATCGGGGAGAAGGCTGTTGCGCACAGTTACGGGGATGTCGAGTTCGACGGCGGGGAGGATGGTCGCGGGGTGGAGGACTTTCGCGCCAAAAGCGGCGAGCTCCGCCGCTTCATCGTAGCCCAGCTGCTCGACGGGCTGCGCCTCGGGGACGATGCGGGGATCGCAGGTCAGCACTCCCTCGACATCGGTCCAGATCTGGATCTCCGCGGCTCGAAGCGCCGCACCGAGGAGACTCGCGCTGAAGTCCGAGCCACCCCGGCCAAGCGTTGTCGGTGCGCCTGAAGCGTCGGCCCCGATGTAGCCCTGAGTCACGCAGATGCCGCCCGCCTCGATCTTGGGCAGGAGTTCGCGAAGCGCCAGGCTGCGGATCTCGTCCGGCAGGGGTCGGGCCTGGCCGAAATGGGAGTCGGTACGAAGCACGAGGCGGGCGTCGATCCAGGGGACTTCAAGGTAGGCCGCAAGGAGGAGGGAGGAGAGCAGCTCTCCCCGCCCGACGAGGAGGTCGAGACTGCGCTCGGGCAAAGCTCCCAAGAGAGAGGCGCCGCACAGAATCTCCGAAAGTTCCTTCTCCGAGGCGTCGATGAAGGCCTCCACCTTCCGCGGAAGGTTAGGGCCGAAAAGCTCACGCCCCACGTCTCGGTGCCGTTCCATAAGCTCTTTGAGCTGGGTAAGGGAAGCCGCCTGCTCCCGCGTGGCCGCCAGGCGGCCGCAGGCGAACAGCGCGTCGGTGACGCCGCCGAGGGCTGAGAGGACGACGAGGATCTCCGGGGAGCCCTGGGCTCTGACGAGCTCGGCCACGTGCCTGAGGCGCTCTGCCGTGGCCACTGAGCTCCCGCCGAACTTCATGACGACAGGAGCGCTCATGTGACGATCCCCCGGGCCACGGCGAGCTCGGCGTTGAGGACCGAGGCTCCGGCGGCGCCGCGCTCGGTGTTGTGCCCGAGCACGGTCAGCTTGGTGCCCAAGAGTGAACAGGGCCGTATCCGGCCGACGTGGATGCGCATGCCGCCATCCTCTTCCACGTCACGCCGGGGCTGAGGTCGGTCTTCCTCATTGTGTACCTGGAGGAAACGGGCGGGAGCCGAGGGCAGCTGCAGGCCGTCGATATCCGTCTGGAAGGCTTCGAGCGCCCGGACGACCTGGGAGCTTGAGGGGGCGCCGACGATGCGGAAGCTGGCGGAGATGGTGTGGCCATCCACTACCGGCACGCGGTTGCACGAGGCCGAGATGGCGATGGGCGCATCGGTGATCCGGTCACCGTTCAGTGAGCCGAGAATCTTTCGGGCCTCGGCTTCCACCTTCTCCTCCTCGCCCCTGATGAAGGGAATGACGTTGGCTACGGCATCGAGGGAGGCCACACCCGGGTAGCCCGCTCCACTCAACGCCTGCATGCTTACGACCATCGCCGCCTCCACGCCGAAGCTCCGGTGGAGGGGGCCAAGGGCGCCGAGCAGGACGGCAGTCGTGCAGTTCGGGTTGCACAGGATGCCGCCCTTCCAGCCGCGCCTTCTGCGCTGAACCGCGACGAGACCCAGATGGGCGGCGTTGAGTTCGGGAACAAGCAGGGGCACATCCTCCTCCATGCGGAAGGCCGAGGCGTTGCTGAACACGAGGGCTCCGGCCGCCGCAAAGAGCGGTTCGATGTCCCGGGCCGCGCCGGCGTCGAGGGCGGAGAAGACGACCGGCGAAAGCGCCACCGAGGGATCGCAGGCGAGCATCCTGACGGCGCCCAGGCCCGCGTGGGCCTCGCCGCCGAGGCGCCAGTCGCAGGCCTCTGCGTAGCTTTTGCCCTGGCTCCGCTCGCTGGCAGCGAGGTGCCTGATTTCGAACATCGGATGAGCGGAAAGTCTGCGGACGAATCGCTGACCCACCACGCCGGTGGCGCCAAGAATTGTTACGGGAATCCGGGACATGTGCTGCTCCTCACAAGGGGTTTCTCCGGAGCCTACGGAGGGGGCAAATGGTTGCGGCGCCACAGGGCGTCAAGCGGCAACGGCAAGGCTCATGGATGCCGGCGAGGGGACAGGCGTTACTCGCGCGTCCGCCTCACCGGCCTACGTTTCGATGTGGTCATGGGAAGGGGTATTGGGAATTGCGGATGCGGGAAACACGGTGCCGGCACGAGGGACCTCCCTGCCGATGGAGATCCCATGAAACCGTCCCGGGCCCCTCGGGTCCCATTCGTGTGCGGGGCGATTCCGATGGCACTCCGCGGGTCGAGAAACCCGCGACAGCCGCCGGGTATTAGCCCGGGCGTCCAGGGACCCTTGCCAGGCCGGCTCAGGTCCCTTCGGCGATCCTCCCCTTTCCTCCGACTTCCCCGGGCGCCATGCCCTCCGTCGGATTACTAATGGGGATCGCTCCTCCAATCGGTAGATTGGAATGTACCGAAAGGTCGCCGGGGATGCAAGTGCCCAAGGTGCGCATCTGTTAGGGTCCGCGCGAACGGAACTGAACCGCTTGTAGGGCGGGGCAAGATCGTATACGGTGGCCGCAGCCGCGCCAATGCGGCGAGCTGAGTTCGTGTCGGGTGGACAGGCCTCACATGCCTGTCCAAAGTCACGGCAGATGCATTCTTGAACAACGATACGGGATTCTGTATTTTGGGCCGAGGGGTCTATAGGACCCGCGTATGGCAGGAGGGTGTTGCTATGGACAAGGGCATGTGGTCGGATCGCCAGAGCGCCGAATGGAGGACCAAGGTCGGACTCGCCGAGATGCTCAAGGGCGGCGTCATCATGGACGTCACCAATGTCGAGCAGGCGAAGATAGCCGAGCGGGCCGGCGCAGTCGCGGTCATGGCGCTCGAACGTGTCCCGGCCGACATCCGGGCCAAGGGCGGAGTCGCGCGGATGTCGGATCCGACGATGATCAAGGCCATTCAGGACGCGGTATCCATACCGGTGATGGCCAAGTGCAGAATCGGCCATTTCATGGAGGCCCGCATTCTCGAGGCCCTCGAGGTCGACTTCATCGACGAGTCGGAAGTGCTGACTCCCGCCGACGATCGATACCACGTCAACAAGCATGATTTTGCCGTTCCTTTCGTCTGCGGCTGCCGGGATCTCGGCGAGGCGCTGCGCAGGATCGGCGAAGGCGCGGCAATGATCCGGACCAAGGGCGAGCCCGGTACGGGGGACATCATAGAGGCGGTCAGGCACATGCGGACGGTGATGGACGAGATCGCCCGGCTCACCCGGCTCCGCGACGAGGAGCTGATGACTGCGGCCAAGGAACTCGGCGCCCCCTATGAACTCGTCTGGGAGGTCGCCAAGACCGGGAAGCTTCCCGTTCCCAATTTCTCGGCGGGAGGCATTGCGACCCCGGCCGACGCCGCGCTCATGATGGAGCTCGGCGCCGAGACTGTCTTCGTGGGCTCGGGGATCTTCAAGTCGGGCGACCCCGCCCGCAGAGCCACCGCCATTGTCGGGGCCGCGACGTACTACCGCGATCCGAAGAAGCTGGCCGAGCTCTCCGCCGATCTCGGAGAGGCGATGGTTGGCATCGGGATGACGGAACTCGAAGACGATCAGAGAATGGCCAAGCGAGGCTGGTAGATGAAACGGGTCGGGGTGCTCGCCCTTCAGGGTGACTATGCCGCACACTGCGCCGCGCTTGGCCGCGCAGGCGCGGAAGCCTTCGAAGTGCGCACCCTCGAGGAGATCGACGCCGCCGAGGCCATGGTGCTCCCCGGCGGCGAGAGCACGGTTATGGGCAATCTCCTCGTCCGATTCGGGCTGATGGATCGGCTTGTCCAGAGAATCCGCGCTGGACTGCCAGTCTACGGTACCTGTGCCGGGCTCATTCTGCTGGCATCACAGGTCGAGGACTATCGCCAGCCCGGCATCGGACTCCTCGACGTCAGCGTCAGGCGCAACGCCTACGGCCGGCAGGTTTTCAGCTTCCGGACCCAGGTCTCCACCGCCGTACCCGGAGCGGAGCTGCTCGAGGCGGTTTTCATACGGGCGCCGAAGATCACGCGTATCGGCCCCCGTGTCGAGGTGCTGGCCGAGTATCGGGGAGACCCCATCCTCGTCCGTCAGGACAATATCCTCGGCGGCACCTTCCATCCCGAGCTGGTCGACGGCGCGGCGATTCACCGATTCCTACTGTCGCTCTGACGCGGTCAAAAGCCCTGGGCCGCCGATTCAGGTAGCTGTCCCGAAAATCATTCCCGACAGGTACGGAACGAGCCACACAGCCCAAACGACAACGCTGTAGCGATGGAACTGCGCCTTGGGTTCGGGCCGCGGGTTGGCATGGACCACGGTGGCCCAGACGGCATGGATCAGCATCAGGACAATCGCGAGCATTCCCGTTACGCCATGGAAGCTCGGCTGCAGAATGCCGCCCGCAAGCCTGCCCATGAGGTTGGTTCCCGTCGTATCGCAGATGAGGCCCAGCCAGAAGAGGAGAAGATGCTTTCCCCGGAGCAGCCTGGTGGCCTTCTCCCACCATACCGCCGTCGAATAAAAGACGAGGGCGGCGGTGATGAAAATGATCGCAAAAACGAGCATGTCAGAGACTCCTTGAAGCGGGCTGTATCGGGGGCTCGACCCCCTGCAGTGCATTCAGTATTTCAGACAGACTGTCATTGACCGTCTGCAACTTCCCGAGCTCCACGGTGGAAAAGGCTCGCGCAAAACAGCTACCCATGACCAGCCGAGCCTGATCCGCATTGCGTGAACCGCGCGAGGTCAGGGAAAGTTTCACCACCCGACGATCAGTCTCGTCACGCCGTCTCACCACGATCCCCCCCTCTTCCAGCCGGTCGATGATGCCGACGACGGTGGCCGGGCTTGCGTTCATCTGGGAGCAGAGTTCCGATACGCTGACTTCTCCGCCATGGGCGATGAGTCTGATGGCCGTGATCTGCGGCATGGTGAGCCCGGTGCTCGCCAGCTCGGTCGCGACCCGCGCGTTGACAACGGCATTGATTTCCCGAAGCTGGAGGGCTATGCGGAACGAAAGTTCGTCGCGGTCTGACGTCGTGCCGGATTTGGTTTGTGTACGAATTGTTGGCATGCGAATAATATGTACATCTCCGGCCCGGGTGTCAAGGGGAATAGTTCGTATGCAAAGCAATGGCGGGCTGCCCAATTGCCGGGGTCGGCGCAGGGCCGGCGCCGGGGGGCGCGGGATGGACGCAGCGGTACTGGCGTAGCGGTGCTGGCGCAGCGGTGCTGGCGCAGAGGCCGCGGGCCGGCCCCCGCGAAACGCCCGGCGCCTCCCGTCCGGATGTACGCCTACTCTTCTGAAGGCGGCAGCCTGGTGACCAGGATCTTGTCGATGCGATTGCCGTCCATGTCCATGATCTCGAAGCTGCAGCCGTCCCAGCGGCAGCTCTCGCCCGCACGGGGAATGGTGCCCATGCGATCGAGTACGAGCCCCGCCACGGTATCGTAGTCGCCGAGGCCCAGCTCCTCCGAAAGTTCGAGCTCCTCAATGAACCGGTCTATGGGCAGGGCGCCGTCGACAAGATAGGAGCCATCGGCCCGAAGCACGATCTCCGGCTCGTCCTCGTCCCCGGTAAGAGGAAGATCCCCGACAATGGACTCCATGAGATCCGAGAGCGAGACCAGTCCGGCGACCCCTCCATACTCGTCGAGGATCATGGCGGTTTTCACTTCGCCTTCCTTGAGGGCGGAGACGGCCTTGAGCGCCGAGATGGATTCGGGGATCAGGACCGGCGGCCTCAGAAAGCTGCGAGGGTCGTCGAAGCGGCCAAGGGCGATCGCGGCGAGACTTTCCTTCACGGGGAGCATGCCGATGATGTGATCCATGGTCTCGTCCACGGCGGGAAGATAGCCGTATCGCGCATTTTCCAGCAGGGTGCCCCTGATCGACTCGACCCCCTCGTCCAGGGACACGGAGACAATCTCGGTGCGCGGAGTCATGAGGGAGGTCACCCGGCGATCGCCGAGGGAGAGGACCCCCTCGACCATTTCGCGCTCGCGCGTCTCGAAGACGCCGGACTCCGTTCCCTGCGCTATCAGCACGCGCACTTCCTCCTCGGTCACGGCCGGCTCCTGCGCGCCCTTTGCGCCCAGGAGGGCGACGACCAGATCCGTGGTGGCCGACAGAAAGCGCGCGAGCGGGGCGAAAATGACCGCCAGGACCCGAAGCGGGCCTATCACCGCCGCAGCGATCGGTTCCGGCCTGGCCAGGGCCAGCGTCTTGGGCACGAGTTCACCGAGCACCACCGAGACGAAGGTCGTCCCTATGACCACGATGGCGACGGAAATCGCCGCAGCCGAAGCGGAGATCAGCGGGATCCGGGCGAGGGCGGCCTCGAGACTGCGGGCGACGGTGGCTCCGCCGTAGGCACCCGCAGAGGTGCCGACAAGGGAGATGACGACCTGAATGGTCGACAGAAATCGAGAGGGGTTCTCTGCAGTCTCCAGGGCGAGACGATAGGCCTTCTTGCCCAGCTGGGCCTCATGACGAAGCCGCGCCTTGCGCGACGACACGACGGCCATCTCCGAAAGGGAGAAAAAGCCGTTGAGCAGGACAAGCGCGAGGATGATCGCGAGCTCAAGGCCCATGCGATGTCTCCGCCTGAGAATCTCGCGGCCCGGGTGAGCGCAAAGGGATCATGTTCATCTGCCCCTGAAGAATACCATCCGGAGCGAACTCCCGTCGAGGATGGGTAGAGCCATTGTGTCTGCAGCGGTCTGCTTGCCCTCGACCCCGCTCGGGGCTATGCTCGCAAGCCATGGAACGATGCCCGTGGTGCGGTACGGAGCCACTGTACGTGGCATATCATGATCGCGAATGGGGACAGCCCGTTCATGACGAGCTTCGCCACTTCGAGTTTCTCCTGCTTGAAACGCAGCAGGCCGGACTCTCGTGGCGGACTATCCTGAACAAGCGCGAGCACTACCGCCATGCCTTTGCCGGCTTCGATCCTCGCAAAGTCGCGAAGTTCGGCGAACGCGACCTGGAACGCCTCATGGGTGACGCCGGGCTTGTAAGGAACCGGAGGAAGCTCCAAGCGGCCATCAACAACGCAAAAGCCTTTCTTGAGGTCCAGAAAGAACATGGCTCATTCGATGCGTACCTGTGGGGCTTTGTCGGGGGCCGACCGCTCATCAATGCCTGGCATTCCCCCGAGGAAGTTCCGGCCGTCACCGAGCTGTCGGATCGCCTGGCGGCGGACCTGAAACGCCGCGGCTTCGCCTTCGTGGGATCGACGACCATCTATGCGCATATGCAGGCGGTCGGGCTCGTCAACGATCACCTCGTCTCCTGCTTCAGATGGGCCGAGCTGGGCGGCAAACGCTCAAGGGCCAGGCCATGAAGCTGGGTCTGGAGTCCATCCGCGACCGGGTTTCCGTACGAAGCTACGACGGCGAACCGCTCGGCGCGAGCGAGGCCGAGGCGCTGCGTTCTGCATTCGGGGAAGCTGCGCCCGGGCCCTTCGGCGGCAGGCCGCGCTTTCTCCTCCTCGCCGGGGACTCCGCCGGGCTGGGGCAGGGGAGGATAGGCACATACGGCCAGATTCGGGGAGCAGCGGCCTATATTGTGGGCGCGATAGCCCGGTCGCCCCATGCCATGGAGGATTTCGGCTATGCGCTCGAGGGGATCATCCTGCGCGCAACCGAGCTCGGCCTGGGTACCTGCTGGCTGGGGGGACTGTTTGCCCGGAGCGCCGCGGCGCGAGCCCTTGGGGTCGGCCCAACGGAGCTGATCCCGGCATGTAGTCCGGTGGGCAGGGCCGCGACGCGGCCCGGGTTTCAGGACAGGCTCATTCGTGCCGGGGCGGCATCGAGGACAAGGAAGGAGCCGCGAACGCTTTTCTACGAGACCGGGGACGGAGGAGGCTGGTGCAACGCCGAACCTGAGGGACGGATCCGCGAACTGGTCGAGGCGGTGCGCGTCGCTCCCTCGGCCTCCAACCGGCAGCCCTGGCGGCTGCTCCACGAAGGGCTGGCGAGTCGCCTCCATCTCTTTCTCGAC
>DATJQN010000027.1:0-14755 GCA_035505775.1 Rectinemataceae bacterium | reverse complement strand
TTGAGCGACTCCTCGTCCAGAGCCGGAAGACCGTCGCGGAAGTCAGAAACCAGATCGATGCTCTTCCCCGCGGCAATGCCCGTGAGCGCCGAAAGGCTCTGAAGGGCTGTCGTGGCGCTCTCCCGGGCGCCGACCAGTTGCGCGTCGATCGCGGCACGGTCGGCCTGGGCGGACAGGAGCCGTTCTTTTGTTCCGAGCCCCAGTTCGAGCGAGGCGCTTCGATCCGCGACGATCGAAGCGGCCAGGGTCTGGAGGCCCTCCAGTATTGCCTGGCTCTCCAGCGCAAGCTTGGCCGAGTAGTAGGCCCGATTGGCCTCCCGGGCGGCATCCCGGGCAGCGCCCTCGCGTCCGGTGAGGGCCAGTTCGGCCTCCATCGTTGCGATGTCCATGGAAGCCCTGATCTTGCCCCAGGCGACGATGGGCTGGGTGAAGGTAAGGTTGCCTTTGAAATAGGTGTCCTCGGCGTTCTTGACCACGACAAAGTCTTGAGAGGGCATTTCAATCGTCTTGTAGCCTCCGGTTCCATCCGGCACGGTGAGCGATCCGAGCGAGCCCTTGGCGACGCTGATCCCCTCGGGCGGATTGGCCAGGTAGGCGCCGGAGGCCGAGGCGGAGAGGCTCGGGTACAAGGCGGCCCGGGCCACCCGTTCGCCCTGGAGGGCTGCCTCGAGGCCCGCGGCTCGAGCGCGCACCTCGTCCGCGTTCGTGCGGGCGAGCTCCATGGCTTGGGCGATGCTGAGCTGGAGTTCTGCAATTTCGCCGTTCGCGGCCGCAGGGCCGGCCGGTGCTGCGCTCTGGGCCGGGAGCCGGGAGGGCGGCGCAAGGAGGGCCGCCGCGGCGCAGAGAAGGCACAGCTGCTTCGTGAGTCGCATCAGTCCTCCGGGTCGAGCCCCGCGGCGAGCAGGGCCTCCTTCTGCTTCCAACTCCGTTCGACCAGCCGCAGAAAGGAGATGACGGCGTAGCGGAAGTTCTCCAGCGCTTCGGGAGACTGATCCGGAGCGCCGAGCGCCGCGCTGAACAGGATGCCGGTGACAAGGATTTTGATGAGGGACTGCCGGGCCTTCGCTGCAAAGACCCGGCCCGGCCCGCCTTCCTCCTCCTCATCCGGGGTCAGGAGCCTGTCGATCGCCGAGGTCACGCGCTCCATCCCCGGTTCGACGAGGTTGTGTCTGCTCGCGTCGAAGAGCATCCCTCTGAGAAGAGGGAGAGCCTGGGTCAGGGCGGCAAAACCCTTGTCGAGCAGGGCCGCGAGGCGCTGTTCCCGGCTCGCATCGGAGTCGGCCAGCACCGCAAGCTCGGCGCTGAATCGATCCCAGCCGTAGGATACGGCGGCCTGGAAGAGGCTCTCCTTGTCGGCGAAGTACGTATATATGGAACCCGTCGAAATGCCGGCGCCGGTCGCGATGTCCTTCAGGGTGGTGGCCTGGAAGCCCCGCTCCCCGAAGACGGCCATGGCCGCCTCGATGATCCGGATTTCCATGCCCTCTTCGCGAGTTCTCGCCATCGGAGCCCCCTCGAATGAATAATTGAATGTTCAATTAATTATTGCCACACAAGTCTTCCGTCGTCAAGGAGGCGCCCGCGCCCAGGAACCGAGTTCATCAGCTGTTCATGCTATACTGGCCTTCCGATGAGCTTTTCCCATCGCCTGAGCTGGCCGGTCCAGCACAATGCGCTCTCTCGTGCGAGGTTCGAGCGCCTGTCGGCAGGTCTCCCCGTTCTGGACTTTTCCGAAAGCAACCCTACGCGCGTCGGGATCCAGCGCGATGCCGATCCCCTCCTGGCAGCCCTGTCGGACCCGCGCAATCTCGGCTATGAGCCCGATCCCCGCGGCCTTGGACGGATTCGGGAGCGGCTCGCGCGCTGGTATGCCGGACGGGGCTGCGCCGTCGCCAGTGATGCTCTGTTCCTGACTTCCTCGACCTCGGAGGCCTACGGCTGGCTCTTCAAGCTGCTCTGTGACCCCGGTGACGCGATACTCGTGCCCCGGCCGGGCTATCCGCTCTTCGACTACCTGGCAGTGCTCGAGGGAGTCGAGAGCCGCCCCTATCGGCTCGAGTACCGCCACCCCGGCGGCTGGAGCCTCGACTTCGATTCCCTTGCCGCCGGCCTGGCGAGGGGGAGGGTCAAGGCCGTTGTCGTCATCAATCCGAACAATCCGACTGGCTCCTACCTGGCCCGAGAGGAGCGACGCTCGCTGCTGGAACTCTGCGCTCGGGCGGGAGTCGCCCTCATCGCGGACGAGGTTTTCTTCGACTACAGGCTCGAGGCCAGGGAGCCAGGGAGTCTCGCGGGCGAGAGCACGGTGCTCTGCTTCACCCTCGACGGGCTTTCGAAGCGCGCCGGTCTGCCCCAGCTCAAGCTTGGCTGGATCCTCCTCTCCGGACCGCCCTCCGAGCTGGCCGAAGCCTCCTCCCGTCTCGAGATCATCGCGGATGCCTATCTCTCGGCCTCGGCTCCCGCGATGAACGCCCTGCCCTTCCTTCTGGACGAGGGCGAGCGGTTCATCGGCGGTTTGCGCGAGCGCTGTGCCGGAAACCTCGTCCTCCTGAGAACCCTGCTCGAAGGCGAGGGCTCGCCGCACCGCGTACTTCGCTGCGAGGGCGGCTGGACCGCCCTCATCGAGTCGCCCCGCCTCGAAAGCGAGGAGGAACTCGGCCTCGGCCTGTTGCGCGGGAAGGGACTGTGGTCGCAGCCGGGTTACTTCTTCGACATGGAGCGGGAGGCCTTTTTCTCTGCAAGTCTCATTCTGCCCTCCGCCATTCTTGAGCGCTGCGCGAGTGCATATCGCGAGTATTTCGACGAGCTCGCCCGCTGAGCCCCGGCGCCTGAGCGGCGTTGATGCGCACTTTGCCTTGATGCTAGAGTGGCACATGAGCTACGAGGGGAGGGGCCGATGGCTGCGCAGGTGATCGACGGTAAGAAGGTGGCCGAGGAGATCCGGGCCGAGATCCGGGCCTCCACGGAGCGGCTTGCAGCACGCCATGTCGTCCCGGGGCTGGCCGTCATCCTGGTCGGGGAGGATCCCGCATCGGTCTCCTACGTGACCGGCAAGGAGAAGGCCTGCCGGGAGAATGGCCTGCGGAGTCTCGAGCACCGGCTTCCCGCCACCGCCGGTCAGGATGAACTCCTCGCCCTGGTTCGCCGCTGCAACGAAGATCCCGAGATCCACGGCATACTCGTGCAGCTTCCCCTGCCGCCGCACATCGACGAGCGCTCGGTCATCGAAGCCATCTCGCCGGAGAAGGACGTCGACGGCTTTACGCCCATCAACATCGGCCGGCTCGTGCTCGACGATCCCTGCTTCATCCCCTGCACACCCGCGGGCGTCGTCCAGCTCATAAAGCGGAGCGGCCTGGTCACGGACGGCGCCCATGCCGTTATCGTGGGGCGGTCCAATATCGTGGGTCGCCCGCTCATGAACCTGCTCATCCGCCGCTCCCTCAACGCCACCGTCACGGTCTGCCACACCGGCACGCGGAACCTCGCGGAACTGTGCCGGGAGGCGGACATCCTTATACCCTGTGTGGGCCGGGCCGGCCTCATCACCGGCGACATGATCAAGCCGGGGGCCTGCGTCATCGACGTCGGCGTCAATCAGATCGAGGACAGCAGTCATCCGAAGGGGCACCGCCTCGTCGGCGACGTCGACTATGCCGCCGCCGTCGAGCGGGCGGGCTGGATCACGCCGGTTCCGGGCGGGGTAGGACCCATGACGATCACGATGCTCTTGTGGAACACCGTCCAGGCCGCCGATCACGGCTGCGGTGCGGACTAGACGATGCCGGAGAACGGGACAATGGTGGACATTCAGGCCATGAAGGATGAGCGGCGCATCGCCATCCAGAAGGTCGGCGTAAAGGGCGTGCGCTATCCGATCACGGTGCTCGATCGGGCCGCCGGCGTTCAGCATACGACGGGAACGGTCAATCTGTTTGCTGATCTTCCCCATGATTTCAAGGGCACCCACATGAGTCGCTTCATCGAGGTCTTCGAGGCGCACCGGCGGGACCTTTCAATGCCGCGCTTCCTCGAAATGCTCGAGGAAATCCGCAGGACTCTGGAGGCCGAAACGGCCTACGCGGACCTTCACTTTCCCTATTTCATAGAAAAGCGCGCCCCCGTCTCGGGACAGGCCTCCATGATGAGCTATGAATGCGCCTACATGGGCAAGGTGTGGGATGGCGGCCGCGAGTTCGACGTGGCCGTCTCGGTGCCGGTCCAGACCGTCTGTCCCTGCTCGAAGGCAATCAGCTCGTATGGGGCCCACAATCAGCGGGGGGTGGTCACGCTCAAAGTCGCCCTCGGTCCCTTCTTCTGGATCGAGGACCTCGTCGCCCTCGTCGAGTCCTCGGCCTCGAGCGGGGTCTACACGCTGCTCAAACGCGAGGACGAGAAATACGTCACGGAAAAATCCTTCGACAATCCCCGCTTCGTGGAAGATGTCGTGCGGGAGGTGTATAGGGAAGTCGAGGCGCTCGGCAAATTCCCGCGCTTCTCCGTGGAGGCCGAGAACTTCGAGAGCATCCACAACCACTCGGCCTACGCCTACGTCGAGCGGCCCTGAGCTCGGACCCGGGGGAACCATGGCATTCAACACGGTGGCGAGGGCTCCCGATCTGGTGAAGCCCCGTGCGGTTCTGGTCTCGGCCTTCGACAAGCGCGGTCTGGAAGACATCGTGACCTGCGTCGCCCGGACGGAGAGCGCATGTCGTTTCTACGCGACCGGAGGAAGCTTCGACGCGCTGCGGGGCATCCTCGGTTCCGCGGCTGATGATCTGCTCGTCCCGCTCAGCGACTACACGGGGCAGCCCGAGATGGCCGGCGGCCTCGTGAAAAGCCTGGACTGGAAGATCCACCTCGGTATCCTGGCCGAGCCGGGAGACTCGCGGCACGAGGCTGACCTGCTGCGCCTCGGGGCGGTGAGCTTCGACCTCGTGATCGCCAATCTCTATCCCTTCACGTCGGCAGCCGGCCGCGCGGGTATCGGGGTCGAGGAGCTCCGGCAGCACATCGATATCGGGGGCTCCGCTCTGCTTCGCGCCTCGGCCAAGAACTATCTGCGCGTGGCCTCGGTCTCCGACCCCGGGCAGTATCCGGAACTCTGCGACGAGCTGCGCACCACCGGGGGCCTGTGTCTGCGGACCCGCCACCGGCTCGCCGTGGCGAGCTTTGCCCTCTGCTCCCGCCTCGACGCCGCAATATCCGCAGGACTGGACGCCATGGAGTATTCCGAACTGAGGGCCACTTATCTCGGGAGTTCCTCGTGAACCCCCGCAAGCTCTCCGCAGCCTATCATACAATCCTGTCCGATCCCTTTCCTCCGCGCATGGAGATCGCCTTCTACGACGAGGCGGGGAGGCGTAGCGCCCTGGCATTCGAGAAAGTGCAGTGGGAAGTCGAGGGCGAGCGCCGCGGGCTCCGCTACGGCGAGAATCCCGACCAGGCCGCCGCACTCTACAGGCCGGTCGGCGGCAACCTCGCCCTGGCGGGCGCAGAGATCATCGCGCCGCGCGAGGCACTGGTGTCGGCCGTCGAGCTCCTGCAGTTCGGGAAGCATCCGGGCAAGACCAACCTGACCGATGTGGACTCGGGTCTCGGGATTCTGCGCTACCTGGGTGCAGGGCCGGCCTGCGCGATCATGAAGCACAACAACCCCTCCGGCGTCGCCCTCGGCGCCGATCCGGCTGAAGCCTACCGGCGCGCCTACATGGCGGACCGGATAGCAGCCTTCGGTGGGGCTGTTGTCCTCAACCGCTGCCTGGACCGCGACTGCGCGACGCAGATCGCCGCCTCCTACTGCGAAGTGGTGGCAGCTCCCGATTTCGAGGAGGGGAGCATCGGGATTCTCTCCGCCAGAAAGAATCTCCGGATCATGCGCATTCCGGCGATCGACCGGCTCCAATCCTGGGCGCTCAGCTCCACGCTGGATTTCCGCGCCCTCCTCGACGGAGCCTACATCGTCCAGACGGGCTTTGTCTCGCGCATCCGCTCCCGCGCTGATTTCCTCCCCGCCGAGCGCGAGGAAGCCGGCCGTCTTCATCGCGTAGAGCGGCAGCCCAGCGACGCGGAATGGGACGACATGCTCTTCGGCTGGCAGGTGGAGACGGGCGTCACGAGCAATTCCGTGATCTACGTCAAGAATGGCGTGACGCTGGGTATCGGCACGGGGGAGCAGGACCGGGTCGGAGTCGCCGAGATTGCGCGCGACAAGGCCTACCGGAAGCTTGAGGACAGAATCCTCTGGGAACGGAGCGGGGAGGGATGGAACGAGTCCCGGGACGAGGGGGCCAAGCAGGCGGTTCGCGAGGAAGTTGCCGCTGCCCGGGGAGGACTCGGGGGCTCGGTGATGGTCTCGGATGCCTTTTTCCCCTTCCGGGACGGAATTGACGTGGGCCTGCGGGAAGGGGTGTCCGCGGTCGTCCAGCCCGGAGGCTCGCTCCGCGACGCCGAGGTTATTGACGCCTGCAACGAGTATGGCGCCGCCATGATGTTCACCGGGCAGCGCTGCTTCCGCCACTGAAAGTGCCCCGGGGCCCCCTCGGGCGCTGCCGAGCCGGACCGGCTCGAAGGCCGGAGTTCCGGCACCCGGATGGAGCGGAGCGCCCGGTTTACCCCGGGCGGGCTTTTCTGTATTATTTGTCTCGATATCGCGCCCGGCAATCCACGGATCGAGGGCCCACGCCCGAAGGGGGCGGGCCACACCCGCCGAGGCGGCGAATGGAGGAATTGATGAATGACATCGAACCTGTAGACAGCAGGGAACTGTCCAATCGCGGTTTCAAGGGCGTCAGCGCCACGGTGGGCGGTGTCGCCCTCCTCGTGCTCAAGGGGATCGCGGGCTGGCTCGGCGGCATCGTCGGGCTCGGCATCGGAGTCATCGCCATGGGCGTGGGGCTGTCGAGCCTGAAGTCCAGCTCCAAAGCCGACAAGACCGGCGGAGTCGTCGCCTTGGGGGCGGGTGCCCTTCTGGCCCTTACGGGCATCGCGCATTGGCACATTCCGATCATCTCCGGCATCGCGGGGCTGTCGACCGGGCTCGTCACCCTCGGAGCGGTCGGCCTGATAGGCTATGGCGTCTGGAACATCATCAAGTTTGTCCGGGGCCTCAGGAGCCGGGCATAGCCCTCTCCCGCGGCCCTTCGGCAGCGCGTCAGGGTCGGATTCTGGCCACGACGCGCTGCTCCGAAGATGATTCGGGGGGTGCAGCGGCGGGCTTCGCGCGGCGACTGTCCGCCATCGAGTCCATGCGGCCAGCATGAAATACCTCATCGAAACCTACGGCTGCCAGATGAACAAGGCAGAGTCCGCAGCCCTCGAAAGCATCTTCAGGGAACGGGGCTGGACTCCGGCAGAGCGTTCCGTTTCGCAGCGGGCTGCCCCGGCGGCCGGAGCAGCGGCGGCCGAGGCGGGCGAAGTGTCACGTCTAGCGGCTTCCGACGCGGAGGCTGCGGCCGAACTCGATACTGACCTCGACCTCGTCCTCATCAACACCTGCTCGGTGCGGGCCACGGCCGAGAACCGCGCCTGGGGCCGCATCGATCACTTTGCGGCGCACAAGCGCGCGCGACAGGCCGCGGGAGGGTCTCCCTTCGCGCTGGTCGTCACGGGCTGCATGGCCGAGCGGCTCAAGCGGAGCATCAAGGAGCGACAGCCGGCCGTCGACTATGTGGTCGGTACCTTCCAGAAGCAGGCATTCGGCCTCGTCCTCGATGCAGTCGCCCGGGGTCTCCGCGTGGACGACATCGACGAAAGTCCGGCCTTCGTTTTCGCCAAGTCCTACTACGAGCCGGGCTCGTTCCGCTCCTTCCTCCCCATAATGCACGGCTGCGACAACTACTGCTCGTATTGCATCGTCCCCTATCTGCGCGGCCACGAAGTCTCCCGAAGGCCCGAGGATATCCTCGCGGAGCTCGATGCCCTCGAGGATGCCGGGGTGCGGGAACTCACGCTTCTGGGACAGAACGTCAATTCGTACCGCTGGAGAGGGGCCTCCGCTCCCGGAGACTCCACCCCAAACCCAGGGCCACACCGGGGACCCGGCACGGAAGGCGTTCGGCAAGCAGAACCCGACTCGGGATCGAGGGATTCTTCGCTTGGCTTCCCCGGACTTCTCAGGCTGATCTCGGCCCATCTGAAGGCGCGAGGGAAGGGCGGCATCCGCTGGATACGCTTTCTCACGAGCCATCCGAAGGACCTCTCCCCCGAACTCATCCGCGTCCTCGCCGAGGACGAACTCTACTGCAAACACGTGCACCTCTGCGTCCAGTCCGGCTCGGACAGGATATTGGCGGCCATGAACCGGCGCTATACTTCCCGGGACTACCTGGATCTGGTCGACCGCATGCGTTCGGCCATACCCGAACTTTCGCTGTCGACCGACATCCTCGTGGGCTTTCCCGGAGAGCGGGAGGAGGACAACGAGGCGACGCTCGCGTTGATGGAGAAGGTCGGTTTCGCCTATTCCTTCATGTACCACTACAATCCGCGGGAGGGCACCCCGGCTGCATCGCTTCCGGACCGTGTGGCCGAGAAGGTCAAACGGGAGAGGCTTGCGCGGGTGATCGAGCTTCAGAAGCGGATCGGACGCCGGCAGCTCGTGGAGCGGGTCGGGTCGACGGTCGAGGTGCTCGTCGAGGGTATCTCGCGCAGGAAAAAGAGCGAAGTCCTTGGCAGGACCCAGCGGGACGAGATGCTCGTCTTCCCCGCACCCGCCTCCCGCGTCGGCCACTTCACCCGGGTCCGGATTACGGGGCTTTCGGGGAATACCTTCCACGCCGAAGAACTATAGGATGAGTGCGCACAACTCTGCCCGCGGATCCGCGCTCAAGGGTCGCGCGGCCTTCCTCGTCCTTTTGATCCCGCTGTGTGGATTGTCGGCACAGGCGATCCTGGCCCAGGGCTCCGGGGCTTCGGATTCGGCTTCCTCCCAGCCGGCGGCCGCTTCAGGCTCCCCGGCTGCCGGTCCCGGCGGCACCGCTGCCGGCTCGGGTCCCGCTGCCGCCCAGACCGTCCAGGATCAGGCCTATCCGGGCGGTCTTGCGGCGGCTCGTTCCAAGCTGGCCGGGGTTTCGCCCGAGTCCCTAGCGGAAGCGGTCCTGACGCTGATTTCGCGCCTCCCGCCTCAGGATGCGCTCACTCTCATGAAGGAGACGGTCGATCGAGTGCCGCAGCCGTCCGAGCGCGCCGCCATGCTTGATCGCGCCGCCGAGCTCTCCCTTCTGCTGGGCCGATTCCCTGACGCAGCCGCCCTGTTCAAGCGCGAGGCGGCCCTGGCATCGGACGGAGGCGCCCCCCTGCTGCTCCGGGCGGCGCGCTGCGAACTGGCCGCCGGCGAAACCGATACCGCCCGGGACATGGCCTCGGCCGTCCTTATCGCCTCGCGGGATCCCACGACGGCGGCCCAGGCGCGACTGGTCGGCGCCTGGGCCCTGTTCCTCGCCGGGCGCGTCTCGGAGGCCGCGGCCCTCGCCGCCGACCTGATCACAGCCCTGTCGGATGCCTCCCTGCGTCGGGAGGCGGAGTTTCTCGCCTGGACTGCGGAGAGCGGCCCGGCCAAGACCGCCGCCGCACGACGCCTGACGCAGGAGTTTCCGGAGAGCCCTGAAGCGCACATCGCCTCGGGAGACCTGTCCCCTCCGCCCTTTCCCTACTGGTACTTCGGAAGCATCAGGCCCACTGATCTGAAGCCGGTGGCGCCGATCCCCTCGGCGCCACCGGCAGCGACCCCGGCGCCGGCGGCAGCCCCCGCGGCACCGCCAGCGGCACCGCCAGCGGCGACGGCCTCCTCCGTTTCCACAGGTTCGAGCGCCGGCGCGAATGCGGGTACGGAAGCGACCGCCGGCGCTGTGTCGCGACTGCAGGTCGGCTACTTCTCAGTGGAGAGCAACGCGCGTAGCCTGGCCGCGGAGTTGTCCGCCAAGGGCTTCAAGTCGGGCGTTGAAGTGCGCAGCCCGGGCGCGGGAGCCTCGACCAGGTGGGTCGTTTACGTGGAAAGCGGGAAGGACCCCGACGCCACCAGGTTGAAGTTGAAAGACGCCGGCTACGAATCCTATCCCATGGACTGACGCGGACCTCGGCTCGACCTTCACGCATTCAATGACGGCGCAGCTTCGGGATCGACTCAGCTTCCCGCCTTCTGTTCGTAGACCAGGTTGTCCTCTTCAAGTATCTCCAGACCGGAAATGCTCGTTCGCGCCGGCTCCAGAAGGAGGCGCCTGACCGTCGTCTTTCCGGCGTGGGTCTCGGTGTAGCTTGCGCGATAGGTCCGGCGCTCGCCCATGAGGCCATTATCCTTGAGGACACTCAGCTCGAGCACCGTATCGCTGCCGAGGCGGAAGAGCTGGAAGGCGCCGCGCTCCGTGACGTCCTTGCGTTTGAGGCTGTATCGGGGGGCGGCGAACAGGAGTTCGGAGCCATCGGCCGATCTGTAGGGTCCCTCGAGCTTGAAGTCGGTCGTGGGGGCGGAGGCCGATCCCCGCGCCACGGTCTCCGAGGCATCTGCGGGGAGCTTCTTGTAGCCGCCGTCCCAGGCGTTCTGCGGATCGACCTTCATGCGGAGGTCCTCGAAGACGCGCACGGAGATGGTATCGGCCCCGGTCAGCTCGATATCCATCAGGCGACGGAGGTTGGCGACGTCCTCGTTCTGGCAGCCGGCATAAAGGCCGTAGCGCGTCGCATGCGAGTCCGTCCAGCGAAAGACTTCCTGTGTATCGGTGGTATAGAAGGTGATGGTTCCTCCGGCCTTGTCGAAGACCAGAAGCCTCGCGCCGGGATCGAGGGGGCCCTTGTCCGACTCGTACCACACGCCCTGGAGGAAGGTCTCGAAGTCCTTTTCCGAGCCTGTCAGGACCTTGGAAATCGCCTCGCGCTCGACCTGGGCTCCGGAGATCGCCTCGTCCCCGGTCTTGACGTACATGGCTTTTCGGGCGTCCCAGGCATAGCTGCTCTTGACCTGGTCGAGCAGGTTCTGGGACGCCTTGTTTCGGTTGAACGCATAGATGGGAATGCTGTCGCCGTTGGTCTGGCCAAGCTGGTAGCCCTCCGGGCGCTCGACCTCTCCGATGCTTATTGAGTCAGCGGCCAGGGAAAGTATGGGGGAGAAGTTCATGCCGGAGCCGCCGGGAAGACGCCGGAAGACGACGATGGTCTGTTCGTTGCTGTCGTCCATCCCGGTGCAGATGATGTCGAGGTTGTGATCTCCGATGAGATCTTTGGCCTGCACCGTGAAGGTCGTGAGTTTTGTGGCGAGGGTGTCCCCCTCCCATGCCCGCACCCAGGTCTTGCGCGCGGGCAGATAGGCCGCGACGACGATCGTGAGCCTGTTGTCGCCCCGGTCCGTCTTCCTGACAATGAGAATCTGCTCGTCGCCCTCTCCCCCCTCGTTTTGGACGAGGAGGGTGGAGACGACATCGAGTATCACCTCGTTCGGCAGGGCGGCGATATGGTTGACGGGGATGTCCCGGTCGGAACCCTGGCTTCGCTCATCCGTGGAGCTGCCCTGCGGCGCAACGACCACCTGCTTGGTCATCACGGGGCGGGCGGCCTGCGCCGCGCCGGAACGCTCATGGATGAAGAAATACACCGCGATCCCGAGGGCGATCGCGCTGACCAGGAAAAAGGCTGTCTGGATGAGACGCTTCATGATCCTCCGCTTCGAGCCAGGGCCGCGACGATGGTTTTTAGCACGTCGGCTTTGCTGGATTCAAGAGGAGTCCTGCAGGTGAAGCCTGCGGCGGTCTTGTGGCCGCCCCCCCCGAAGGTCTGTGCGACATGTGCGACGTTCACGCCGCCCTTGCTTCTGAGGGAGCAGCGGATCCGTCCCTCGAGGTTCTCCTTGAAGAGCAGGGAGACCTCCACGGTCCGGCTCTGCAGCGGGATGTTGACAAGATCCTCCGCGTCCTCGTATGCGGCCCCCGACGCAGCCAGATCGCTTCGATGAAGGACCTGGACAGCCACCCTGCTCTCCGCATGCAGCTCGAGCGTGGAGAGCACCGCCTTCTGCAGGATCAACACGCCGATGCTGCCCGACTCGTACAGCCGGCCGTGGATGGCGTAGGGTTTCACCCCGGCGCGCACCAGCTCGGACGCGTAGGCGAAGCAGCGGTCCCCGGTCTTCGGGTAGGCGAACGAACCGGTGTCGTACACCATGCCGGCAAACAGGGCCTCCGAGACATCGAGCGTCGGCTCCGCGCCGATCTTCCCTATGAGGCCATAGACGATTTCGCAGCTGCTCGAGGCCATCGGATCGACATAGGCGGCCTGGCCGGCCGCCACACTCAGTTCATGGTGGTCGATGATGACCCGTTCGGCTGCCTGGCGGATGACCCGCTCGGCAGCGACGCCGAGATAGTTCAGATCCTGGGTATCGATGATCACCAGGATAAAGTCACTCAGGTCGAAGTTCAGGGTCTCGGGAGAGGCGAGCGGCACGAACAGGCCCTGCTGATCGATGAACCGGTACTTGGCCGGAACATGGGTCGGCACGGTGGCGTAGACCGTCTTGCCGATCGACCGCAGCGCGAGGGCGAGGGCATAGGAAGCCCCGAGGCCGTCGGCATCCGGGCCGTCGTGCGAGGCGATAATGTAGCGGTCGTGCTCGGTCAGGAAACCTGCCAGCGCATCAAGTGTCATGAAGGTTGCTGATCCCTGTCCTGCGGCTTCCGGGACCGAAGAATGAGCAGCGTACCCAGGCCAAGCAGAAGGAGGAGCACCGCCAGGCCGATCCAGAGGATGAAGGCAGGCAGACCCGGTATCCCCGTTCCGCCGCCGGTGGCAGCTGTGGCGGCGAGCCCCGGGGAACCTCCGGCTGCGCCGTCTCCTCCGGGCGCCGCGCCTGAACTCTGGCCTGCTCCGCCGGCCGCAGCGCCCGGAGATCCGCCGGCTGCCGGGCCCGCGGCGGCCGATGGCGGGGCCTCCGTGAGGAGTCTCATTACCTGGGGGGCCGTCGCGTCAACTTTGGCGCCGACGCCGAATCCGACGGTGATCGCCCGGAATTTGCCCAGATCAACGCGCTTCATATATTGAAGAGCCGGGTGTGAGAGCTTGTGGTTGGGCGACACATAGGGGCTCCCCGCAGGGGCTTCCTGCCGTTCGTCCGTGATGAGGAGCACGTATTTGGGCCGATCCGGCTGGCCGAGCTCGGTCAAGTCGCGCTGCGCCGCGTCGAGGGCCGCTCCGATGTCGGTGAATCGCCCGTCGGCCTTGACCGAACGAAGCTCCCGGATCGCCGCAGCCTTGTCCTGCTCGGTGGCGATCGGGCCCCCGAACAGGCGATCGACCTTTCCGTAAAAGGTTTCCAGGATGAGCCGATCCCCGGGCACGAGTATCGGCTCGAGCACGCGACCCGCTACGTAGGCCTTGACCTGGTCGAAATACGGGGCCATCGACAGGGACTTGTCGAGGAGGAGAACGACGTCGAGCCCCCCCGTACGCGTCTCGGACTGGCCCGGCGTGGTCTGGGCCTGGGATGAAGCGAGGAGAAAAGAGAGGAACAGTACCGAGAGGAGGGTGCTGAGGAGGCGGTGAGGACGATTCACGGGTGCCTTCCTTTCCGCGGGGCTTCAGCCCCAACGTCATGATTCTACCATATTAAGGCAAAACGGCGTCTCGAAAATTCCTTTTCGGACTTTACAACTTTCTTTGTCCTTCGATACTATAACTCAAGAATCCTTAATCGCGTAAAGGAGATCGTATGGGTGCGATAGATCTGCCTAAGAGTCCTAATGTATTCCATCCCGAGAAACCATCGGCTGTCGGTTCCAGAAACTCGCTGGCCCAGGAAGGCCGCGACCAGCAGCGTGAAGTCAATCAGCTTCTGGAGGAAGAGACCAACAAGGTCCTCCACCACATCAACGCCCGCCTTCCCAAGGAAGTGCTCGAGCGGCTCGATGTCATGGGCGGGTTGAAGGAGAAGCTCTACAACTACTTCAACCAGAACTACCAGAACATGTTCAACCGCTTCATGGTCACCACCGAGGACGAGATGGTGAAGAAGGTGCGAAACTTCATTGACAAAGAGGAAATGAAGTCCCTCGCCCGCTACACCCCGAAAGAGATCGCCGAGCTCCTCGACCAGGTCGGCGGCGCCGACAAGTTCAACACCGGTGAAGTCGAGAAGTCGATGGTCAACATGTTCGGCCACCTCCAGGGCCACATCCAGCGCGGCGTCAACGAGCTGGAAAACCTGACCAACGCCCTCCTGCGCCAGAAGACCGATGTCGGAGCCTTCATCCGCGGCGAGAACGCCTACTCGGTCGTGAAGTGCTCGTTCAAGGACAATCTCGCGAAACCGAAGACCGTCACCGACGTCAAGCTTTCGGTCAACATCCTCGACTCCGAGCTCATCTCTCCGATTTTCCACTATCAGGTCACCGTCGAGTACCTCATCAAGGATCTGATCTCCAAGCACCTGATCGACCAGATCGACAAGGAGATCGAGCGCCTCAAGGACCGGCTCATCGACGCCGGCAAGGAGGAGCTTTCGGACACCGAGATCATCTTCGAGAAGATGAACCGCATCCGCGACTACACGGACGACGACATCGAAAACCCCAAGTCCAAGCGCTATACCATCATCGCCAAGGATCTCATGGAGCGGATCAACAACCTCCGCGCCGAGATCGACCCCGCCACCTTCGACCAGCTGAATATCCGCGAGAATCTCAAGAAGATCGTGGATATCGAAAACATCCGAAACCGGGGCTACAACACGGCGGTCAACTCGATCACCTCCATCCTCGACACCTCGAAGATG
>DATJQN010000026.1:0-10839 GCA_035505775.1 Rectinemataceae bacterium | reverse complement strand
CGCCCACAACCCCTCGGCTCTGCTGGTTCCCGGCACAAAAAGGAGCCGGCGCCCCGAAGGACACCGGCTCTATTCTTGGCCGCGAAGGGGGCCGCTCGGGGCCACCCTGCGGTGCCGCCCGCGGCACCGCCTGCGGCACCGTCCGCGGCACCGTCCGCGGGCCTATTCGCAGCGCTCCACGCGCGTGCGATCGCGGATGTCGTCCCATATTTCGCTCATCGTGTGAACGACTGTCCTGGAGCGATCCCTGTAATGCGTATGGAGAAGCTCGTGCGCGCGATGCGAGTTCGGAGCGCCGAGGTAGTCCTTGTACAGCTTCTGCACCAGTGGGTTGTTGTGCGACTGCCTGAGCTTGGACGAGGAGTCGATCGCGTATATCGCCTTCCATCGGGGACCGCGCGCCCCCTGGTAGGCCTTCTTGATCTTGGGCTGGCCGCCGCCGCCGATGCATCCGCCGGGGCAGGTCATGACCTCCACGAAATGGTAGCTCCGCTCGCCCGAACGCACGGCCTCGACGACCTTGAGCGCGTTCTTGAGGCCGTGAGCCACGGCGACGCGCACGACGCCGACTCCCGGACCGAGGTCCACCTCCGCCTCGCGGACGCCCTCGAGACCGCGGACCTTCTCGTAGGAGATTCCGGGCAGCTCCTTGCCGGTGACCACGAAGTGGACCGTCCTCAGGGCTGCCTCCATGACGCCTCCCGTGGTGCCGAAGATCTCGGCCGCGCCGGTGTAGGCGCCCATCCACTCGTTGTCGTAGCCGGAATCGGGCAGCTCGGCGAGCCTGACCTCCTCCTTCTTGAGGAGGCGGGCAAACTCTCGCGTGGTGAGCACGACATCGACGTCGGGCCGTCCACTCGTCGCGAACTCGCCGCGGCCCGCCTCGCCCTTCTTGGCCGTGCAGGGCATGATGGAGATGACCCGCATGCGCTCCGGGTCGACCTTCATCCGCTCGGCGAGATAGGTCTTGGCGATCGCCCCGAAGCACTGCTGCGGACTCTTGGTCGTGGAGACATGGGGCAGCATGTCGGGGTGGAACTTCTCGAGGTAGTTGACCCAGCCGGGCGAGCAGGATGTGAACAGGGGCAGCGTGCCGCCTTCCTTGATGCGGGTGAGGAGCTCGGTGCCTTCCTCCATGATGACGAGGTCGGCGGTGAAGTTCGTGTCCAGCACGACATTGGCTCCCAGGCCCTTGAGCGCGGTGATGATCTTCCCCTCGACGTTGGTGCCGGGGGGGAGGCCGAACTCCTCGCCGAGAGCGACGCGGACAGCCGGAGCGAACTGGAACACCGTGAAGAGCGAAGGATCGTACAGATAGTCGACGACCCGCTCGGTGTCGTCCTTCTCGGCCAGGGCGCCGGTCGGGCAGACGAGGGTGCACTGACCGCAGGAGACGCAGTCGGAATGGAGCATATCCTGCGCGTGGCGCACGCCGACCTCGGAGGCCAGTCCCTCGTTCTCTATCACCAGGATGTCGGTGCCCTGGACCTGACGGCAGACCGTGACGCAGCGGAAGCAGCGGATGCACTTGGTCATGTCGCGGACGATCGACGGCGAAGAGCTGTCCTTCGTGCGTCCCCGGAAATAGACCGGATCGCTGAACCGCGTCTCCTGCAGCCCGACGAACTGCGCTATGTCCTGCAGCTCGCAGTCGCCGTGGCGGATGCAGGCCGCGCAGTCCTGGTTGTGGTCGGCGAGGAGGAGCTCCACCTGGAGCCGCTGCTTCTCGCGCAATTCCGGGTTGCGCGTGACGACCGAGAGTCCCTCTTCCATGGGCGTGTTGCAGGAGGTGACGGTCACCGTCTCCGCCGAACCGGCGCGCTTCACGTCGACCAGGCATACGCGGCAGGTCCCCGGGCGGTGGTCCAGGGAGTCCATCTCGCAGAGACTCGGGATGTGGTGCCCGGTCCGCCGGGCGGCCTGCAGTATGGTCTCGCCCTCGTGAAACTCGACGGGCATTCCGTTTATGGTGGCGTTCATCTCTACTCTACCTTTCGGTGACTACCGAGTAGACCCGGTAGCATCGCATGCAGCGATTCGCCTCGCGGTAGGCGTCCTCCTGCGTGATCGGCTTCTCGACTTCCTCGAAGATCTTCTTGCGCACCTCGGGATCCAGCTCGGTCGCGGTCACCCGATACTGGGAGTAGACGGGAGCGCGGATGCCCATCTCGTCGATCCGCTTGACCTTCTCCAGGAGCTGGCTCATGCGGTTCTTGGGATTGAAGCGCACCCAGCCGTGGTCGAGGTAGTCGTCCATCGCCGCGGCCGCCTTCTCGCCCTGGCTCATGCCCTCGATGAGGGTCGCCGGTCCGGAGACCGCGTCGCCGCCGGCGAAGACCCCCTTGCGCGTGGTCATCCGCGTGTTCGGGTCGACCTCGATGAGACCGTAGCGGTTGATCTTGATGCCCTCGTCGCCCTTGAGGAAGCGGTTGTCCACCTCCTGGCCGATGGCGACGACGACGAAGTCCGCGGGCAGGAACCAGTTGGTGCCTTCCTCGGGCAGGACGGTCTTGCGGCCCTTGGCATCGGGCTCGCCGAGTTTCATCTTGATGAGCTCGATGCCGGTCACCTTGCCGTTCTCCGTGGCAAGTCGCGTCGGGTGGGAGAGGAAGTGGAACTTGATGCCCTCGGCCTCGGCCGCCTCGATCTCCTCGTGGTCGGCGGGCATCTCATCCCGCGTGCGCCGGTAGACGAGATGGACTTCCTCGACCCCCATGCGCAGCGCCGACCGCGCGCAGTCCATGGCCACGTTGCCGCCGCCCACAATCACGACGCGTTTGCCGAGCTCCACGGGAAGTCCCATGGTGATGTAGTAGTGGTTGATGTAGAGAAGGAAGCGCACGCCGGTCAGATAGCCCTGGACCGAGCGGTCCTCGCCGGGGACCTCGAGAGCCTTGCCCTTGTGGGCTCCGATGCCGAGGAAGACAGCCTTGTAGCCCTGCTTGAACAGATCGTCGAGGGTGTAGTCGTGGCCCATGCGCTTGTTGTAGAGGATGCGGCCGCCGAGGCTCGTGATGATCGATACTTCGAGCTTGAGCACGCCCTTGGGCAGCCGGTACTCCGGAATGCCCACCGCCGCCATTCCGCCGCCCTCGGTCATGGCTTCGAGGAGATCGACCTGGTAGCCGCGGAGCAGCAGATGGTAGGCGGCGGAGATGCCGGCGGGGCCGGCGCCGATGACCGCCACGCGGAGCTGCTCGGGCTTCTTCTTCTTTATCAGAGCGGGCGAGAACCACTTGTCGGTGACATAGCGCTCCTTGTCCGCGACAAAACGCTTCAGGATCTTGATGCCGACCGCGCCGTCGACCATCGTGCGCCGGCAGGCCATCTCGCAGAAGCGCACGCAGACCCGGCCGCAGGTAGCGGCCATCGGATACTTGCGAAGGATGACGCCGACCGAATGGGAGAAGGCGCCCTCCTTGATGTAGTCGATGTATTCGGGCACTTCGACCTTGGCCGGGCAGGCCTCGATGCAGGGAGCGGTGACGTAGGAGGTGCAGAACTGCTGCTCCTCGCCCTTTTTGCCTACACGCCTGAGCAACTCGTCCGGGAAGTACTTCAGGATCTCGAGGAGGGCCACGGTGGCAGTCTGGCCGAGGCCGCAGAGGGAGGTGTCGCGCACCTGCTCGGCCAGCGTCCGGATGAGCTCGAAGCTCTCCTGGCCGGAGCGCCCCTCCATGAGATCGTCGAGTCTCTGCTTCAGGATCTGGAGACCGACCCTGCAGGGAGTGCATTTGCCGCAGGACTCCGAAGCGGCGCGGGCGACATAGTTGCGGATGCCGTCGAGCAGGTCGACGTCGCGATCGAAGGAGAAGAAACCCTTGCCGCCGAAAAAGGCGCGAATCCGGTTGCCCGGATCGAACTCCTCGAAACCCTCGAAACCCGGGGTCTCATCGACCTCGAAGTACTGCAGCGTGCGGGTGTCGACGACCTTGCGGTCCCACACACCATAACGAACGACGGACATGCTTCCCCCTAGGCCTTGGCCCTGACGGCCGGCAGGATGACTTCCCGGAAGAACTCTTCCGCGTTGTCGCGATTGACCTTGTGCACCCTGTCACCGACTCGAACGGAAACGCCTTCCTCCTGGCACTTTCCCAGGCAGAAGACGCCCTTGAAATCGAAGAGAGGACCGAGCTGCTCCTGTTCCGCGAGCTCCATGAAGACCCGGGTCACGATTTCCGAGCCCTGGAGATGGCAGAAGTCGCCTATGCACACCCGAACTTCCATACAGCCTCCGCCCGTCGCTTCGGGGACGGATGTCTACCCGGGCGTTTCGACAGGCAATACACTCGTTTCTGTTGCTGATTCTTCACTTATATAGTTCTTTTTTTATTTAGTCAATCGTGAAAGAATGCACCAATGGATTTTCGCGACCCGGCTCTTGCGCCTCGATATTTAATGGATAATTTTTGCCCGATTTGGTTCTACGATCTCGCTTCCCTGCCCTGGCTCCCCCGCGGCTGGCTAGGGGCGAAGCTCCCTCACGAAGGTCTGGACGGCGGCCTGCTTGTCGGCGGCCTTCAGATCCTTCGTGGCCATGGAGACCGCGTCCGTCAGTGTCGCCTGGTCCTTTCGAAGCAGCTCCTTCAGCTGGCCAAGGAGCTTGTCCACGAACCAGCGATTGGCAGTCACGAAAAGGTGCACCTGCTTGCCGGCCAGGCTCGGTCCAGTCTTCAGCCAGTCCCGGAGGGGAGACTTGGAGTTGAAGGCCATGACCATGCCGTGCATGAGGATGGTGTCGTAGTGAGCCAGATCCAGTCTCTGCAGCCCGGCGGCCGTCGTTTCGTCGTAGGGGATGCCCCGTTGCGCCAGGGCCTCCCTGAAGTAGGTGACATACTCGGCAGATTGCTTGTTGCTTTCGTCATAGACATAGAGGAGCTTCGGTCCCTGGGCGGCATTTTGCGCCGATAGCACGGACAGGGCGGCGATCGCCAATCCCGCGGCGACGATGAGTCGTTTCATGGACTCCCCCTCTCGGGAAGAGTATAGAGCCTCCGGGAATCTTGTCGAGACGAAAAAGCTGCCGCCCGTGGGCGCTGCTCGATTAGGCTCCGCCCCGCACGACCTCTATGCTGTAGCGCCGCGCGCGCCCTGTCCGTCCACCCTGCCACAGCCCTGCAATCATGCTCCCTCCTCGAGGCGCAGAGCCCCTGCGGAAGCGAGTGCAGCCCTGCATGCTGCCAGGACCTGTCGTACTTTAATCGGCTTCCTGTGTGGGTGTGGCGTTTGGCGCTCGCCGGCTCACGCCACAGGCATCCGTGGGCTTCACCGACTCGGCTGCGCCTTCCGCCCCGATCTCAAACGCGGACAGAACGCCGTAGCCCTCCGCCTTCAGTGTATAGCTGCCCTGCTCGAGCGCCGGGAACGAGAAGCTCCCGGCGGAATCGGTTCTGCCGAGCACGCATGCCCGCGAGCTGCAGGCCTGGAGGACGAGTCCGACAAGTCCGACCCCGGAGGCATCCACGATGCGCCCGCTCCAACTGCCCTTCCCGGGCCGTGCGGTCATGCCGAGTGCGGCGGGAAGGCCGGTTCGCGTCGCCGCCACAATGCGCATGGTGGAGCGATCCTGGAGGAAAACAATGATCTCGGCGTGGGTCCGGTCGAGCCCCGCGGGGACCGCGAGGGTCAGATGGGACTGGACTCCGGCAAGGACGATGGCGCTCCTGACCACCTGACTGTGCCGCAGGAGTCTCCCGGAGTTCTCGCCCGCCGTCGGGGTCGACTGAAGCCCGCTCTCCACGAGGGCCGCGACCGTGGCGAGTTTCCCGACGGCGTTTTCCGCCTCGATGTCCAGCGCCATCCTCCCGCTGTCACCCGTGATCGAGGCGGTGGCGCGCACGCTGGCCCGTTCCGGCTCGGCCAGAACCTCGTTCACGATACCTTCGACCTCATGCAGGTCCCCCGCGTACTGAGGCACCAGAAGGCCGTTGATAACCGCTTCAGGGGTGTATACCGACGAGGGCAGCGCCCGCGCATAGCTGTATTGGCGGCTGGTCGCATCAGCCGACCCAAAGCTGTCCTTCCACCCGAGTTGGTCCCAATATTGGACATGCCATTCCAGGGCATATACCGGGAGGCCTTTGTCCCGGTATGCCGAGCTCAGACTGGCCAGCATCTCTTCTGCGGGAGGGCAGCTCGAGCAGCCCTCCGAAGTGAAGAGCTCGACGACGGCAAAACCGGAAGCGGACTGCCCCGTCAGCGGATACGAAAGTGCCAATACCATGGAACACAGGAATCCGGTCAGAAACGATCGGGATGCCATGCCTGATCCCTCCCTACAGGATTAATGTAAAGAGGGCTTGACATCGGGACAAGAGATATCGTGCGTTCGTCGTCAACGATTGGGGCCCTTCTCCCCGCGACATTCGCGTGATGAAGGGCCCCTGACGATTTCGCCGACCGATGGTGTGAGGCTTACATCAGCGACTTGATGTTCGCGATCACCTCGGCGATGGCGGTCTGGGCCGAGCCGTAGAGCATGCGCGTGTTCTCGCCGTAGAACAGGGCGTTTTCTATTCCCGAATAGCCGGTGCCCTTGCCCCGCTTGTTCACGATGACGTTGTGCGCGTGGTCGGCGTTGAGGATGGGCATTCCGTATATGGGGCTCGATTTGTCGGTGCGCGCAGAGGGGTTGACCACATCGTTGGCGCCGATGACGAGGGCCACGTCCGCCTGCGGGAATTCCTCGTTGATCTCCTCGAGATCGAAGATGAGGTCGTAGGGGACGCCGGCCTCCGCAAGGAGGACGTTCATGTGGCCCGGCATGCGGCCGGCAACGGGGTGAATCGCGAACTTGACCTCGACGCCGACCTCCTGGAGCAGCTTGCAGAGCTCCCAGACCTTGTGCTGGGCTCCCGCGACCGCCATTCCGTAGCCGGGCACGACGATGACTTTTTCCGCATAACGCATCATCGAGGCCACGTCCATGGCGGAGGCTTCCTTCATGCTGCCCTCGATGGCGGCCCCCGCCTGCGCCTCTCCCGTGATCGGCTTGAAGATGACGCGCAGGATCTTCCGGTTCATGGCCTTGGCCATGAGCTGCGTGAGCAGGGTTCCCGAGGCGCCGACCACGATGCCGGCGATGATGAGCGCGGGGTTGCGGAGGACATAGCCCTCGAAGCCGACCGCGAGCCCCGTGAAGGCGTTGAGGAGCGAGATGACGACGGGCATGTCGGCCCCGCCTATCGGCGTCGTGATGATGATGCCGAGCACGAGGGAGACCGCGTAGAAGACGATGAGCTGGGTGGCGTCGGGGCTGCCGCCGACGATGATCCAGAGGCCGAGAGCGATGGCTATGAGACCGAGAACGGCATTGACGGCGTTCTGAGCCGGCAGCCGGTGCGCCTTCTTCATGAGGCCCTGAAGCTTGGCAAAGGCCACACAGGATCCGGCGAAGGCCACGGAGCCGATGAGGGAGCCGAGCACCGCGAGGGTCGTGGCGGCCACCGGCATCGTCTCGCCGTGGGCCATCGTGCGCGCGAACTCGAGCGCCGCGATGGCTGCGGCGGCACCGCCGCCCATGCCGTTGTAGACGGCGACCATCTGGGGCATGTCGGTCATCTTGACCCTGCGCCCGAGCCAGGCGGCGAGGGTGCCGCCGACGAGGAGGGCCGCGATCATGAGGAGGTAGTTGCCCATGTGGGGCGTGGCAAAGGTGATGAGCGTCGCGATGACCATGCCGAGCCCCGCCCACAGGATGCCGCGGCGGGCGGTCACCGGGGAGGACATGGCCTTGAGCCCCAGGATGAACAGGACGGCGACTATGAAGTAGGAGAGCTGGATGGGCAGGTCGATGTTCATGTCGTCTCCTTCTTCTTGCCGGTCTTGAACATGGCGAGCATGCGCTCCGTGACGACGAACCCGCCCGCCGCGTTGGCCGCCCCGAGGAAGACCGCGACGACTCCTATGGCCATCTGCAGCGGATCGTTGGGATCCGCCGCGCCGAGGGCCACCATGGCGCCGACCAGGACGACACCGTGCACGAAGTTGGATCCGGACATGAGCGGCGTGTGCAGGATCACCGGGACCCGGGAAATGACCTCATAGCCCGTGAAGGCCGCGAGCATGAAGACGTAGAGGTAGATGAAATCGGACATTAGAGACTTCCTCCCAGGACTTTCCTGACGCCCTCGTGCCTGAGCTCCCCGTCGTGCGTGAGGCAGGAGCCCGCGATGATCTCATCGCTCCAGTCGAGAGACAGCTCTCCACCCTTGATGAAGGGCGAGAGGAAATTGTAGAGGTTCTTCGCGTACATCTCCGAGGCGTGCACGGGCATGCGGCTCGGCAGGTTGGTCGGGCCGAATATGGTGACGCCGCCGATCTGGACGGTGTCGTCTGCCTTGGTGCCCGAGACGTTGCCACCGCCTTCCGCGGCCATGTCCACGACGACCGCCCCGTTCTTCATGCCGGCCACCATGGCCGCCGTGACGATGATGGGCGAGCGCTTGCCGGGCACGGCGGCGGTCGTAATGAGGACGTCCACGAGCGAGATGGCCTTGCCGAGCTTTTCCGCCTGCAGCCGCCGCTCCTCGTCGGTGAGCTCGCGGGCGTAGCCGCCCGAGCCCGCGGCCGAGACGCCTACATCGACGAATTTGGCGCCGAGGGATTCGACCTGCTCCTTGGTTTCCGGCCGGACATCGTAGGCCTCGACGACGGCGCCGAGGCGCTTGGCCGTGGCTATGGCCTGGAGTCCCGCCACGCCGGCACCGATGACCATGACGCGCGCGGGCCTGATGGTTCCGGCGGCGTAGGTGAGCATCGGGAAGAACTTGGGGCAGGCGTTGGCCGCGATGATCGAGCAGAGGTAGCCGGCGACCGCCGCCTGGGAGGAAAGCGCGTCCATGCTCTGGGCGCGGGAGATGCGCGGGATGAGCTCGACGGCGAAGCTCGTGATCTTTCGCTCGTTGAGCGCCTTGATGCGCTCCACGTCCTGGTACGGCTGGAGGTAGCCGATGAGGACCGTTCCGGGCCGCATCGCGGCGATCTCCTTCAGGCTCGGCGGTCCGACCTTGAGCACGACCTGGGCCTTATCAAAGACCTCGGTCGCGGTCGCCGCGATCGTGACGCCCACGTAGTCCGTGTCGCTGCAGGAGCTCGCGGCCCCCGCCTGTGCCTCGACGCAGAGCCCGGCACCGAGCGCCACGTACTTCTTCGCTACCTCGGGAACGACTGCGACACGGCGTTCGCCTGCCGCGGTTTCCCTCGGAACCCCGATGAGCATTGGCATGTCCAGCTCCTCGTTCGTGTTCTATGCGCGCCCCACGCTCCACGATCCGAAGGCGGTCGGGGAGAACGTGGCTGAAGGACGTATCACGTTTCGATTGATGGCCCGCGCGCCGGCGCGAACAGCCCTGATGACGGCCCTCTTGAGCGCGCCGCGCCCGGCGACGGCATAGCCGAGGCTACCGCGGCTGGGCTGGGCTGTCAAGTTTTATATCCGGAGACGGGGCGCCGCGGGCCCTGCGAAGCGCGCTTCGGCCGCTGCGCGGCGCGCAAGAATCGCCGCCGTACCTACGGACAGCAGCAGAAGCCGCACCCGCTGAGGGCGACGCGCACCGGCCGGGCGATCGGCCTCAGTGCTCGCCGGTCTTGAAGCGCGCCACGGCCTCCTCCAGACCGCGGGCCCGGCCGCGGTTGAGCTGGGCCTCCTCGCCCACCATGGCGACGATGCGCGCCAGCGCCTGCGTGGAGCCGGTCTCGTCCTGCACGGCCTCGAAGATCTCGTTGGAGGCCGCGACGATGCGCAGCATGGCTTCGCTCATCTGCGCCGATTTGCGCCGCTGCTCCTGCGTGAGATCCTTGATGACACGCGTGGACTCGGTCAGGGAATTGGAACTCTGAAGTATCTCTTCCGCGCCGAGCTGCTGTTCGCTCATGGAGGCCGAGATGGTCTGGACGAGCTCGCCCGTCTGGGCCACGCCCTCGCTGATGCGGGTGAAGGACTGGCCCGCCCGGTCGGCGAGGCCGGCACCCCGGTCGATCTTGCCCGCCATGCCCCGGATGAGACCCTCGATCTCCTTCGCGCTGTGTGCGGCACTTTCCGCGAGGCTCCGGACTTCATCCGCGACGACGGCGAATCCCCGCCCGGCCTCGCCGGCGTGGGCCGCCTCGATGGCCGCATTCATGGCGAGGAGGTTGGTCTGCGCGGCGATCTTCGAGATGACGCCGACTATCTCGCGCACGGAGGTGGAGGCCGCCTCGATCTCGGCGATCGCCGACAGCGAGTCGCGCAGAGCCTGCCCGCCCTCGTCGCTCGCCTCGCGCAGCTTGCGCGACAGGCCGTCGGCGGCGGAAGCGATACGCGAAACGGAGGCGATGTTGGCCGCCATCTCGCTGACGGCGGCCGAGCTCTGCTCCACGAATCCGGACTGCTCGGAGACCCGGTCGGCCACCTGGTCGATCGACTCGACGAGGCGCTGGATCTCGCCCTCCGTGGACCCGACCGTGTCGGACTGCCGTTCGACGGCGCCCCGCACGGCCGCGACGGCCTGATCGAGGCCCTGCACGGCCTCGCCCGCGGCCTGCGAGGAGGCTGCGAGCGACTCCGAGCCGCCGCGCGCCTCGGCAGACAGGGCATGCACGCGGGCGGTCAGGCCCGTAAAGCGGTCCAGGAACAGGTTGAACGCGGCCGCTATGGCGCTGAGCTCGTCGTCCCGCGTGACGGAGGCGCGGACGCTGAGGTCGCCCTCGCCCACCGCGGCCTCGGCGATGCGGTCCGCGAGGTCGGCCGCGCGCTTGGCCAGGGGTCCCGCCAATCCGGCGAAGATGGACCAGATCCAGGCGCCCAGCAGGACGGCCGTCAGGCCGGCCTCGACGAGGAAGGCCCGAACGTCGGCG
>DATJQN010000025.1:0-12049 GCA_035505775.1 Rectinemataceae bacterium | reverse complement strand
TGTGCCCGAGGGAGCCGCTGCCTGGACGAGGCTGGACACTTCCTCCACGCTGGTGGTGCCGGTGATGGTGGCCAGACCCGGGGAGAAGGACAGCCATCCGCTGCCGGACAGCCTTTTCACGAAGAGGCCCTTGATGGGGTGCGAGACCCAGAGTGCGCTGTCGCCGGAGCCCGGATAGGGAGCCAGGGCCACGGTGGTGAGGCCCACGATTCCGGGGACCGGGCTGCCGAGACTCGTCCAGCTCAGACCCTCGTCGCGGGACAGGTAGACGGCATCCTTGGTGCAGGCGACGACGAGACGGGGGTCGGCGCGATCCACCGAGAGATCCTCGATGTCCTGCACCTCCGAATCGAAGCTTTTCACGCCGTTGGCAACATGCTTGTAGGTCTTGATCGGGATGCCCGTCGAGCGCTGCTCGAACACGCCGAGATCCCTGCTGTAGAGGATGCCGCGGGAGCTGAGGAAGAGCCAGCCGTCCGGGACCCGGATGATCTTGCGGATCTCGCCGTCCAGCCAGATGGGGACGGCCTGATTGCCGGGAAGTATCCGGTACAGACCGGTGTCGAAACCGGCAAGTACGTCACTCGAGGCGGTCGGGGCGACGGTCGGGGGCGCCGCGGATCCTGCGGCCCAGGCCCCTCGGCCTTGTATCATAAGGACCGCCAGAAGAAGGGCGGCCGAACAGCTGCGGAACTTCATACACACTCCATGGAGGGTTCGGTCATTATAGTATCGGATCGACGCGGCTTTGATAAGATGAAGTCCGGGCCTGCGGATCGAAAATTCGCCTCGGCGCGCGGGAGGTCGCTGTGCCGGCCGGGCAGTGACCCGGCCCGGCGCGGGCCTGATCGGAGGGCGGGCGCCCTCAGGCCCCCTGCCTCTCCAGGTCTATGGCCTGGGCTTTGGCAAAGAGACGGCGCAGCACGCGCCAGCCCACGAGGAGGAGGGGGAAGACCAAATAGCCGACGAGCGCTCCGCTCAACAGCAGAGCGTCGTAGAGGCCATGCAGCAGTACTGCCCAGAACAGCCCGGTTCTCCATGCGCCGGACTTGCCCGGCTCCAGCTTGGCCATGCCGACGTAATACCCCATCACTCCCGAAAAGACGGCATGACCGGGAACCGCCGTGAAAGAGCGGATGAGAAGTATGCGCAGGTCATCGTGCCCGTACATGAAGTTCTCGATGAAGGCAAAACCCAGGCTGACGCAGATCGCGTAGATGATCCCGTCGCTCCGCTCGTCGAACTCCGGGCGCCGGAAGATGTACCTCCGCACGAAATAAAGCTTCACGGACTCCTCGACCAGCCCTGCAACAATGAATGCCTCGAACAGTGTCCCGGGAACACCAGGGATGCTCGGCACAAGAAAGCCCAGGGCCAGCTCGATGCCGGCCGCCGGAATGACCGCCAGAAAGCCGAACAGGACGCTCCGCACAATGAGCCGCATGGGCTCGGGACGCGCCCGATCGAGACGATAGAAAAAGGCGATGAGGAGGACCGCGGGCAGGGCCGCCAGTGCCAGGGCCAGAAGGAGGGAGGACATTGGGGTACTATAGCTGAAAGGCCCGAGTGAAGGTACTGCCCGCAATCGGCGGGCGCGGCGGCTCCGGGGACGATGCAGCGCTAGGGCACAGTGCGACCGTAGATCCGGGACAGCGCGCGAAGCTCCGAGCGGAGGGTCGGTGAGAAGTCCCGCTCGGTCATTCGCCAGGTCCAGTTTCCGCCGAGCGTGGAGGGCCGGTTCATGCGCGCCTCGGAGCCCAGGCCGAGCAGGTCCTGCATCGGCACCACGGCCCAGGCCGCCACCGACTTGAACAGCTCGACTATGAGGGCGCGGACGGGATCGGCGGGCCTGTGGCCGAGGTAGCGGAACAGGTAGTCGAGCTCGGCCGGCGAGGCCTGCGACAGCCAGCCCGCCAGGGTGTCGTTGTCGTGGGTGCCCGTGTAGGCGACGCACTGCTCGACATAGTTATGGGGGAGGAAGAGGTTCCGCGGGTCGAAGGCCGAGCCGCTCTCCTGGGCGTCGAAGGCGAACTGGAGGATGCGCATGCCCGGCAGCTCCAGACTGTCGCGCAGCGCCCGAACCTCGTCGGTTATGAAGCCGAGGTCCTCCGCCACGATCGGCAGATCCCCGCCCAGGACGCCGCGAAGCGCTGTAAAGAACTCCCCGCCGGGCGCCTTGCGCCAGACGCCCTGCCGGGCCGTGCGCTGCCCCGCGGGAACCGCCCAGAAGGCTTCGAAGCCGCGGAAATGGTCAACGCGCACGGCGTCATGGCGCTCGAGCGCAGCCTCGAGCCTGCGGATCCACCAGGCGAAGCCCTCGCGCCTATGCGCCTCCCAGTCGTAGAGCGGGTTGCCCCAGAGCTGGCCGTCGGCGCTGAAGTAATCCGGCGGCACACCCGCGATCTCCCGCGGGCGGCCGCGCTCATCGAGGAGGAAGAGCTCGGGACGGGACCAGACCTCTGCGCAGTCTTCGGCCACGAAGATCGGAATGTCCCCCAGGATCTGCACGCCCGCCGCGCGGGCCGCCGAACGCAGGGCCTTCCATTGCGTATCGAAGAAGAACTGAAGTACCTCGTAGCAGGCTACGGACGATGCACGGCGTTCACGTTCCCGGGCCAGACTCCGCGGCTCCCGGCGCGCAAGCTGCTCGGGCCAGAAGTTGTTCCAGAGCGCCCCGTGACGGCCCTCTTCGAGCGCCCGCTGGTCGTACTCGTCCTTGATCGAACGGAAGAGTGCGTAATCCCCGAGCCAGGCGGCATTCCGCCGCCTGAAGGCTTCGTAGTCACCGCGCTGCGCGGCAGAAGCCCCGCCGAGGAAGCATTCGGCGGCGCGACGGAGCAGGGGGCGTTTCCAGGAAATGACCGCAGCATAGTCCACCTGCCGGGCCGGAAAGGCCCTCGGCGGCACGAGGTCATCCCCTTCCAGGAAGCCCTCGTCCCGCAGGCTCTCGAGGCTGATCAGCAGTTCGTTGCCGGCGAATGAGGAGAAGGGAGCGTAGGGGGAGTCGCCGTATCCCGTAGGACCGAGGGGCAGGACCTGCCAGAGCCGCTGCCCGGCCTCGGCGAGCCGGCCGACGAAGTCCTGGGCCGCCCTTCCGATGTCTCCGATCCCGAAGGGACCGGGCAGAGAACTCGGATGAAGGAGTATGCCCGCTGCTCGCCCCATCCGCACGCTCTGCCTCCTTGAGTGCTCCCGAGTATGGCCCAAGTATAGTCTTGATAAACCGGTTTAGCAACCGGCTGCCCCGACAGGCTGCTCCGATGCGCCGCTTCGTGGAACGGGGCCCCAGGCGGGCTCAAGGGAAAAAGGGGGCCGCGACCGTGCTGAGTCGGGCCCCCGATGAACGAAAACTATTGGGAAATCGTGATGCGCGTCTCGTCGTTCTTGAGCACCAGGTCCTTGGAGTACTCGAGGAGGACGTCGGCATCCATGAACCCCGTGTCGATCGCGTCCTTCCCGGCTTTCAGCGTGGCGTACTTGTCGCCGCCCGCGGCGATGAAGTTGTTGACGCAGACGAAGTAGGTGGCCGAGGGATCGAGGGGCTTGTAGCTCCCGTCAGCCTGGAGGACCTGGACGTTCGTCACGCGGCTCCCCTTGGCCTGGGAGGGACTGACCGTGAAGGTGACGCCCGACACGTAGGTCAGGGGATTCTGGGGGAAGGAGCTGCCATAGTTGGCGAGGCCGAAGTCCACAGCGTCCTCGAAGGTGCTCACGACCTGGGCCCCGGTGAGCTTCATCGTCACGAGGGTGTCGCCGAAGGGGATGATCTCGTAGACCTGGGCGACGGTGAGGGGACCCTGGAGGACGTCGGTTCTCACGCCTCCGGCATTGGTGATGGCGATCTGGGTCCCGGTCTTCAGCCGCATGGAGTCCGCGATGATGGGGCCGGGTCCGGTGTTGAGCCCGCGCTTCATGTCTTCGCCGGCCTGGGTGGCGACCTGGGTCTGGAGCTGCTTGACGCCTGCGGCGTAGCCGGCGGCCAGGGTCGCGGCCTTGGGGTCTCCGCCGCTCAGGGCCAGCGCGGGCTGGGCCGCGAGAGCTGCGCTAAGCTTGTCGAAATCGGCCTGATAGAAGGTCCTGAGCTCGTCCGATGCGGGCTGATAGGACTTGCCGTCATAGATGTCCACCTCGAGACCGGCGGCGGATTTCACGAACTGCACGCGCTTGAGCTCGCCTGCAGGATTGGGCAGATCGTAGACCCTGAACCAGGAGTCGCCCACGACGGCCACGGGTTTGGTCTTCCAGGAGATGACGTGGCCGGACTTGTCAAAGTCGAGGGTGATGTCGCCGACTATCTTGGCCCACTCCCAGGACTGGACGACGGGCACTGCGGCGCCCGACTTGTCCTTCACGACCGTCGGATAGGGACCCATGCCGCCGAGTCCGACCGCCTTCCAGTCCCCGAGCAGCGTGTGACTGTGTCCTCCGACCACGGCGCTCAGGCCCGTCAGCTTGCCGACGAGGTCGAGGTCCTCGGCGTAGCCGAGGTGGGAGATGAGGATGACGGCGCTTACTCCCTTCCGGTGCAGGATGTCTATGGCCTTCTGCAGCGGGACGGCGGGGTCGAGGAAGCGGATCGTGGGCCCCGGACTCGAGATCGAGGGCGTATCGGTGGTCGTCGCGCCCACGAAGCCGATCTTGCGTCCGCCGACTACTTTGATGAGGTAGGGGGCGGGAGCGATCGTGCTGAGGGCGGGCTCCTTGCTGAAGTCCACGTTCGTGGAGACCACGGGGAAGTTGATCTTCGTCAGAAAGTGGTCGCGCAGGAGGGGCACGCCCTTGTCGAACTCGTGGTTGCCGAGCGTGGCCACGTCGAGTCCCACGGAGTTCCAGAAGGCGACGTCCGCGTCACCCATGTACTTGGTGAAGTAAAGCGTGCCCTGGAAGAAATCGCCGGCATGGATCACGAGGCTGTTCTTGTCCTCCGCCCGGAGCCTGGCGATCACGTCCGCGACCGCGGGAAAGCCGCCCATCTGGACATAGACCGCCTTGGACGTGAGGCTGCCGTCCAGATCGAGGGTCAGCTTGACGGTCGCCGGATCGAAATGCGAGTGCGTGTCATTGACGTGGATCAGGGTAAGGGTGAAGGCGGGGCCGGTCTGGGCCCCCAGACTCATGGCGCCGCAGGCAAGGAAGAGCAGCGTCAACAACAAGGCTGAAATGCGTTTCATGATGCCTCCTTCGGAGCTGGTTCGAGCGGCCCGCAGCATGACCTGCGCGGGGCTGCGCCCGTGAACAGTGTACGCCTCATCCGGAGGTCGTCAATGAGATTTGCGTCAGACGATGATTCGATCCGGGTTGGGAGGCAGGCGCACAAGCCGCGGAAGCGGGACTTCTCCTCCGCATTCCGGGCCGCCATACTTGTTCCATGGAACGTGCAGAGCGGGCGGAGCTTCGCAGGGCTGCGGAGCTGATCGCGCATTCGAAAAAGATGCTGGCCTTCACGGGCGCCGGCATCTCCCGCGAAAGCGGCGTACCCACCTTCCGCGGGGAAGGCGGCCTCTGGGAGAAGATCGACCCCGGTGTCCTGGAAATCTCCCGCTTCAACCGGGATCCGGAGGGCTGCTGGCGGGCGATCCGGGAGCTCTTCTACCGGGCCTCGCCCCGCCCGGTCCCCAATGCCGCGCATCGCGTGCTGGCGGAGTGGGAGGCCCGGGGCATCCTCTCGTTTCTCGTCACGCAGAACATCGACGGCCTGCACCGGGAGGCGGGATCGCGGCGCATCGCCGAATTCCATGGTTCCCTTGCCGCCCTCGTCTGCACCCGCTGCGGAGAGCGCGTGGAAGTGCGGGCCGAAGCCCTCGAGGCCGGTCTCCTGGACAGCCTCCCCCCGCGTTGCCGCGTCCCCCGCGGCGGCTTGCCCCGGGAGGCCCTGCCCGGCGCCGAGCCGGACTCGGCGGGGAGCCCCGAGGGGCCGGCGCCGCTCTGCGGCGCCGTGCTGAAGCCCGACTTCGTGTTCTTCGGCGAGGGCATCCCGAGAGAGGCTTACAGTGCAGCGTATGCGGCTGCCCAGGAGGCCGATCTCTGCCTCATCATCGGCTCCACGGGTGTCGTGTATCCGGCGGCGGAGATACCGGTCCTCGTAAAACAGAACGGAGGGGCGATCATCGAGATCGACCCCTCCGCCACCGAGTTCACGAGTACCGTGAGCGACCTTCACCTCGCCATGGGCGCGGTCGAGGCGCTCACGCTCCTGGACGATCTCCTGCGCGGCTAGGGAAGCCCGCTCCGGCTGCTTTGCGGCCGCGTTGGCCGCCCTGCGCGGAAGCGAGAGCTTCCCGGCAGGGCAGGGCTCGTCCGTGGTTCGCTACTTCACGATGTAGAACTCGACCCGGCGATTCTTCCAGCGGTTCGCAAAGTCGCTGTCGGGAACGATCGGGTCCTGGGCGCCCACGCCGTCGGTGACCAGCCGGTCCGCGGCGATGCCCCGCTCGACGAGGGCGGCCTTGATGGCCTCCGCCCGCTCCTTGGAGAGCGGAATGAGGACGGCGGTCTGTTCCGCGGCCCCGAGCGCCTTGTCGTCCCAGTGGATCATGACCGCATGGCCCTCGAGCCTGATCTTGTAGTCGGGGAAGCGCGAGAGTTTCGAGGCCAGAAGGTCGAGCGTGTTCAGGTTGCGGGAGGCCCGGTCCTGGGGCACGTCCTTGAAGTCCGCGGTGAAGGGCTTGAAGACTATGCTCGACACCCGGATGCGGTAGCCGTCGCCGACCTTGATGACGAGGATGTCGGTGGGGATCGTGGCCCGCACCTCGCCCACGTTGCCGAACTGGTCGCGGATCCTGGCCACGACGGTGTAGTCGGAGGCGGACTCGACGAGGTCGCCGTTCGAGCCCTTCCCGTCCCAGACCACGGCCTTGGCCGGCCAGTCGTCCTTGAAGCTCACGAAGGGATCGTTGTTCGGATCCAGGATGTCCATCGACCAGCCGGCGATGGAGGCGAGCTTGGAACTGCCGGTCAGGGTGATGGTCTCGCTGTCGTTCTCGCCGTCTCCATCAGGGGAGAAGAGCTTGGTCGACAGGGTGATCGTGCCGGTTGGCGGCGTGATGTCGAGGAGGAAGGTCTTGGATTCGGCCCGTGCCGGCGCATAGGTGAGTCCGTAGTTCACCGTCAGGACGCCGCTGTACATGCCTTCGGGGGCGAGCTTGCCGTCGGTTCCCGTTCCGTTCCAGGAGATCGTGGCGGGGACCTGCTTGCCGGTGCCGGTGAAGCTTTTCACGACCACGGAGTCCGCGCTGACGAGGTCGAGCTTCCAGCCGGAGACCTTGTCCATGTTGCCGACTGACAGGCTGAAGTCCATCGTGGCATCGGCCTTGTTGCCGTTGGGCGCGAAGCCTCCCGTGGCGGCCGTCAGGCTCGTGGGTTCGGTGGCCGCGGGAAGGCCCTCGGCGACGAGGCTGCCCGTGAGAGTCCCGACGTTGCCGTACTCGTCCTGCACTTTCGCGCTCACCGTGTAGGTCGCGCCGGGGATGAGCCCGGAACCCTCCACGGTCTTGCCGTCCCAGGCGACCTTGTTGTTGGGCCAGTTGGCCTGGAAGATCGCGACCGACGTGCCGCTGGGGTCGAGGACGCTCATGGTCCAGCTCATGACCTGCGCGAAGGCGGACTTGGCCTGGACGGTGAACTGTACGGGGCTCTTGGGGCCCAGCGTGGAGAGGGACGCCGTCGGGGGATCGACAGTGACCGAGCCCGAGGGCGGCGTGGTGACGAGTGAGAAGGTGTTGCTCTTGAGCTGGGCGGGCATGAACGCCTTGCCGTAGGTGACGGAGAGGGTCGCGTAGTAGGCGCCTTCGGCTGCGGGCTTGCCGGAGTCGTCGGTGCCGTCCCAGCGCTCATAGTCGGGTACGTTGCCCCCATTGCCGGAGAATGTCTTTATGGTGCCCTTGGTCGCGCTGGCGATCACCACCTTCCAGTCGGTGACCGCGTCCTTGGACCCGATGGCTGTCACGATATCCAGCGTGTTCTTCACGCTGACGCTGGTGGGGGAGAAGCCGTTGCGCCGGGTGCTGATGCTGCTCGGCTGGGCCGCAGGCATGTTGCTGATCGCGAAGGAACCCTTGAAAGTGCCCGCGTTGCCGAACTCATCCTTGACGGTAAGGACCGCCGGATAGTTCACGCCCATGGTGATCTGGGCCCCCGCGTCGGTCTTGCCGTCCCATCCCGCCTGGGTCTTAGGCCAGGCCGCCGACAGCGATTTCAGCTGCTTGCCGTCCGCGTCGAAGATGTCGATGTTCCAGCTCGCGACCTTGGCCAGGGCGGCCTTCACCGAGACGGTAACGGACACCGGGGCTTTGATGCCCTCCGGCGAGTAAGGAAAGAGCGCCGGGTTCGGGCTGAAGCTCCCGCTCGGAGGAGTGATGTCGAGGATGAAGGGCTTGGACGAAGCCTCGCCGGCGCTGAATGAGTCGCCGTAGTCGATGGCAAGCATGGCCGTGTAGGTTCCCTCGGGAGCCATCGCGCCCGAGTCGTTCTTGCCGTCCCAGGTCATCGAGTCGGGCAGATTTGACGCGTTGCCCGACACTGTTTTGACCACCGTCTTCTGGTCCCCGATCTTGAAGGTCCAGCCCTTGACGGCTTCCGGATTGCCGATCGAGATGGCGAAGTTGATGGTTTTGAAGTGCTCGTCACCCGTCGGGGACAGGCCGGAGGCCTCCGCCTGGACCGTGCTCGGAGCGGCGTCCTTGCCTGTTGCGGCGGGTTTGGTGGCGCAGCCCACCAGGGCCACCGCCGCTGCCAATATCATAAATTGCGGAAAGTGCTTTGTAACGCGCATATGCGCCTCCATGGTCTTGGATAGCTACAAGCTAAAACCATGGGATGGCAGCGTCCAATACCTTGTCGGAACCGGGCTATTCCCGAGGGGCATTGCTCAGGAAAGCGCCAGAGAAGGAGCCGAGCGGAGAGGCCTGCCCGAAGTACTGCGCGGCGACCTTGAGAAAATCCTGGAGCGGAGGCTTCGGCGGCTCGTTCAGGCGGCACAGACCGAGCATTATCGTCTCGGGCAGCTCGACCTGCCCGAGATTCTCGAGGTCCGGGGTCTTGATCGTCAGGTCCGGAACGATGGACCACCCGAGGCCGGCCGACACCATGGCCACGATCGAATAGGCGTCATTGCTCTCGAATCCGACGACCGGCTCCACGCCGCGATCCCGGCAGATCTGGAGCAGGCGATCGGAAAGTCCCGGCGCTATGCGCTTGGAGATGGCCACAAAGGGCCGGGGGGCGAGAGCCTTGAGGACCTCTTCGATGTCATTCCCGCTCGTCGCCGATTTGGGATAGATGATCGTCAGGCGCTCGTGGACAAGGGGCTCGAACAGCAGCCCCTCGTCATGCACCCAGGAGCGAACGAAGCCCACGTCGAGCGATCCGGTCCGGAGGGCGCGTTCCTGGGCCTCCGTGGACATGACCCGGATGTCGAGATGCAGGCTCGGAAAGCTCGCCCTGATGCATTGCAGAAAGGGCGGGAGGATGGTGTGGACGAGGAAGCTGACGCAGCCGACGCGCAGGCTCTCCGCCCCCACTTCTCCCACGACCTTGGTCATCTGGGCCGCTTCGGTGACTGTCTGCAGGATTTTCCGGGCTTCGTCGTAGAAAAACTCTCCCGCCTTGGTAAGGTATATCCGGTTGGCCGCACGAACGAAGAGGGCAGTGCCGATCTCCTCCTCCAGCTCCTGAATCTGCCTGCTCAGGGGAGGTTGGGAGATGTTGAGGATCTCCGCGGCCTTGGTGAAGCTGAGCTGCTCGGCGACCGCAGCAAAGTATTTCAAATGGCGCAGCTCCATATGATATAGATTATTACTGTATGTCGGCGCAGCGCAAGATGCCCGTCGGAGGAGCCGGAGCTTGTCCGATTTCCCGGACGGGGCTATCGTTGCTCCATGCACGTCGCAGGGCTCCTCGGGTGGGTGTTGGCCAGCTATCTTCTGGGCTCGTTTCCCGCGAGTATCGTGCTGGGAAAGCTCTTCTATCACCGGGATATCAGAACCGAGGGCTCTCGCAATGCCGGGGCCACCAATGCCTTCAGGGTTTTCGGCTGGAGGCTCGGAGTCGCCGTGCTGATGCTCGATTCGGGGAAGGGCGTGCTTGCGGCCCTCCTTGCCGCGCACTACGGCGGAGCCACCGGACTCTCGCCGGGCGACAGTGCCCTGCTTGCCGGGGCAGGAGCTGTCGCCGGCCATATCTGGACGATATTCGCCCGATTCAAGGGGGGGAAGGGCGTCGCGACGGCCGCCGGCGTGCTCTTCGCGGTAAGCCCGATCGCTGCTGCGGCAACCCTGCTGGTCTTCGTCCTTGTCGTGGGCAGGACCGGCTGGGTTTCCGCAGCCTCCCTTGGGGCGGCCCTGGCCTTCCCCGTTTCACTGCTCGGCCTCGCCGCGTTCGGCCACCCGCCTTCCGCCGTACTTGCCGTCTTTACGCTCATCGTCGTGCCGCTCATCTTCATCACCCACCGGGCGAATATCAGGCGCATCCTTCGAGGCGAGGAACCGCGCATCGAGGCGCTCCGCTTTCTGGCGCACTCCACCTGAGCCCCGCAGCAAGAACGATTCTCCACGCAGTAACCCTTGACAGCGGCCGTCAGCCTGTATAGTCTCCTTCCATTGGATGCAGCCCCAGGGCGGCATCCTGGGGAGCAGTCATGGATCCTCGACTTTTTGGACAGAATACCCTCCGCGCCCCCGCGCCCCTCACCCACCTCCCTTCCCCCCTCACGTGCACGATGACGATGTGACGCCCCGGGCGTCCACGAAATCCGGCTAGCACCGGAAGTCCGTACCCGTCGACACGGGCAGGACGTCGCCCGGGACCCTTCCAGACACTCTGTCGAAACCATCCGCAGCAGCGAAGCTTGAGGGGAGCATTCCATGAACCGTATAGTCGTCAAACTTGGAGGATCAGTTCTTGCCGGAATCGCCGATGCCCAGGGCATACTGGGCCTGCTTGGTGGCTACTCGGAGCCCCTGGTGGTGGTCGTCTCCGCGTTGAAAGGGGTGACCGACCGTCTCGTTACGGCTTTCGAGTCCGCAGAGTCCGAGGGCTTCAGCGATCTTCTCTATGAAAAGCACCTGGCCTTTCTCGCCGCCTTCGAACCACCCGCCCAGGAACTCGGAACTGCCGCCGCAGCCCTTGCCGAACTTCGCGACGAGCTCCGGCAACTCCTGTCCTCGCGTTGCCACGTCGGCGACCGGCGCGCCAGGGTGCTCTGTGCCGGCGAGCGCTTCTCCGCCATCTGCATCCGCGCCGCGTTCTCCCGGCTCGGCCGGCGTGCAGCCCTGCTTGAGCCCGCCGAGATCGGCCTGAGAGCCCTGGGGGGCGAGGAGGACGCCAGCGCCGACCTCGAATACGCGGGTCCCCGCCTCAGGGCGAGCCTCGCCGGCGTGGACGTCGCGGTCGTCCCGGGCTTCTACGGCGTGGGCGCCGACGGGAGCGTAAAGCTCTTCGGGCGCGGCGGCTCGGACTACAGCGCCGCGGTGATTGCCGCCGGCATCCGGGCGGCGAGCTGCGAGCTCGTCAAGGACTCGGCCTGCATACGCACCGCCGATCCGCAGCTCGTACCCGGCACCCTCCACGTGGAGCGGCTGAGCTACCGCGAAGCCGCGGATCTCGCCAAAGGGGGGGCGCGCATCATCCATCCGCGGGCCGTCCAGCCCCTGGAGGCGGCGAAGGTCCCGCTGCGCGTCATCGGCAGCCGGCGTCACGGAGCCGCCACGCTCGTGGGACCGAGCAGCTCCGGTTCGGCGCCGGCGGCCCGGGCGATTGCGCTGGGCAGGGGCCCGCGGGGAACCGCACGCCTCACCGTGGCCGGAGAGGGTTCGGCGAGCAGGGTGGCGGTGGCCGTCCTCGACGCCCTTCATGAGCGGGGGCTCGACGCCAAGGCCTTCTCCGCCGGGGGATGCGGGTCCTCCTTCCGGGTGCTCGTGGAGGCCGCGTGCGGTCCGGATGCCCTGCGGGCCGCCCATGAGGCGCTCTTCGGCCCCGGGTCCCGCGACGTCGGACTCGACATTTCCCGACGATGGGCGCACGAGATCAGGTGATTGTCGCCACAGATTGCAGT
>DATJQN010000024.1:0-3455 GCA_035505775.1 Rectinemataceae bacterium | reverse complement strand
CCGACCCGCTCTACGGCTATATTCAGTTCACTGTCCCCATCGACGGCGTGCCGGAGGAGCGGACCGAGAAGGACATCATCGACACCCCATGGCTCCAGCGGCTCCGGCGCGTCCACCAGCTTCAGTCCAGCTTCTGGGTCTTTCCGTCCGGCGAGCACAGCCGGTTCCAACACTCGCTCGGAACGATGCACATGGCCGGGCGGTTTGCAGACCGACTGTATCCCAGCCTAAAGCAGCACTTCCGCCACTGCCCGTCGCAGGCCTACGTAAAAGAGCTGCTCCGGCTGACCGGGCTCGTCCATGACATCGGCCACGGGCCCTTCAGCCACTTCTACGACACGAACTTTCTCGAGCCTGCCTATCACACCACCCACGAGGGCATCGGCCAGCAGATCGTGCTCAAGAAGCTCAGTGACCTGTTGCGGGCCGTGCGCCGGAGTCCGGATGGGCCGCTCGAGCGGGACGAAGAGATCTGCCCAGAGGAGATCGCCTATCTAATCGCGGGGACGCCGGTGGACGAGAAAGAACCGCCGGCCTGGCTGCAGACCCTCCGGCCCGTCTTCTCTGGCTTGTACACCGCCGACAACATGGACTACATCCAGCGGGACGCCTACATGACCGGTTTCTCGCTGGACATGGTGGACATCGATCGGCTGCTGCATTACACCTTCGTCACTCGAAAGGGCCTCACGCTGCATAAGTCGGGTTCGTCCGCCCTCCGCCGGTTCGTGAACGCCCGCTTCACCATGTATGCCGACGTCTACTTCCACCGGACGAACCGGGCTATGGACCTGCACATGCAAGAGATCTTCGGGGAGACGGTGAAGCTGCTCTTCCCGTTCGACCCGCTCGAGGAACTCGACCGGTATCTCGCGGTCAGCGACTGGTCACTCCTGGAGGGCGTGCGGCAGTGGGCCGAGGATCCCGATTCCCGGAAGCGGGCCCTCGCAGAGGAATGGGGCCGGATTCTGCTCCGTGAGGTTAAGTGGAAGATGGCCTACGACCACACGGAGACAATGGACGAGCCGCGGGGGAAGAAATTCCTCTCGGCTCAAGAGCTCGAGGCCGCCATCCGGGGCGCGCTCCCGCCCGAGCTTCGCGATGTGGCCTTCCGCGTGGACATGGCGCGCCAGGATCCCCGGCCGCTCAATCCGCTCACCGAGGAGCGGAAAAAGGTCTTCATCTACGATCCCGCAACCGAAGAAGCCTCGCCGCATCCCGTGGAGGAGCTGTTCCGGTATATCCCGGCCCAGGTGGCCCACTACCGAGTCTTCGCCCTCGACCACGCCCACGACGCCGACTTTGCCGCCGCCACCCGGGCGGCGCTGGTCGGCACGCCGCCGGCCTTCTCGACGAATCTCTGACCTAGCCGGATGGTTGGTCGTCACCCAAGCAATTCCGCTCAGGTTGCTAAACGAGATCAAGATGCAAGGCTGCGTATCGAACGCCGAGCGGGGCGTACTCGTCGGTACGCCGCAGCGAATGCGGAGTGTGCGGGGTACCCAGTCCGCCGGGTCCCCGCGGATGGGCCTCTTTCAGCCGCCGGCCGGCCGTGCTCCGAAGATCGCCGTCCCGATTCGCACCACGGTGGCGCCCTCGGCGATTGCGACCTCGAAGTCGTTGGTCATTCCCATGGACAACTCGGGCAGGGCGTGTCCCCCCTCGTCCACCATCCGATCCCGCAGCTCTCGAAGCCGGCGAAAGAAGGGACGAGTGGCTTCCGGATCCGGAAGGAACGGCGGAACGGTCATGAGCCCCTCGAGCGCGACGCCGGGCAACTCCCGAACCACCTTGCAAAGCTGGCGCACCTCATCGGCGGCGGCTCCGCTCTTCTGCGGTTCCTCCCCCAGGTTGACCTCAATCAGACAGCGGATCCGCTTCCCGCCCGCCATGGCATGTCGGCTGACTTCCTGCGCCAATCGCACCGAATCGACTGAGTGAATGCACTCGAAGAGCTCCACGGCCTGCTTGGCCTTGTTGGTCTGTAAGTGGCCGACCAGATGCCAGGCGGCCCCCAGAATTTGCGGAATCTTTTCCCGGGCCTCTTGGATCCGATTCTCGCCGAAGAGGCGCGCGCCGGCCGCCAGCGCTTCCTGAATTCGCGCGACCGGCATCGTTTTCGTGACGGCGAGCAGGGTCACCGCCGAGGGCGGCCGGCCGCTCTTTTCGGCGGCCGCAGCGATGCGGGCCCGCACCGCCTGCAGCCGCTCGGCGATCTCGCTCACTTCCCGTTCCCCGTCTCGCGTTCCCCCGGATGCTGACGCAGAAACTGTTCCACCTCTCGCATCAGGTCGCCGCTGCTCGGGAGATCGCCGGCTGTATGGCTCTCCGCCGGCTCGACCTGGGCGTCCCGTCGCTCCAACTCCTGGATGTAGCGGGCCACCTCGGGCTTCTGCGCCACCACGCGTGCGAGTTGCTGGTCGAACTCCTTGGCGGCTTCGTCGAGCTCGCTTAGGTCGGCCGGTACTTCGAGGAAGGTCAAGACGCGCTGCACGAGAGTCAGAATGGCGTGCGGGTTGCTCACCTCCGAAACGTAGTGAGGGACATTGGCCCAGAGGCTCACGACCGGCACCGTCGATCGCCGGCAGGCGTCGTTGAGCACGCCGATGATTCCGGTCGGCCCTTCGTACTTGGTCGCGCTCGTCCGGAAACGGCCGGCCAGCTCCGGATCCGTGGCCACTCCTGAGATCCGGATGGGTCGAGTATGCGGCACATCCGCCAGCAGGGCCCCGAAGGTGATCACGAGCTCCACCCCGGCCCGACGGATGAACTCGAGGATGTACCGGCAGAAGGTCTGCCACTTCAGATGCGGCTCGATCCCCACCGCCACGAACACATCCCGGGGCAGTGCGGGATTCTGGCTCAAAGAGAAGTCGAGGCTGGGCCAGCGCACTTCCCGAATGCTGCTTCCCGGAAGGAATCGGACTTCCGGCCGGGTGAGGCTGAAGTTGTAGAACTCTTCGGGCTCGATGCGCGCCACCTCTCGCCCCGCCCACTGGCGCACCAGGAAACGGGCCGCGGAGGTTGCGCTCTCGGCAGCGTCGTTCCAACCGGCGAACGCGACGATCAGCATGGGCCGACGCAAGTCATCCGGCAGCGCTTCGATCACGAGCGGTGAGGATGGATCCGGCATGTCGTCTGTCCCCCTTTGGCCTGCCACTCGTCGCGCGCGAGTGCTTTCACCGTCCGCCCGTGAGGCGGTCTCCCGAGCCACGCTTGGCGCGATGATCCTCGCGCCTTTTTTCCCTTCTACGTAGTTGAGCCTAACAAAAGCCGGTCCATCCGTCCAGCAAGACGGAGCACGCTGTTCGTAGAGGACCTCGAATGAAGCCTCGAGTGAAGATCGTCTGAGACTTGAGCGGAAAAGAATCGTCGGGCCAGACGAGAGCCGGGCGAAAGGGCGCTGCTTCAGATTCGAGCCTGAAGTCAGGGTTTCTGGCTTCAGGCTCGCTCAG
>DATJQN010000023.1:0-5865 GCA_035505775.1 Rectinemataceae bacterium | reverse complement strand
TCGCACCTGCAGGAGCGATGCAATCCAATATCCATCGCGCCGCAGGGTTCGATGTGAGAGCAACATCGGACCTGTCCGTTCGATAAAAAGGGAAAAATCAAATATCGCCCAGGTCTTTCGCGTAACTTGAATCGTGGTCTGCCGCGAACAGGGCGAAGTGAACGGTAGCGTCAACGGTCTTTCGCGGGAGCGTCAACAGTCTTTCGCACTTTCGCTCAGGCGTCCTCATCGGGTTGTTCCCGTTCAGCCTCAGTCCGCTGTCTTTGCGGAAACCCTGCTCATTCACGCCAAAGGCAACCAGGATCGACACGTTGCGTACCTCTTCGGCCCATGTCCGCTTCTGCACTTGGACACCAGCCCCGCAGAGGCCCGTGTGCCGGTAGCGTCAACGGTCTTTCGCACTTTCGGTGAGGCGTCCTCATCGGGTTATCCCCGTTTAGTCCCTCAGTCCGTTATGCCTGTAGTGCTTCTTCGATCAGCGTGCCTCCTGTGAGTAGAGCCATGTTCATGTACTTCCTAGTTCCCCACTTGCGTCCGGCGACATAGCGCAGCCTGGCAGTCACGAGCATCAGAGCAGAGTTGCCGTCGGGGAAGTTGCCCACGACTCGAGTGCGGCGGCGGATCTCCCGCATGACGCGCTCCATTGGGTTGTTGGTCCGGATCTTGTGCCAGTGCTCTCGAGGAAACTCCGCATAGGTCAGCGTTTCCAGCACTCCCTCTTCAACCGTGCGGGCCGCGGCCTTCAGCTTCATGGCGGTCATCTTCTCGATCACAAAGCGTGCCTTCTGCAGTGAGGCCTCGCGGTCCTCTTGGGCGTGGATGGCCTTCAACATCGCCGCCACTTCCTGAGCCTTGGCCTTGGGCACGTTGGTGAACACATTGCGGTAGAAATGCACCGTACACCGCTGCCAGACAGCCTCCGGGAAGAACTCACCCAGCGACTCCACCAGCCCCATGCATTTGTCAGAGATGAACAGCTTCACCCCTTGAAGACCTCGTTGTTTCAGGTTGCTCAGGAAGGAGCTCCATCCGCTCTTGTCCTCTTTGGCCCCTTCTGCAGCGCCCAGAATCTCGCGAAAACCTTGCTCATTCACGCCAAAGGCCACCAGGATCGATACGTTGCGGACCTCTTCGGCCCAGGTCCTCTTCAGCACGATCCCATCCAAGTACACGTAGGGAAACAGCCCCTGCAGCTTGCGGGTGCGCCACAGTTCAATCTTGTCGTAGATCTGTTTGTTCAGCTTGGACACCAAACCCGCAGAGGCCCGCGTGCCCCACAACGCCTGAGTGACGTCTTCTACCCGACGCACCGAGACCCCGGCAAGGTACATCTCGATCAGTGCCTCTTCCACCGAGCATTCCCGCCTCTTGTAGCGCTCGATGATGGCACTCTCGAAGGGGATCGTGCGCAGTTTGGGCACCTTCAGCCGGACTTTGCCGGCCTTGGTCTCCAGATTCCGTTCATAAGAACCCGCCCGGGTATCTACCCGTTCGGGGGTGCGCTCGTAGCGGCCGGCCTTGCACAGCTCGTCGGCCTCGGCATCCAAGAGCTTGTTCAACGTCTCCTCAACCGTCTCCCGCACGACCTCGCCCAGCTCGCGCTTCATCAGCGCTTCGTCAATCTGTATGATCCTCTGCTGTGGGCCCTCGTGGTCCATGGCGTCCTCCTGGTTCGTTTGTTGTTGCCAACTCAATCAAACCAGATGGGGACGCCTCATTTCTATCCGGAAATGTGCGAAAGAAAGTTTACGTTATCGCTCCGCCAGGATGCGGCCCAGGCGCAGCGCCTCTTCGCAGAGCGCCGGGTCGCCGCGTGCCCCCTCGAAGGCCATCAATCATCCGGTACCGAGCCATGGCGCCGCCAACGGCGGCGGCGATCGAGGTCTCAGAGGGGGCTTATCGCGGAATGCCTTCGCTTCTCGGGTGGCCCGGCCTGTCTTCTCCCGGGAAGCTTGCTTATTCTATGGGGATGAAAAAGGCGAACGCCGCATGAGCCCTTTTTCCCTGTCCTGCATGGTCGCCTTCTGCTCGGCGATAGCCTTAATCGTCCTGTCGCTCAGATTGAACGCGAGGGCGGCCCTCAATCGAGCCATGGCCTGGCTCGCCTTTTGCTATGCGCTCTGGGCCCTCGGGGAGGCCGTCGTCATCTCGGCGCCGAATGTCGACGCCGTCGGCTTCTTCGATGCCATGGCCGCAGTCGGCTATGTCTACGGCGCGGCCGCCTACCTCACCTTGAGCCTGGTGTTCGCCGGGGCGACGCCGCGGGTCTCTTTCATCCTCAACCTGTTGGTCTACCTCCTCGCCAGCGTCGAGGCTTTCCGATCCTTGACCGGGGAATGGGTGATATCGGGCTATCGCGCGGGGCCCTGGGGCAATGTCGGCATTCTATCGACGAACGAAGGCTGGGGCCGCCTGGACGCCGCCCTCCATGTCGCAGTGCTCGCGGCCTCCACCGTCGCCATTCTCCGAGCCCGAGCTGCCTCGCATTCCCGCCGATTCCGGAGCATCGCGCTCTACGTGCTCATCGGAGCCTTCCTCATCGCCATCGGGGAGGCCTTTTGCGTGGAGATCGCGTGGCAGCTCTGGGGCTATCCTGATCCCTCGGTCCTCGTGGGCGTCGTCGGGATCGCTCTCGATATCTACTTGATCGAGCGGTATCGCTTCCTCAGCCTCGACCATCCCCGCATCGAGAGGGAAGTCCTCGGGGCCGTCGAGGACGCCGTCCTCCTCTTCGACTCGCGACTCCTGGTCATCCGCGCCAACCAGGGGGCCCGCTTAGCGCTGGCTCGCGGGACGCGAGCGCTCCCGGGCCTCGAGCTCCCCTCGATTTTCGCCGAGTCGGACTCCATCCTGCGCGCCTGGGAAGCGGTCGTGGCCGGAAAGGACAGGGAAATCAGGACCAGGTGTTCGATCGAGGGAGAGGATTTCGTGATGACGCTGTCGCCCATCCTCGACGAGTTCGGGGACTTGATCGGCGGGATGGCCATTGTGCGCAAGCAGGACAGCCTGGATGCCGCCGTGGCGGCCTTCGGGATCACCGCGCGGGAGAGGAGCATCATCCTCATGCTGATGCAGGGCATCACGAACAAGGAAATCGCCGATGCCCTCTTCATAGCCCCCAATACTGTGAAGAACCACATCGCGAACATCTACCAGAAGACAGGCGCGGGGACCCGCGTCGAGCTCTTCCGCCTCATCCTGGGAGGCAGCTCGGCCTCGAAATAGTCCGTTCTTACCATGTTCTCCCTTCGCCTCGCGTGGCTATGTTTCGCTCCTAGACGGCGCTCGACGACGAATCGAGCCTGAAGAGGAGTCCCCATGCGAAGACTTAGGCTGGCCATCCTATCCCTGCCCTTCGCGGCCCTTGCGCTCGGCTGTCCGCTGGCCTCCGCGGTCGATTCCGGGACGGTCGACGCCCCGACCTTCAGTCCGGCGGGCGGGAGCTTTACCAGCGACCAGAGCGTGAGCTTGAGCGATGCCACGATTGGCGCGGCCATTTACTACACGCTCGACGGATCGACCCCCAGCGCCTCCTCGACACTCTACGCAGGGCCCATTGCCGTGAAAGGCCCCTCGAACACGAAGACTATCCGGGCTATCGCCGCGAAGGCGGGCATGACGAGCTCGAGTCCCGCCTCGGCTACGTATCTCGTCAACACCACCTTCGCCTGGACCGATGTTACCCCGAGCGGCCAGGCCCATAGTCAAAGCTGGACAGGGATCGCCTCGAGCGCCGACGGCAGCCATCTGGCCGGGGAGGTAGACGGTGGCGACATCTGGACCTCTTCCGACTACGGGGCCTCGTGGACGAACCGGACCACGGGGACGGCCTTTAGCGGCCTCAACTGGACTTCCATCGCCTCGAGCGCCGACGGCAGCCATCTTTTCGCGAGCGTCGGAGCCGACGGCGCTGGGGATCTGTATACCTCGCCGGACTACGGAGCCACCTGGACGGACCGGACGCCGAGCGGGGCGACTCACAATCAGAAGTGGTGGGGAATCGCCTCGAGCTCCGACGCTTCCCATCTATCAGCGATAATGAATGTCGGCGATATCTGGACTTCGACTGATTTTGGGGCAAGCTGGACGGATCGGACTTCGACGGGCCCAGCGAACAATCAATACTGGAATTCCATCGCCTCCAGCGCCGACGGCAGCCACCTCGCCGCGGTGTCCGTCTATGGCGACGTCTGGACCTCGTCGGACTTCGGGGCCACCTGGACCGACCGAAGTACGACCAGCCCGATGCAGGGTCAGCTTTGGCGGTCCATCGCCTCCAGCGCGGACGGCAGCCGTCTCGCGGCCGTGAATATGGTCGACATCTGGATCTCGGGCGACTATGGCGCCACCTGGACCGACCAAACCGCGAGCGGGCCAGCCCACAGCCTGTCGTGGTACGGGATCGCCTCCAACGCGGACGGCAGCCGTCTCGCGGCCTTTGACTCGGGCAGCGGTCCGGGCGACATCTGGGGCTCGGCCGACTACGGGGCCACCTGGACCGACGGGACGCCGACAGGCGCGGCCCATAATCTAGTTTGGGACTCCATCGCCTCGAACGCCGACGGCAGTCGGCTTGTCGCGGTCGACGGCGCCGGCGACATCTGGATCTGGGCCCAGCTGCCGTAGCGGCGGACGGAGGACTCGGGGCGGATAGCCCGCGGTGTGCTGACTGCGGAGAGACTGCGGATATGATCAAGGCTCACTCGGTACCCGTGCCCTCCCAGAGCGTGCTGGCGCCGCTTTATGTTGGCGCGGTCCTGCTGGACGCGTGGGCGATCCGCCTCCCGGTGGGGGCAAGCCACGACCTTGAGCTCCTGGCGCGCGCCACGTTCGAGCGGCCGGCAGGGTGGATTCGCGCGCTGACGCAGGTGCGTGATGTGATGATGCTGACGGTCGGCGTCAAGTCTTCTGCCGCGGTCGGTGCTGCCGCGGCGGCGCGGGGGCCGGTCATCGGCTACTTTCCGCTGCTATCGAAGAGTGCGGGGGAGTTGGTGATGGGCGCGGATGACCGGCATCTCGACTTTCGAGTCGCGATGCTGCTGAGCACGCGCACGGAGGGCGGCCGGGAGCTCGTCCTGGTGACGGTAGTGCATTGCCATAACCTGCTGGGGCGGACGTACCTGGCGGTGATCGCCCCGTTTCACCGCGCGATTGCGCGGGCGAGCCTGGAACGCGCGGCAAGAACGCCCCCGCCGCAGGCCGCTGAATGAAAACCGAAGACGGCGGGCGCCTCACCGACGTCGGGAGATGCGAAAGCCTAGCCCTCCGGATGCGCTGCCCATGCCACCCCGATTGGCAACGGCGCACGCTGCAGGACTGCCGTTGAAGTCGCACCCACAAACGGTAAATCATTCAGGTCCTGCGTCAACGAGCTTCGCCTGGCCGCCGTCTGCCGGGAACTGCTGGCTGATCCCGGCGGCACAATCCTGGACACGGCCTTTGCCAACGGCTTCAACTCCAAGAGCAGCTTCAACGATCTGTTTTTCAAGAAGTACGGCAAGACGCCCAAGGAGTTCAGAAGGGCGAACAGGGGCCGCGCGGAATCCGGGCGCGCCTCATGAGGCCGACGCTGAGCCCGCTTGCGGCGCCAGCTTCAAAATGGCGGCCGGGGAAGCGGGGTAGGGCAGACCGCTATCCCAGGGCACGGAGATCCCGCCGGGACCAGCGCGTACTGCGCAAATCCGGGGCGCGGCAGATCGAGACCCGCCCCTCACCCCGTCGGCAGCCGAGCGGCGAAGCTCTCCACCTTCTTCTGCCAGCTTTCCTCCAGGGGTCCCTTCATGCCGGTCACCAGGACCCTGTCCTCGGCGACATTGACCAGGCCCCGGGACTGCAGGATCCCGTTCATGATGGGGCGCATGCGCT
>DATJQN010000022.1:0-12179 GCA_035505775.1 Rectinemataceae bacterium | reverse complement strand
CGCGGATGCTATGGAGGAAGGCGAGCATGACCAGCGCCACGAGACAGATGGCCAGGAGGAGATCGTGGGTCACCGACTTGGCCGACTCGAGGGTGAAGCTGGAGCTGTCCTGGGCCACATCGAAGCTGAGTCCCTCGGCCGCGTACTCGCGTTCGATCGACGCGAGCTCGGAGCGCACCGAGGAGCTCACCTCCACGGCGTTGGCTCCGGATTGCTTTACGATGAGAATGCCGAGCGCATCCTTGCCGTTGATGCGGCTGATGGCCTGGACACTCTTGGTGCCATCCTCGATGTCGGCGAATTGTCCCAGAAGGAGATCGCTGCCGTTGATTCTGCCGATTACGAGCTGGCGCAGGTCCTCGATGCTTCGATATGTGCCCGAAAGACGTACGAGATAGTCTCCGTCGGCATCCTTTATCCGTCCGGCGGGAAGATCAGCGTTCGCGCTGCGCAGGGCGGCCAGGACGAGGGGTACGGGAATGCCTTGGGCGGTGAGCCGCGGTATGTCCAGGTTCACCTGGACCTCCCGTTCCTGTCCGCCCACGATGCTGATCTGTCCTATGCCCCCGAGCCTTGAAAGCCTCGGCTTCACGATATCGTTGACAGTGCTGTACAGCCGGCGTGGGTCCATGTCGGCAGTCGCGCCGATTCTCAGGATGGGCAGATCGCTGAACGAGAAGTCAGCGACTATCGGCGTACGTGTGCCGACGGGCAGGCTGGCGACGAGCTCGTTCACCTTCTTCTGGACATCCTGATTGGCCTTCGTTTTGTCGGCGGTGAAGACGAACTCCATCTGGACGAGGGAGTAACCTTCATAGGAATAGGAGCTGACGCTTTTGATCTTGTCGACCCCGGAGACGGCGTCCTCCACCGGCTTGGTGACCGAATCTTCAACCTCCTGGGGCGTCGCACCGGGGTACATGGTGACCACGGATACATAGGGAGGGAGAATGTCGGGGAGCAACTCGTATTTAAGCTGGAAATACGAGAGCAGCCCAAGAATCGCAAGGACGGAGAAGATGACGATGACAAGGGGTGGCCGCTTTATGGCCAGTTCGGTCAGAGTCATTCTTCACCTCCGGTGGCACCTCCGGTGGCACCTTCGGTGGCGACATCGCTGCGCGCGGCCGCCGTGGAGCCAAGCCGAGTGTCCGAACCGGCGCTTGTACTGCGCACGGCTACGGCTTGACCCAGGCTGAGCAGGGACTGGCCGGCGACCACGACCCTCTCTTGTTCGGACAGTCCCGAGAGCAGTTCGATATCGGTCCCGAACTCCTCTCCGGTGACCACATCCCTTGACTCGACGATGTCGCGTCCATTTTCGGACTTTACGACGAAGACCTGCGGATCTTTGACGCTTCCGACGATGGCAGTTCTGGGAAGGAGGAGAGCCTGGCGCGGCGCCTGGCTGAACACGAGACGCACGGACATGCCGGGCCGAAGCGAGGCGTTGGCCTCTGTGCCGAGGCGAATCTCGACCGGAAAGGAATGCGTTTCGTCGCCTCTGACACTGATCGAATCGACGAGTCCAAGGAAGGTCTTGCCGGGCAGCAGCTCGCTGGATACGAGGACCTGATCGCCCTTGTGCTCGACGAGGGCCTGTGCTTCGGGAAGGAGGACTCGGACTTTGAGCGAGCTAGTGTCGACCACGAGGGCCACCGGCGTACCGGGGCCGACCTGACCGCCCGTGCTCACATAGGTATCGGCGACAATGCCCGCTATTTTGGTCCGGATGCTGGTATTCTCCAGCTCCTTCTGGGCGATCAGATACTGGGATTTGGCGCCCAACTCGGCAAGCTTCGCCGACTCGGCACTCGCCTCCGAAACCATGCCTCCGACCTGAAGATCCTGTGCCCGCTGGGCATCTCGGGCGGCCTTGGTGTAGGCGGCCTCCGCCGCGATGTAGGCAGCCTCCCTCAGATCCTTGTCCACTCGGACCAGGGTGGCGCCTTCCGCCACATGGTCTCCGGTCTTTACCGGCACGGCCACGATGGTTCCGGAAGTCTCCGAGACGACGGTCACCTCATTGTTCGCTTTAAGCGAGCCAAGAATGGCGAAGTGGGGGGCCACCTGTCGCCGCTCGGCAGAGGCGACGCTCACCGAAATGAGATCGAGCGGCTTCTTCTCAGTTGTTACGGGCTTGCTGCAGGCTGCCAGGATGGAAACGGCGAGGACGACTGCGCTTGCGGTCGCCAATGGACGGGCCAATATGCTCATGCTGCGCTCCGTACGCTCACCCCGTTCAACCGGCTATCAGCGACCGGAGTCCTGCTCCGCGACGTGACTCGGGCGTTTCGCCCCGAACCGGCCCGACGAGGGCGGCTACTATCGCGAAAATAGAAAGAAAGATGTAAGCAGTCAAGGCGAAGAAACCAAAAAAAGAGGGCCGCAAAGCTTGCGGCCCCCAATCAGGTCGAATTTCCGGACTAATCGTTGGCTAGACGCCGAGATAGGCCTCTCGAACCTTCGGATTGTCGGCGATTTCCTTCGCGGGTCCGGAAATCGTCGTATAGCCGACTTCCAGTACGTAGGCAAAATCCGCGATCTCAAGGGCCTCTGCCGCGTTCTGCTCGACGAGCAGCACCGTAATGCCGGTCTTGTTGAGGGCGACGATCTTGCCGAAGATCTCCTCAACAAGCACGGGGGCAAGACCCATGGAGGGCTCGTCCAGGAGGAGTATATCCCCGCCGGTGACCATGGCGCGGCCGACGGCAAGCATCTGTTGCTCCCCGCCGGAAAGCGTTCCCCCGAGCTGGGCGACCCGCTCCTTGATGCGCGGGAAGAATTCGAACACCTCTTCCATCCTCCGCTTGATCTCGGCCTTGTCCTTGAGAGTCCAGGCGGCGATTTCAAGATTCTCGCGCACGGTCAGCGTGGGAAATATCTTCCGTCCCTCGGGTACATGGGACATGCCCAGCGAGACCAGCCTGTGGGCGTCCATGCCCGTGATGTCATTGCCCTTGAAGACGATCGAGCCGCCGGAGGGTTTCTCGAGTCCGCTGAGCGCGCGGAGCGTGGTCGTCTTGCCGGCGCCGTTGGCGCCGATGAGCGTCACGATCTTCCCGTCGGGAACCTCGAACGAGACGTCCTTGATGGCTTCGATCTTGCCGTAGTTGACCTTGAGGTTCTTGACGCTGAGCATTACGCGCCCCCTTTGCCGAGATAGGCCTCGAGGACCTTCGGATCTTTGCCCACAGCCTCGGGCAGTCCCTCGGCGATGGTCTCGCCGAAGTCGATCACCTTGATCCGTTCGCAGATGCCCATGACCACCTTCATGTGGTGCTCGATGAGGAAAACCGTGACCTTGAACTCGTCGCGGACGCGTCGGATGAGATTCATGAGATCGGAGACCTCGGTCGGGTTCATGCCTGCCGCGGGCTCGTCCAGCAGGATGAGCTTGGGCTTGGTGGCGAGCGCCCGGGCAATTTCGAGGCGCCTGAGCTCACCGTAGGGAAGGTTCTTGGCGACTTCGAAGGCCCGGTTCTGGAGGTGCATGACCTCGAGAAGATCCAGGGCTTCCTGGCGGATCTTCTTCTCTTCCCTGAGCGCCCCGGGCGTTCTGAAGAAGGAGCCGAACAGCCCCCCCTCGTACTTGAAGTGGCGCGCGATCCGGATATTGTCGAGGACGGAAAGATTGCCGAAAATGCGGAGATTCTGGAAGGTGCGAGCGACGCCGAGCTGGACGATCTTGTAGGACTTCATTCCCGTGATGTCCTGTCCGTCGAAGATCACCTTGCCCTCGGTGGGCGTGTAGATACCCGTGACGAGGTTGAATGTGGTCGTCTTTCCGGAGCCGTTCGGGCCGATGAGACCGTAGATGACCCCTTCGGGCACGTCGAAATTGAAATTGGACACGGCCTTGAGTCCGCCGAAGTAGTGGCTCATGCCCTGGATGGAGAGGAGGGCGCTCATTTCTTCTCCTCCTCGATGATGAGAAGCTTGGCCTCTTTCATGCCCATGAGGCCTTCTGTACGGTACAGCATGATGAGGATCAGGAGGACGGCGTAGATGACCATGCGCCACTCGCTGCCGAAGGGAAGGCCTGTCATGCTCGAAAGGGAATCCAGTCCGAGCAGCAGGGCCTGGGAGAGGAAGGTCAGGGCGAAGGCAGAGATGATCGAACCGGTGATGGATCCCATGCCGCCGGCGTAGACATACACCAGGAGCAGTGCGGATGCATAGAAACCGTACTGCGTCGGGTGGGCGATCTGGAGCAGGTGGGCGAGAAGTCCGCCGCCGATGCCGGAGAAGAAGGCGCCGATCACGAATCCCAGCACCTTGTAGCGGGTCGTGTCCACGCCCACCAGTTCCGCTGCGAGCTCATTCTCGCGTACCGCGAGCATGGCTCTGCCGTGGGAGGACTGGATGAGATTGCGGATGATGACAATGGTCACAAAGGTGAAGAGATAAATGATTGGAAAGGTCGAGAACTTCGGAATGCCCAGGAGGCCGCGCGGACCACCCACGTAATCGATATTGTTCAGGATGATGCGGATTATCTCCCCGAATCCAAGGGTCATGATGGCGAGGTAGTCACCCTTCAGGCGAAGCGAGGGAAAGCCGATCACGAGGCCCACGACCGCCGCAAAAACGCCGCCCACCAGTATCGCGACGAGAAAGATCGGGTAGTTGCTTGCGACATCGGGTGAGAGCTTGAGGAGGATCGTCGTGATTGTGCCCGATACGTAGGCGCCGACTGCGGCGAAGCCCATGTGCCCCAGGGAGAACTGGCCGGTGATGCCGTTGATCAGGTTCAGACTCACCGTGAGAATGACGAAGATCAGCGACTGGTTGATGATGATTATATAGTAGCCGTTCAGCACCCCGATCAGGCTCAGGCCCTGAATGACAAGGTAGAAGATGACGGCGGCTATCGTGAACCGCGGGAGGCGAAAGGAGCCCATACCGTCCCCCTAAATCTTGTCGGCGAGCTTTTCGCCGAGAATGCCGGTCGGCCTCACGAGGAGGACGATGATGAGGATAATGAAGGCGATGCCAGCGCCGAGCAGCGAGTTCCAGGCATTGGCGAAGGTTTCCGCCAGACCCATGATGTAGGCTCCGAGCATGGCTCCCGGCACGTTGCCGATGCCACCGAGGACTGCGGCGATGAAAGCCTTGAGTCCGGGCAGGATGCCCATGTAGGGATCGATTCGCGGATAGGTCATCCCCGCGAGCAGTCCCGCCGCGCCGGCGAAGGCGCCTCCGATGAGGAAGGTCCAGGAGATGATATTCTCCACGTCGATCCCCATCAGCTTCGAGGCGTCCTTGTCCTGCGAAACGGCCCGCATGGCGCGGCCGAGCTTCGTCCGCTGGATCAGGAGAGTCAGTCCGGTCATCAGGACGGCCGCGACTGCGATATCGATGATCACGTAGTTGGATATTTCGGCCGAGCCGAGTTTGTAGATTACTTTCGGGAGTAGGTCGGGAAAGCCCCGGGGAGAGGCTCCGATGACCGGCAGGGCGGAGAAGAAATACTCGAGAAACATGGATACGCCCAGTGCCGTGACGAGCGAGGAGAGTTTGGGCTTGTAGCGGAGCGGCTTGTACGCGATCTGGTTTGCCAGCGTGGCGATGGCGCCGCCTGCGGCCATTGCGAGGATCAGGACGAGAAATGCGGTCGGCGCGCCTCCTCCGAGGAAGGCGTTGAAGAGGTAGAACACACCATAGGCGGCATACGCGCCTACCATGTAGAAGTCGCCGTGCGCGAAGTTGATCAGTCTGACGATGCCGTAGACCATCGTGTAGCCCAGCGCGATCAGGGCGTAGATCGATCCGAGCCCGAGCCCGTTGATGATCTGCTGGGTGTTGAAAATGGAACCCATGGTAAACCCCTTGGCAAAAGTAAGGGGGGCCGGGGGGCCCCCCTCATTGGGAGTAGCAGCTATCCCTTACGGATTTACCGTAGTCTCGTAGACCTGCTGCCCGTTCTGGATCTTGATGATGACTGCGGACTTGATGGGGTTCCTGTCGGCGTCGAACTTGATCTCGCCGGTGACGGCGTTGAAATCGCTGGCGGCAAGCGCGTCCTTGATGGCAGCGCCGTCGGTCTTGCCGGCGGTCTTGATCGCGTTGAGCGTGAGGTTCATCGCGTCATAGGCGAGGACCGCAAGGGCGTCCGGCACGTCGTTGTACTTGGCCTGGTACTTCTTCACGAAGTCCTGGACCACGGGGCGGGTATCGTCCTTGGAGTAGTGGTTGGTGAAGTAGCAGCCTTCGACCGCGGCTCCGCCGATCTTGGTGAGGTCGGGCGAATCCCAGCCGTCGCCGCCGAGCATCGGGCCCTTGAAGCCGAGCTCGCGAGCCTGCTTGGCGATGAGCGCGACGTCGTTGTAGTAGTCCGAGCAGTAGATGATGTCGGGCTTGGCCTTCACGATCTTCGTGAGCTGGGCCTTGAAGTCCGTGATGCCGGTGTCGTGGGCCTCATAATCGACGACCTTGCCACCGAGCTTCTCGAACTGCGCCTTGAAGAACTCCGCGAGTCCCTTCGTGTAGTCGTTGCCGACATCGAAGATGGCGGCGGCGTTCTTGGCCTTCAGGTTGTTGAAGGCGAAGTTGGCGCCGACGGTGCCCTGGAAGGGATCGATGAAGCAGGCGCGGAAGATGTAGTCGCCGACCTGGGTGACCTTCGGGTTGGTGGACGCGGTCGCGACCATCGGGACCTTGGCCGCCTGGCAGATCGGGGCGCCGGCGAGAGAAACCTTGGACATGACGGTGCCGACGATAGCGACTGCCTTGTCCTGCTGAATGAGCTTCGTGTAGACGGTGGCGCCCTCGGCGGGATCACCCTTGTCGTCTGCGAAGACCATCTTGATCTGCTTGCCGAGCACGCCGCCCTTGGCGTTCCACTCGTCGACGGCGAGCTGATCGCCATTCTTCGTCGAGATGCCGAAGGTCGCCGCTGCGCCGGTCACAGGACCGACTGCGCCGACTACGACTTCCTTGCTTCCGCCGCCGCAGGACACGAATGTCCCGGCCAGGACGAGAGCGAGAACCACAAATAGTGCGAACGGTTTCATGTAGCCTCCTTCCGTAAGCGCTCTGAAACTCTATGGCATTTTTGTATATGACAGCCTGACGCCCACGTCAAGCCACGAAATCGCAAATCGCCGGCTAAAGTGGACAATCCCTGTCCATGCCGTGCAGATTACCTAGCATCGATCGTGCGCATCCTTGTGGATTAATGGGTTCTAATCCGATATTCCCGGCAATACCGGGAATATTTCCCGGGGCCCCGAGCGGGCGCAAGGGGCCCCGCATGATGCGGCGGCGTGCACATCGAGGCGCCGTTCAGCGGGGCGCGACTTCCTCTCCGTCGTTGAGGAACTCCTGGCCCGAAGTGACGATTGTATCGCCTGCTCTGAGACCGGACAGGACTTCGACGCGGGTTCCATCGCTCTCTCCGAGCGTTATGCGTCGCAGCCGAGCCCGGCCCGAATCGACGGCGTAGACTGCGTCGCTCCCGTTTGCGGAGAAGGTTGCGCTTTCCGGTATGAGCAGGGCGTTCGGTTTGGTTTCGAGGGGAATGGAGATCTTGGCGACCATCCCCGGACGGATCGACCCGCCCGTCCCGTCGATGCGCACGCGCAGGGCATAGAGCCTTGTTCGCGGGTCGGCAGAGGGACTCACCGAATCGATCCGCCCCTTGACCTCTGCCCCTCCGAGCGCGTCGATCGAGACGGAAAGCTCCATGCCCGGCCTCACATGGGTGACCACCCGTTCCGAAAGCCCGGCTTCCGCCAGAAGGCTGGAGTCATCGATGATGACGAAGGCCAGGGTCGAGCTCCCGACCATCTCGCCGACCTCGACATTCCGGTAGGAGACATGGCCGGAGATCGGAGAGCGGATGACCGTGGAATCCAGCTGGCTCTTGGCGAGTTCGGCCTGGGCCTTGGCCTGCTCGACCTGGGCGGCCACCACGTCGCTGTTCTGGGGGCCCGACTTGTCGCGCACGAGTTTTAGACTCTGCGTGGCGGCATCGAGCTGGATCTGCGCGTTCTTGTATCGCGCCTCGACGTCGTCCAGCTGCTGCTTGGAGACCGCACCCCCCTCGTAGAGCCGCTGGGTCTTGTCGTAGAGACTCTTGGCGTCTTCATAGCCGACCTGGGCCTGGTCGACGGCCGCCTGAGCCTGGATTATCTGCTGTTCCTGTCCCGCATCGCTCGTGCGAGTCAGCGAGGCGTTCGCGCTCTGCAGGGCCGCCCGGGCTTGCCGGTATTGGGCGTCGTAGTCCCCGGGTTCGAGCGTGAACAGGACCTGTCCCTCCCTCACCGCGCTTCCGATGTCGGCGCCCACACTTTGGACTTTGCCGCCCACCTTGGGCACGATGTCGACCTCCCGCTTTGCCTCGATCCGTGCGGAATAGGAGGCGTCGACCGAGAAGGGACACTGCTGGACCTCGGCGGTCGGGACCGCCCGCGGTCCCTGCACGCTCCGCTCCTGATGCCGGGCGCAGGATGCGAAAGCGAGGCCCACGGCGACCGTCATAAGACCTGCCGCGATACGGTTTCGTGCTGGAAGCGTCATGCCTGTCCCTCCGTGGCGGGGGCTCCGCCCTGTGATCGTTCCCGACGCCGGCTCCTGGCCTCATCGATGAGCGTATAGACGACCGGAAGCAGAAAGGGCGAGATCAGGGTCGAGGTGATCAGTCCGCCGATCAGCACAACGGCCATGCCGGACTTGATCTCGCTGCTCGAGCCGCTCGAGAGGGCCAGGGGCAGCATGCCCACGATCATCGTCGAGGCGGTCATCAGGATGGGACGGAGTCTCGTGGACCCCGCCTCGAGGAGGGCGTCCTTCAGGGCGAGCCCCCGTTTCAGCAGCGTATTCGTATAGTCGATGAGCAGGGTGCCGTTTTTGGAGACGAGTCCGTCGAGCATGATGATGCCGATGAAGGAAATGATGTTGATGGTTTTTCCGGTGATCGCCATGGCGGCGAGACCCCCGATGATGCCCGCGGGGAGGGACAGGAGCCGGATGGCCGGCGTGAGATAGGAATCGTAGAGGACTACCAGCACCAGATACACGAGCGCGATGGACGCGGCGAGCGCCCAGCCCAGCGAGCTGAAGGATCCGGCCATCATCGAGCTTTCGCCGACGACCGCGTAGGAGTAGCCGGGCGGGAAGGACAGGGCAGTCAGCCTCGTGTTCACGTCCTTGGTCACCGACCCGAGGGGGCGGCCCTGCAGGTCGGCCATGATGGTCACCACGTTCGAGCGGGAGCTGCGCTCCAGCGACAGGGCGCTCGAGTCGCGCGCGATGTGCGCCACCTGCCCCACGGAGACCAGGGCGCCGCTCGCCGTGCTCATCCGGATCGAGGCGATATCGAGGGGAGTCAGCACCTGGTCCTTTCGGAATTTGACCATCATGTCGTACTCGTCTCCGGATGAGCGGTAGATGCCCGCCTTGCTGCCTGCCAGTGCGGTGCGGAGCGTGCCGGCAAGCTCGGCGGCGCTCAGCCCGTACTCGCTGAGGGCGAGCCGGTCGACGATGACGCTCAGCTCGGTCTGGCGCGAGCGGTCGGAATTCTGCACATCCACCGCTCCGGGCGTGCCGCGCACCGTTTCCTCGACCTGCGCGGACAGGCTCGAGAGGACGGTCCTGTCGGGGCCGGTCACGTTCAGGATCAAGGGCTTGTTGCCCTCGATCGAGGTCTGCGAGACGACCGCCTCCTCGCGCACGGAGATGTCGGCACCGGGGATCGAACGTGCCCAGGCACGAAGCTCGGTGGCGAGTTCGGTCTGGCTTTTCCTGCGCTCATGCTTGTCCTTGAGGCGCACGATGAGCTGGGCGAAATTGCTGCCCGAGGCGGTGCCGATCTGGCTGAAGACATCGCTGACTTCGGGCGTCGCCAGCACATGGCTTTCTATCCTGGCGACAACGGCGTCGGTCTCGTCGAGGTTGGCCCCTGCGCCCAGGTTGACGTCGACATTGAGCTTGCCCTGGTCGAAGGAGGGCATGAACTCCGTCTGGATGGCTCCCAGAGGAAGAAGGCTGAGGCTGGCGACGACGAGGACCGCGACGCCGATGAGCAGCGCAGCCCGGTGCCGCAGCGCCCCTTCGAGCAGCCGACGGTACGTTCCCTTGACCTGCCGCTCGAAGAATGTCGAAAACCGGCCCCCTGACGGCCTGTCCTCCTCCACCCGCTCCCTCGCCAGGAGGCGCGAGGCCATCGCCGGAGTCATCGTGAAGGAGACGAGGAGGGAGAAGAGGGAGGCGAACACCACGGTCAGTCCGAACTGGCGGAAGAACTGCCCGACGATGTCGCCCAGGAAGGCCACCGGGGCGAACACGACCACGTCGCAGAGCGTTATCGCGACGGCCGCCATCCCGATTTCCATCCGGCCGCGCACCGAGGCGAGACGCGGCTCCTCACCGAGTTGCCGGTGGCGGTGGATGTTCTCGAGCACGACGATCGAGTCATCGACGAGGATGCCGATGCAGAGCGCCAGCGCCATCACCGACACGATGTTCAGCGTGAAGCCGCAGATGTACATCATGAAGAAGGTCGAGACGAGCGAGGTCGGGATCGCGATGAGGACGATGAGGGAGGAGCGCCAGCGTCGCAGGAAGAGGAAGAGGACGAGCGCTGTGACCAGGATGCCCAGAAAGAGGTCCCGTGCGGTCTCCGAGAGCGAGGAGTTGATGAAGATCGTCGAGTCCGAGGCCAGGCGCACCGACAGCCCCGAGGGCAGGAAGGCCGATTCCCGCGACAGCTGCGACTTGATCCGCTTCGCGGTCTCGACGACATTTGCGTCGCTGGCCTTGACGATGAGGAGGCCGACCGACGAGCGGCCGTTCATGCGTACCCGCGCGGACTCGTCGGGGTAACCGAGCTTGACCATCGCAATCTCGGAGAGGGCGACGGACCCGCCGCGGGGGAGGGGAATCCGCAGGTCCGAAACGTCGTCGATCGACGAGAACTCCCCGACCAGGCGGACAGGTCTGTCCACCGATGTCTGGCGCATGAGCCCCGCCGGTACGGTGATGTTGTTCGCCTCCAGCACGCCCAGCAGATAGTTCAGGCTGAGCGCGTAGGACTCGAGCGCCATGCGGTCGACCACGATGTCCAGTTCCTTGTCGGGGGCTCCGAGGAGGGTCACCGTGCCTACCCCCGCGATATTTTCGAGCCTGCGCTTCAGGGCATCGGCGGAGGAGTAGATTTCCTCGTAGGGAAGGTCGCCAAAGAGGGAGATCGCCATCATGGGCTGGGCGTTGATATCGTACTTGTTCACGACGGGCTTCGTGGCGTCGGCGGGAAGCTTGTCCACCATCGAGTCGACCGCCTTCTGCACGTCGATGACGGCGGTGTCGGTCTTCGTGGACATCGTGAACTGGAGGATCGTGTAGCCGAAGCCCTCCCCCGAGACGGAGCGTATCTTGTCTATGCCGGGCAGGCTGGAAACGGCGTCCTCGATCGGCTTGACGACATCCTTTTCGATCTCCTCGCTGCCCGCGCCGGGATAGGTCGAGTGGATCGAGATGACCGGCGTGTCCGCCGAGGGAAACAGATCTGCGCCCAGATTGAAGTAGCCCATAATGCCGAGCCCGACGAGTATCGCGAAGAGCACGACGACCGTGGTGGGTCTGCGGACGGACAGCTCGGTGATGTTCATGGTGTCGCTCCCTGGCCGAGCCGGTCGATATCGGCCAGGGCCTCTTCGAAGGTGTAGCGTGCCGAGAGAAGCTCCAGCCTGGCCGTCGCATCCTGGATGGCCGCGGCGTTCAGATCCTGCCGGGAACTGAGCTGATTCTCCGCCGAGCTTTGCGCGTTCCTGAGGAGCTCTGCGGTCCAGGCGGCCCTGGCCTCGACACTGCGCAACGTAGCCTCGGCTTCGAGCGCCGCCTGCAGGGCCTTTCTGGCGTCGAGCCGCGCCGCCGTCTCCTCTCCGTGCAGGGCGGCCGCGGCCGCCAGTCGCTGCGACCTTGCCTCCTCTATCCGGGCCGCCGAAGCGCCCGCGTCGAACAGGTCGGCCTGGATCGAGATGCCGAGACTGAGGTCCCAGGCCCAGGTCTCCGTCCAGTCGGAGCGGGAGAAGGGCGGGGTCTGGCCGGAGGCGTCCAGGCTGGCAAAAAAGGCGAGGTCGGGGCGAAGGGCCGCTGAGCCGGTCTCGAGATCGATCTTCCTCCCCGCCTCTCTGAGCCGGAGCGCCGCGCTCCGGTAGTCCGTCGAGGAGAGCAGG
>DATJQN010000021.1:0-3554 GCA_035505775.1 Rectinemataceae bacterium | reverse complement strand
CCGCTCGTACGTGTCGGTGCTCGAAGCGCCGCTCGAATCGGCGCTCGCAAGGCCTCCGGGAGGGGAGCCCCAGGTTTCGCTCGTGAAGCCAGTGCCGGTGTTGAGCGCGAATGCCGTTGAATCCGCGAAGCCCGCGGTCACAAAGTCGACAAAGCCGTCACCGTTGACATCCGTGAAAGCGCTCCTCGTGTCGGTGGTGCTTTCCTGCCAGGTGATGCCCCCGCTCGCCATGACGATGCTCGCGGAGGCCCCGAAGCTGAAGGAGGACTGCGACTCGCGGTCGAGCGCCCGATTGACCCCCGGGAAGCTCGTGGCGGAGGGGGAGAAGTCCGAGCCGGTGTTCAGATATACCGTGAGGGAGCCGTTGCGATGCATCACGAGGTCCGGCAGCCCATCTCCGTTGACATCGATGAGGGTGCCCGCCGTGGCGCTCGAGCCCGAGGTGGCTCCCGCGCTTACGCTGAAGCTCGCCAGCTTCTTGGTCCCGAAGAAGGGTATCCAGATCCACAGACTGACACCCACGGTGAAGTTCGCGCCCAGGGAGCTCGACCGGTTCTCATAGAGCCCCTCGAAGGGCGAGCCGCCGTCCATCGACCAATTGACCGGGCTTGCGCCAAAGGCCTCATAGCCGGTCCCCGAGTCGTCGCTCTTCGTCGGGAGGCTGTAGTAGTCGAAACCATAGCTGTAGAAAACCGAGCCGTCGGCGGCTTTTTCTGAATAGGAAGCGAGCTGGGTCACCCCGACTTCTTCGGTCGCCGTGTCGCGGTACTGGAAGGTGTAGGAGCGGACAAGAGCGTCGTGATAGAGAATATCGATGCTCGCGAGGCGCTTGGCTGCTCGAGAGATGAATCCTCCCCGCGCGTCGATGCGCGCGTCCGGTTTGTCGCTGGGATCGAGGTTGAAGCGAACCGTGAATGCCCCGGCATCTTCCGCGCCGCCGCCGTGATGCCCGGTGTAGCGGATGTCCGCGAGGTAGCAGTAGTGATCGGCCGCGTCGTAGCTGTAGTCATAGGTGATGGTGTTCCCGAAACTGTCGCGCACGGAACTGAGGTACCAGGCAAAACTGCGCCGCCGGTCACCGCCGCCGGAGTCTCTGTCGGGACCGATCCAGGCTCCGCCGGCATCCGTGGGCAGCCCCCTGCCGTACTCGCGCACCGTGCCGTCCTTGTCGGTGACCTCCCAGTAGTCCTCGTGTGAGGCGTCGGCGGCGCGATACCAGCGGATGCGCTGGAAGGCCTTCTGCACGCGGGGAACGTAGCGGTAGGAGCCGTCCGAGTCCCGCGTGTTCGTGAACAGGAGCTCCTCGCCCTCGAGACTGTAGCGGTCGCTGCCGGTGTAGCGCGGCATGCCGAAGCGCGTGTCGATGGTGATGGCCGGAACGTCTATGTCGAAGCCGCGCCCGAGCCAGCCGCCGCTTGCGTCGCTCGAATAACGCAGCGCGAGCTGGGGGGTCATGCCCCGCCGCCCCGGAGGGAGACGCAGCGGAATGGAAAACGAGGCGGATCCGAAACTGGAGGGCTCGAGCCCCTGCAGACTCGGCAGGCCCGAGCCCGGATCGGCAGCCTCGAGATTCTTGATCGAGTTGACGTCGTATTGGATGGGCTGGGGTCCCTCGGGAAGCTTCAGCGTCGCGTTGATCATGTCGGTAAAGTGCCCGGTCAGGCTCGTGATGGTGGCCGCGGCGCGATCGATGCTCACACGCTCGAGGCGCTCCCAGCGGCTGTGCCGGTCGTCATAGAAGTAGGTGTAGAGGTTGGAGAGTGCCGTCTCCGAAGCGAGGAGGCCGGGATCGAAGCGCATGGAGACGGAGACCGGCCGCTCGAACAGGATGCCATGCGGCTCGAAGCGATAGCCCACAGCCCCTGCCGTGACGTTGGACATGCCTTCGTCCAGGGCATCGACGCTGCCGAGTCTCCTGATCGTGATGCGCGTCGGCAGGGCGACCGCGTGGGGCGGGACGCTGAGGCTCACCTCGCCGATGGAAAGATTTCCGCCTTCGTTCGGGTCGATGAGCGCCGAGACGGAGTCCTTCGGCGTCGCGCTCTCTGCCGCCACGAGCGTCGTCTCGGGCGGCAGGGCCTGCTGTGGCACTGCCTGCGGCAGGGCCTGCGGCGCCCCGGCTTCGGCCGAGACCGCCTTCCCCGGCTGAGTCTCCGAACCGCTGCCGGGCAGGAGGGGAACCGAGAGGGTAGCTGGCGCGGGCAGAGCGGCTGCGCCCTGGGCGAGGAGCTGTTCCTGGCCACCCAGAAACACTATGAGGAGCACCGTGGAGACGGCGCGATTGATCGTATTGCCACTCATGCTTCGCTCCTTAGCTGTTTTTCAATGCGGGACGCCGGTTCACGTCGAGTCACGGCTCCGTAAAGACGATGCTCACCGGCTTGTCCGGAAAGCTTTCCTGGGGCGAGATCACGGCGAGATAGCCCTCCCCTCCGCCGGTGACAAGGGGAAGTCGCTGGTCCTTGAAATCGAAGACATGGACACCGTTCAGGATGAGGGAAAACTGGCCGCTGCCGGCATCGCGGCTGAGCGCCAGCTCATTCGAGGCGCCGTAGCCCTTGTTGAGGACCTGGGATAAGGCGTTCGCATCGACCCAGGTGCTCGCCGTATACGGCGCATAGACCGATCCCGTCGCCTCGCCGACGCTGTACTGGCCGTTGGCGTTGATCATCGCCACGAGCATGGTCTCCGTACCGCCGGAGAGGGCGTACTCGCAGAAGACGATGCCGAAGCCCGCATAGAGGTTGCCGCTGCTCTTGACGAGAGTGACATCGCGCGACAGAAAGGGGCTCTGGCTTGGCCGCGAGAGCGACCAGAGCGTGTAGCCGTTGGGTCCTACGTAGGAGGCATCGGTGGTATAGAACGAATACGTGGAGTTCGCGCCGTCGTAGACGAAGAGAGAATCGTCCTGAACGCTGCCGCCGCCCTCATCCCCTCCCCCCGGTGTCGTGGGGGCAGTGAGGGCATTGGCGCAGGCGGATAGCATGAGGAGGAGCGATACCGCCCCGGCGGCCCATGTCGCTGGCTTCATCCTGCCCCCTAGTTCGCGATGATCGCGCTCACCTTGATCGAGTAGCCGATGACCATACCTCCGGCCGTCTGGAACTGGGCCGGATCGGGAAAGAGCTCGCAGAGGAAGGTCTGCGTCGTGTAGGAGCTATTGACGACGTCTATGGGCACGCTCTGGTTCACGGCCTGCGGCCCGAGTCCCTTCTGATAGAACCTGATATGCGTCGTCTGGGTTCCGGGAGACAGCGTGCTTTCGGTTATGAGGACTTCCGCGGTCGAGCGGGGAGGGACAGTGACCGCGTACCAATCCCGGTCCTGGACCGTCAGCACGGTGCCATCCTGCTGGAAGGTCGAGGCATAGTAGTAGAGATTCGCCAGTTTCTCGAAGTCGAGGGGAGTGGCGCTCGCCTCGCTGTCGTTCGGCTCGTAGGCGTCCTGGCAGGTGGCGCTCGCCACGCCGAGACTCGCCTCCGAGGGCCCAAACGCGGCCGTCCCCCTCGTCTTGACGAGGCGGTAGAGATATCGCTCCTGATCCGCGCAGGCGC
>DATJQN010000020.1:0-6990 GCA_035505775.1 Rectinemataceae bacterium | reverse complement strand
CCCCAGTATTCCATCAGAGCCTTCGACGCGGCCTCCATCTTTTCCCACTCGCGCTCGACGCGCGCATGCCGTATCAGGTACACCATAGAACTGCCTCCTGCTGATCGAGATCGGGGAAGCGCCGCTTCGGAACCCGGCCACACTGTGGCTCGAGGAGGTCGAGGCGCCGAAGACCTGCGACAGTGACCCCGTCGAAGAAATATACTGAGAAATCTAGTAAAGTATTCTCTTGCTTTTCAAAGCCACTGGGCGGGGCGGCCATCCTCGCATTGGAGAGCCGCAGCCTGCATTCCGGTCTATACTCGAGGCATGAACGGAAAAGAACGCTGCCTCGCCGCCGTCGCGGGCGGGAAGGCGGACCGGACCCCCCTCTTTCCCCTCACGATGGGACTCGCCGCCGACCGGGCGGGCATAAAGTACCGGGAATACGCCTCATCGGGGGCGGCCCTGGCCCAGGCCCAGCTTCTGATGCGGTCCCGCTACGGGCTGGACGCCATCACCGCCTGCTCTGACGCATTCAGGGCGAGCGCCGATCTCGGCGGCGAGATACTCTTCCCCGACGATCTGCCGCCCCACCTTGCGGCTCCCTTGATCAGGGACGAGGGCGATCTCGGGCGTCTGCATCGGCCCGATCCGCTGAAGCGCGGGAGCCGGATGCGGGACAGGGTCGATGCAGTCTCGGAAATGCTGCGCGCCTGCGGCGAGGAGTGCCTCGTGCTCGGCTGGGTGGACCTGCCCTTCGCCGAAGCCTGTTCCGCCTGCGGAGTGGAGCCATTCCTCATGATGCTCTTCGACGCGCCCGATCTCGCCCACCGCATCCTCGATTTCATGACATCCGTGGTGGTGGATTTCGCGATCGCACAGCTCGACGCCGGCTGCCCGATGATCGGAGGGGGCGACGCGGCGGCCTCGCTCATATCCCCCGAGTTCTACCGCAGCTTCGCACTGCCCTACGAGCAGCGCGTATTCGAGGCGATCAAGGCGAAAGGCGGACTCGGGAAGCTCCATATCTGCGGAAATACCTCGGCCCTCCTCGAGGACATGGTCCAGTCGGGAGCCGACCTGTACAACGTCGATCACCTCGTGGATTTCGGCCGGGCGGCGGAATGCTATGCCAAAGCCGGCAAGGCTTTCAAAGGCAACCTGGATCCCGTCGCCGACTTCCTCCAGTCGGATCCCGACACCTGCTTTCGCAGGACGCGCAGCCTCATCGAGACCGCCAAGGGAAAGCCCTACCTGCTCAGCGCCGGCTGCGAGATACCTGCCGCAACTGCCGACGAGGTGCTCGATGCGTTCTGCGGGGCCGCGCTGGGCTGAGGCGTGGCGGGCCGGGCGGATGCGAGGCGGGCTGAGGCGTGGCGGGCCGTCAGCCCGCCCGCCCTGCCGAAAGTAGAAGTGACTGTCCCCGGGCCGCCTCGTCCAGACACCGTTCCACCTCCGCATCCATCAATCTGGCGGAGGCCGAATAGAGGTCAAGCCGGGGTGCGGATGTAGGACGGTACTGCCCCGTATTCGGTTCACTCGCAGCAGCCGCCTTCGCTGCAGCTCATTTTCAGCGATCGTCCCTCGTCATAAGCGGGGGAGGGCTGCGACGAGGCGCTGCGAATGCGGCCGGCAACCCGAACCAAGCGGTGATCCTCCTGTCCGATATGCCTGGTGATCCAGCCCGCCAGGAAATAGATGAGTTCTGTCCGAGTCAGGGCATCCCCGGTTCCGAGGCGATCCCGGCATTCTTCGACATACTTCATGAATTGCCGATGCTCCAGCCTGTGCGCCTCGGCACTCGGAAGATTGTACCGGTCGAGATAGTGCTCCTCCTCGGCGAAATGCATGGAGGCGTAGGCAGTGAGCTCATCGATCACCGTCTCGATGGCTTGGCTTGATTGTCCTTCGCACAGACCCTCATGGATTCGATTGAGCAGGACGACCAACACACGATGCTGCTCATCGATCGAGGGAATGCCGAGCATCAGGTTCCCCGGCCATTCGATCAGCGGCATGCGCCCTCCCCCTGCAGCTTCCAAATTCGTATCGTCGTCTCCCGGCCCTGCAGCACCAGGGCCCGGGGCAGTCTCCCTCGGCGGGCCGCCCGCTCTCGGGCTGCTGAACTCAGCATCTCTTTTCAGGAATGCTCCTCCGGACAGGGACAGCGCGGCGCTCGAGGCAAACCCTGGGTCAGTCCCCGCTGCCCGCCCTGTAAGTCCTATATCAAGAAGCGTGCCACGATACCTTCATGGCCGCCTGAATCAGGCTCCGGCAATCGGATCTTATCCAGCAAGGATTTGCTCATCCCATATGACGGGGTTCTAGAAGCGGTATCGCGGCTTACCGTAAAGAAAACGTGCAAGCGGTCGGACCTGTTAGTTTTCTTGACACAACTGTGTACGGCGGACGCTCAGGCTGAAGTCTAGTCTCGATCCTTGAGGCGCTTGGCCAGGGTCTGCCTGCTGATCCCAAGCATGCTCGCCGCGCTCGAAACATTTCCCGCAGTGCGTTCGAGCGCCATGCGGAAAAGCGCGAGCTCGACCTCGCGCAGACTGGGGAAGCGGCTGCCGACGATGACAATGGGCGACTCCGGGGACTCGCCTCCCCCGCCGGCCGCGTCCATCCGGGATGGCGCGGCCCGCGGCGGCGCGGTCCCGGCTTCGGGCGCAGGCATCGTGCCGGAACCCGCCGACGCAAGCCTGCGGATCAGGGCCTCAATGTCCAGGCTCCCTCCCGCTGCGCTTGTGACCACGTCATGGATGAACGATTCCAGTTCGCGGACGTTGCCCGGGTAGTCATAGCCCGCGAGGGCCTTCATGAGTCCCGCGGGGAGCGCGGGATCGGGCAGCCTGAGGGCGGAAGCGGATCTCCGGAGGAAGTGATCGACGAGAAGAGAGATGTCGCCTCGGCGCTCACGCAGGGGTGGAAGACTGATGGGATGGGTCTGGAGCCTGTAATAGAGGTCGTTGCGATAGGTGCCCGCCCTGGACGCGGCATTGAGATCTTTCGTGGTGGCCGCAACGACCCGGGCCTCGGAACGTACAGGTCGGTCGGAACCGAGAGGGTAGTATTCCCCCTCCTGCAGGAGGCGGAGAAGCTTGATCTGAGACCGGGGTTCCAGATCACCGACCTCGTCAAGAAAGATCGTGCCGCCTGAGGCCTGCCTGATGAATCCCGCCCGGGCGGTGTCCGCCCCCGTGTAGGCTCCGCGCAGATGCCCGAAGAGGCTGTCCGAGAAGATGGAGTCATCCAAGCCGCCGACATTCACGGCCACGAAGGGCCCCGATCGTCCGCTCGCCTCATGCACGGCGCGGGCGAAGAGCTCCTTGCCGGTGCCCGTCTCTCCCGTGATCAGCACAGGTTGCCGTGACTTCCCTACCGACTCTATGTATTTGAAGATTGCCAGCATGTGCGGATCGCAGGTGACGATGTTCCGGAAGATCTCGGGCCGAGACAGACTTCCCCCGAGGACTCGATCCCTGAAAGCCTCGACCTCCCGCTTGAGCTCCACGATGCTGAGCCCGTTCCAGACCGAGGCGAGCAGTCTGCCTGCCTCAATGGGCTTCACCAGGTAATCGAGCGCACCGGAGCGCATGCACGCCGCGGCGGTCTCACCGTCGGCGCCGGCCGTCAGAACAATCACGGGAGTCTGCGGCGAACTGCGAACAAAGACATCGAGAAGCTTCTCACCCGAGGGATCGGCGAGTGACAGGTCGAGAAGGGCCAGGCCTGCCTCACCCCGTTGCACGAACTGCGAGGCTGCCACAAGGTCGTCATGGGCAATGACGTTGTCGATGCCGGCCCGGGCCAGGACCCGTATCATCTGCTCGACGGCGGAGCGGTCTTCGTCGAGAATGACGACGGGCGATTCGGGATAGGGCAATTCGCTCATCGATTAACTTCGCTGTTCGGCGGGCGGCGCGGGCTCATCCGGCCGCGAAGAAATCCCCGTACTGACGGTCGACCCTGCCGATATGCTCGACGAGCCAGGTTATGACGCGGTCCTGGAGGAGTATGAGCAGGGAGGCCGTCAGGCCCTCCCCCGTGATGCGCGCGGCGATGCTCTGGAATTCCGCCTTGAAGTTCTCGTGCAGCTGCTTGTGGGCTTCGAACTTCGGATAGCCGCGCGACTTCATGAGCTTTTCCTCGTCGGCAAAATGGTACTCGACGTACTCGGCTATGAAGCCCAGCAGGGCCGGCACATCCGATGCACCGGAGCCGCCGAGCATCCCTTCCAGCAGCGCGCTGATGCGCTTGAACAGCTCCTTGTGCTGATCGTCCATCTGGGCGACGCCGACCGAGAGCGTGTCCGACCAGTCGATGCCGAAACCCACGTCGGCGGCTTCGAGCTCCTCGATCCCGCCGCCCGTGTCGATCCGCCTCACTTCCGCAGCCAGGACACTCGTGCTGTACAGATTCTGGTTGCCGAAGGCAGCGACCTTGAGCGAGATGGAATTGAGTGTCGCGGCGAGGCCCGCGAGTTCGTTGGTCTCGATCAGGGTCGACGCGGACACTTCCTTGATGCCGTGGATGGACTGGAGGATCTCCGAGGTCCCGGCGCTCATCTCGCTCGAGGCCCCCTTCACTACCTGGCTCGTCTCCACGAGGGTGTTGATCGATTCCAGGATTTCCCCGCTGGCCTGGGAAAGCTCGCGCATGGACAGCGAGACTTCCTGCAGAGCCCGCGAGAACTGGTCCACTTCCTGGTTGATGGTTTCAAAGGCTCGTTCGCTCTGCTCGCCCGTCTGCAGCGCCTCGGCCACCTTGCCGTTGGTCGCCTTGAGGGACTTGGTGATCGACGCCGCGTTGGAGGCCGTGGTGGTCGCGAGATTGCGGATCTCCCCGGCCACGACGGCGAAGCCCTTGCCCGCGGCCCCGGCATGGGCCGCCTCGATGGAGGCGTTCATGGCGAGAAGGTTGGTCTGGCTCGCGATCTTGTTGATGACGTCGATCAGCCCGAGCATTTCGGTGGCGCTCCGGGAGATCTCCAGTATCACCGCCTTGGTCGCGGCGACCTTGGCGCCGCCGTCACGGATGCGCTCCACGAGACTCTCCATCGTGGCCATCCTCGACTCGGCGATCTTGGCCACATTGCCCACGGAGGCCATGATCTCCTCGACCGAGGCGCTGGAGCGCTCGATCGCCTTGAACTGGGCATCCACCTGGACCGCTAGGCTGTTGATGGAGGCCATGATCTCCTCGATGAAGGTGGAGGCCCCGACGATGTCGCCATCGAGGCGGTTGATGCCGTCGCGCATCGTGCCTATCCGCACGCTCATGTCGGCGACCGACTCCGCAGCCACCCGCGAGGCCGCGGAGAGATGCTCGCCGAGCTTGCGGCTCTTCTCGATGAGGGCGGCGACCGTCGTGAAGATGCCCCGGAGGGTTTCGGCAAACCCGTTGAAGGCCGCGGCCAGGGCGCCGGTCTCATCCCTCGTGCCCTCATCCAGGCGGAGCGAGAGATTGCCGGTCCGCGACGCGAGGGCGCTCAGGGTCTCGGCCGCCCTGCGCACGGGCGTGGAGACGCCGAAGGCGAACACCAGACCCGCAATGATCACCACGAGAATTCCGGCGCCTCCGAGCGCCATCATGACCACGAAGCCGGTGGACAGGCTCGAGGCGAAGGCGGCTTCCGCTCTCTTCCGCTGCTCGAGGATCGGAGTCACGAGGGACTGCAGTTGGGCGAGAAGCTGTTGCCCCGCGGCATCGAACTCCCTCATGACCGCGTTGCCCTGAGCGGATCCCTGCCCGTAGGCGCTCATCATCCGCACTCCGGCGTCCCAGAAGGCTGCGAGCGAGGTCTGGACCGCAGCGATCGCCTGACTCTCCGCGGGCGCGGGGCCGAAGGAGCGAAGGCGCTCGAGATCCTTTCCGGCGGCGTCCAGGGCCGCCCTCCCCTCCTTGTCCATCGAGTCCTGGTCGCGGGTGAGGCTGGCGTCGGTGAGAAACTGCCAGATGTTGGCGGTCTGGAGCTGAATGTCCTGGATGGCCGCACGCTGCTCGTCGAGCATGCCGAGCCGGGCCACCTCCAGCCGGGCCTGTCCGTTGGACAGCGCCGCCACCGCGGATACAAGTCCGATAAGCAGGGCTGCGAAGCCACCTGCGCTCAGGGCCTTGGCCCGTATGGTCATATGGAACTCCGTTCCCCGTATCGCGGGGCCATTACCTTGTACTAGATGATAGTCGCCGGAGGTTCCTCATTCAAGGAAGGACCCATGGCGGGACGCCACTGCCTGCGCTACACTGATTCTTCAGTCATGCGTCTTGCCAGACCCACCGCGATATTCATCGCCCTCCTCGCCGCGTCCAGCCTCAGCCCTCCGCGGTCCGACGCCCAAGCCGCCACCATCACCCTCGGCTACTACGATGCAAAGCCCTCGTGTTTCCGGGATGAGCGGGGAGAACCGAGAGGCGTTTTCATCGATATACTGAAGGAAGTGGCCCGTCGGGAGGGCTGGCACCCCGTCTTCCGCTTCGAAACCTGGGATGAGCTGCTCGAAGGGCTGAAATCGGGCAGCGCCGACCTGGTGCCCGCGATCGTGCGCACCGAGGCCCGGGATCGCTTCGCCGTCTTCACGGAAGAATCGGTCATGTCGGACTGGGGCGCCGTGTTCAGCCGACCCGGCAGCGGCCTGTCCTCCATTCTAGATCTCGGGGGCAAACGCGTCGGCGCGCTGGAGAACGATTTCTGGTTCTCCGGGCCGGGCTCGCTCAAGGAGCTCTGCAGCTCCTTCGGCGTCACTCCGGACTATCGGTACTTCGCGGACTACTCCGCCCTGTTCCACGCCCTTGCAAACGGCGACATCGATGCGGCGGCGGGCAGCAATTCGCTCGGGATCATCTGGACGCCGCAGCTGCCGGTCGTCGCGACCTCGATCGTTTACAATCCGATCGAGCTTCGGTTCGCGGCCTCGCGAGCCGCGCCGGGCGGCCCGGCACTCATCGAGGAGCTCGATCGGAACCTGGCCGCCATACGGCAGGACTCCCCCGAGGTCTTCTCCTCGG
>DATJQN010000019.1:0-3445 GCA_035505775.1 Rectinemataceae bacterium | reverse complement strand
GTCGAGGGTCGAATCGTGGCGGTAGATCTCGCCGGGGTACACCCTCGCTCCCGCCTCGGAGCCGAAGAGCTCTAGGTTGTACACGTCGCCCTCCAGTTGGTGCGCCGCCCACGCGATCTCCACCTGGAGGACCGCGCCGTTCTTCATGCGGATGAACGCGGAGGCACCGTCGTCCACGTCGAACGGCAGCCCCTCGGGGTCGGAGTTCCCCCATGTCCCCCGGCCAAGGCCCCGGTTGCCAAACCTCGTCGTGACGGCTCCGCTGACGCTTTCCACGTCGAAGTTGTCCGCGGTCCACATCGCGAGGTCCACCATGTGGACGCCGAGATCGAGGAAGCAGCCGCCGCCGGCGAGCCTGCGGTTGCCGAACCACGTACCGAGGGACGGGATTCCCGAGCGGCGGCGCCAGAATGCCCGCAGCCGATAGATGTCACCGAAGTAGCCCTTCTCCGTCAGCGCCCGAATACGCTGGGCCCCCGGCGTGAAGCGCTGGTTCATGCCAAGGGAGAAGAGTCTCTTTGCCTTCGACGCGGCCTCGATCACTTCTCTTGCCTCCGCGTAGCTCGTTGCGAAAGGTTTTTCCAATATGACGTGCTTGCCGGCCTCCAGCGCCGCCACGGCCAGTGGGGCGTGCAGCGCGTTGGGTACGGCGATATAGACCGCGTCCAGGTCCTTCTCTCGGAACAGGCTCGCGGCATCCGCGAAGATGCGCGGGACCTTGTTGCGGGCCGCGTACGCCTCGCGCCGCTTCTGGCTGATATCCGCGATTGCGATCACCTCGGCGGCTCCGCTCATCGTGATCCCGTCGAACCCGGTCTGGGCGATTGCGCCCGCACCCACCATGCCGAACTTCAACACGCTTTCCTCCTGTGCGGCGCGGCCTTCCCGGTCCTGGAACGCCGGACCGGACGCCGAGTCCGCCACTCGCACTGCCTCGGCGTTGCGGACATCCGACGATTTTACGGCCATTTCATCAAGGGGCCTTGGAAGCACGGCTTCCGATCCGGGAACGGAGGAGGCGGCCCACCCCGCCGGAGCGCTGGTCAAGGTGATCCTGGAGAACGCGTACCTTTCCGACCCGCAGAAAACGCAGGCCTGCCGCATCTGCGAGGCTGCCGGCGCGGACTTCGTGAAGACCTCGACGGGATTCGCGAAATCGGGAGCAACCATTCCAGACCTTCGTCTCATGAGGGCGGCCTGCTCGGCGCGTATCAGGGTGAAGGCCGCGGGAGGAGTACGGACCCTGGACGACGCCCTGGCGGTGCGGGCAGCCGGGGCATCCCGCTTCGGCGCGACGCAGACCGAGGCCATCCTGGCCGAGGCCCGGCGGCGTGCGGCCGCCGGCCGGCTGGCGGAGCTCGCCGCCGGCTGAACGACTTGGAGCGGCGGTGACCTGAACGGCGCTCGATCATCCGCCCCGGCGGCCGGCTACGATCATGGCTGCTCCCAGGAGGCATCCGGCGAGGATCACCCCTCCGATCACGACCATCGGGAGGACGTCCGCCGATACCAGCGGTGCCCGTTCCGGGGCGGCACGAGGCGCGGGCGCAGGCGGCTTGCGGGCCGGCGCCGGCTTGATGCTGAAAAGAGCGGCTACCCGGTGAATCAGCCCGCCGATGGTAGTGGACACGCCCGTACCCAGCTTCCTGAGCTGGCCTGTCGCTGTGGTCCCGATCGCGGGCCGCCTGCCGGACGATGCCTGCGGCTGAACGCCCTGCCGGGCCCCCTGCGCCGCGGGAGCCACATTCGCGGTGGGTTGCCCTCCCTGCGGGCTGGCCTCAGGCTCTTGCGCCCCGAGCTGCGCCGCGGGCTGCGAAGCCGTGGCCGCTCCGGCCGCCCTGGACTGCTGCGATGCCGGTGGCGCGGATGGGGACTGGGACTTGGGAGGCGTGGTCTGGCACCCGGCCACTGCCAGGCAGGCAATCGCGAGCGCGACGAAGGGCGAGATCGTCTTCCTCATATACCACCCCGACATGGCTCTTGAAAGAGGCGTGATGACCCTATCATACCCCATTCGCCCGCGACAAACAGCTACCGCTGAAGCTCAGGTAGGGGTTCGTGCCATCGAGAAATCGATCATCGTGACCTGGGGTTGCACGCACTGTGCACGCGCACTGTGCAATAGAGAACAGACGGGGCAGGAGGCCGGGGCTACGCTCGGGCCGTGAGGATGATGACGCGAGCTGGCGCCCTTGGCGTGTACTTCTCCCTGCTTGTCGCGGCCCCCACTCCGGCGCAGGTGATCCTGGTTTACGGGCAGTCCGCGGGAAGCCGAGTCGACCGGATCGACGTCAGCGAAGAAGTCCTGCCGGATCGGGCGATACAGGTCATCTCGGTGACGAGCGGAGAGACTTACCGGATCGAGAGCGACGACGCCTGGCGCGTGAACGCCTGTGAGTTCGAGTATCCGTCGGGAGACACATCCTGGGCTGCGAGGAGGGACCGCAACTCGCTTCGGCTCGATGGCATCGTGCAGGGTCGCGCCGTGCACCGCACGTTCGCAATCGACGAGCACCCATGGTACGAGTCCGTCGAGCAGTCACTTCAGGCCTACGCGCTTTCGGGGTCCCCGCGGCCCCGGCTGTTCTGGATCGTCGAGCCCTATGGAGGCAACGCGTATCTCATGACGGGCCGCATCGAGGGCCGCGAGGTCATCGAGGTGAACGGCTCACCCGTGGATGCGGTGCGGCTCGTCGTGCGGCCGGCGGGAGTCTTGTCGTTCATCTGGAGCAGCACCAACTGGTTCTCCGCCCGCGACGGGACCTTTCTCAAGTCCGAGAGCGTCAGGGGGGTCCTCCCGTTCACCCCGACGACCGTTGTCGAGCTGCAGGAGGATCGCCGAGGGCAGTAGCGCGGAAGGGCCTGGGCCGCGTCGATCCCCTCGCTCCCGAAGATTCGACCAGCAGTTCCTTTCTCTCGCCGACGATAGAGGTTATCTTCGGTTCATGAAGAACATTTACGAAATCATGGCAACGGACGTCGATGGACAAGAGCGATCTATCTCGGAGTTCGCCGGGAAGGTCCTGCTTGTCGTGAACGTGGCCAGCAAGTCCAGTTTCACACCCCAGTACAGGACTCTGCAGGCGCTGTACAAGCGCTTCAACGAGCGGGGCTTCGAGATCCTGGCATTCCCGGCAAACAACTTCGGGCGGGAGGAGCCTGGAACCGAGGCGGAGATCAAGAGCTTCTGCAGCCTTACTTACGGAGTCACGTTTCCCATGTTCTCCAAGATCTCCGTGAAGGGCAAGGACATGCATCCTCTCTTCGAGTTCCTCACCGACAAGGCCTCCAATCCGGAGTTCCCGGGCAAGATCACCCGGAGCTTCAACAAGTTCCTGCTGGATCGCAAGGGCAAAGTCGTTGCGCGTTTCGACTCCAGGGACGATCCGTTGGGCGACAAGATCCCCCGCGTCGTGTCCAGCATGCTCGATCACTGAACAGCAGC
>DATJQN010000018.1:0-9098 GCA_035505775.1 Rectinemataceae bacterium | reverse complement strand
TCCGGCGCTTCGGTGTCCGCCGTACCGGTCATGCCGCATATTTTTTTATACAGCCTGAAGTAATTCTGGAAGGTTATCGTGGCGAGCGTGCGGTTTCTGCGGGCTATCTTGATCTTTTCCTTGGCCTCGATGGCCTCGTGGAGCCCGTCAGAGTAACGGCGTCCATGCAGTATGCGCCCGGTGAACTCGTCGACAATCTGGACCTGGCCCTCCTGCACGACGTACTCGACCTCTTTTTCGAAGAGCCGGGCGGCACGGACCGCCTGTGTGAAGTAGTGGACATATTCGAAGTTACCCTCGTCAAAGAGCGAGCCCTTCATGAGCCCGCGCTTCTGGAGGAGGCTCTCGATAGTGTCGAGGCCTTGGGGGGTGAAGGAAATCCGCTTGCCCTTTTCGTCGATTTTGTAGTCGCCCTCGAGCAGTTCGCCTTCGTCCTCCTTGGGATACTCGCCGGTGGCGGGGTCCTTCTTCACCTCGGTGAGCGAGGTGGCAAGCCTGCACACCTCGTTCACGCGATAGGTGTCGTCGTCCGCCGGACCCGAGATGATCAGCGGCGTTCTCGCCTCATCGATGAGGATGGAGTCGATCTCGTCCACAACACAGAAATTGTGACCGCGCTGCACCCGGCCTTCGGGTGTCCAGGTCATGTTGTCGCGGAGATAGTCGAAGCCGAACTCGTTGTTGGTGCCGTAGGTGATGTCGCAGGCGTAGGCGGCGCGTCGGGCTTCATTGTCCATCCTCGAGAGGATGCAGCCCACGCTGAGCCCGAGGTAGCGGTGGATCTGGCCCATCCATTGGGAGTCGCGCTCCGCGAGATAGTCGTTGACGGTGACGACGTGAACGCCGTCACCCGAAAGCGCGTTGATGTAGACCGCGGCGACAGATGAGAGCGTCTTGCCCTCGCCCGTCTTCATCTCGACGATCTTGCCCTGGTGCAGGACGATGCCGCCCAGGATCTGCACATCGAAGGGACGCTCGCCGAGGACCCGCCGTGCGGCTTCGCGCACGAGGGCAAAGGCCTCCGGCAGCAGGACCTCAAGGCTTGAGCCCTCTTTATAGCGCTGGCGCAGCTTGGCCGTCTCGGCGGGGAAGGCCTCGGGCGGGAGGGCGAGCGCCCAGGATTCCCTGGCATTGACCGCATGGAGGAGGGGAAGGAGGGCCTTCACGTCGCGTTCTTTCTTGCTTCCGAAGATCGCGGCGAGGATGTTCGAACTCATGGGGATTACAATACCTACTTTGAAATATCGGGGTCAAGCGAGTCGCAGCCTCGCGCCGGCACTCAGCACGGCCGGGCCGGGAGCAGCGCCGCGGCGCGGCCGTGCCACTTTCGTCGATCGCGACGATGGGCTAGTATCGGGGCGGAGGAACCCGATGTCCCACCGACCTGCCCCTGGCGTGACCCTTGCGATCGTCCTTCTGGCGGCGCTTGGTCTTTCGTCGTGCTCGAATGAGCAGAAGAGCGTGGCCGTTCGTCGTGAGCAGCTCTTTACCTTGAGCTACGGTCCGGCGGAGGACCAGCTCAACCTGTTCCAGATGGACAACACGGCGAGTCCGCTCAAGACCAGGATAGCCATGCGGGAAGGCATCTTCTATATCGCCAACGGCAACTCCGGGAAGGTCGTGCGGTACTCCTCCTTCGGCGACGTGCTTTCGATGATCTACAATCCCGACAAGAACCCGGAGCCGGTGCTGCTCAAGGTCCTCCCCTCCAAGGCCGATTCGGGCGGAGCGGCCAAGGCCTCCTCCCTCCAGCACCCCTCGACGACTCCGACCGGTGAGCCCGGCGCGGGCCGCCACGCGATCGCCTACCCGTTCCGGGCGGTCGGGGAGATCGCCGTCGACTCCGCCCAGCGGATATTCGTCGAGGACCGCCTACCGCTCGAGCGCAGGGTCGAGGACAAGGAATCGGGGGCGATGCTCGATTACGTCGTTCTCCGTTTTGACAAGGATGGGCAGTTCATCGACTACCTCGGCCAGGAGGGCATCGGCGGCACTCCCTTCCCCTTCATAGTCGGGATATACATCACGCCAACCGATGACTGTGTCGTGGTCTCCGTCACCCAGGACTCGTGGCTGGTCAACTGGTTCGACAGCCGCGGCACCATGGTCAACGGTCTTCGCCTCCGCCGCGACGCCCTGCCGATGCCCGACAAAGGCGCGGATCTGATCGCCTCCCTCGACAAGATCCTCCCCGATCCCGAAGGACGGAGCCTCCTCATCAAGATCGACTACTACCGCGAATCGGTCGACCCGGCAACCAAATCTCCATCGGGAATCGAGTTCGCCTCATCGTGGATCTTCCAGATGAATCCACGGGACGCGAGCTACTCCGAGCGCTGGCAGATCCCGGACATCGAGCGTACCATCAAAGGCGGGGCCAACGGCGCAACGGTCCGCGATGTGCGCATACCCGAGCTCATCGGCGCGGCAGGCAACGCGTTCTTCCTGATGACGGGCGACGATGCCGGCAAGACCTATCTTTCCACCTTCGACCGGACGAGTCATCTGATCACGCGCTACAGCATCGACATTGCTCCCGAGGAACAGTTCTACAACGCCTTCACGCTGTCCAAGGAGGGCATTCTCTGCGCCCTGCTTGGGACGCGCTACGAGGCGCGCATTGTCTGGTGGCGCTTCGACCGCATCGTCAAGGGTTTGGGATCCGGACCCGATACCGGCGCCTCCAAATGAAGCCCCTCCTCAGCTGCGAGGCGGCGGCGGACCTGGATCGGGACGTCCAAGTCCGGATGAAACTGCCGGCCGGCACGCTCATGGAAGTGGCGGCGCTCAGGCTCTGGGAGGTCCTCGCTCCGCTTGCCGAGGAACTCGGTGCCGGAAGTTCGGGGCCTCTCACCGCACTCTGCGGCGCCGGGAACAATGCGGGAGACGCGCTGGCCCTGCTGCGGCAGGCTTGGTTCTCCGGCCGCCGGAATCTCGCGGTTGTCCTCGGGAGATCGTCGCCCGGGGACCTCGCTTCCCTGCATCTGGAGAGCCTACGCGCCCTCGGCGTTCGGATACTCGCGTGGGATTCCGAGGAGGAGGAGTGCCGCCTCCTCATGGGGCAGTCGCGGCTCCTCCTCGACGGCATCGCGGGCACGGGGCTGCGCGGGCCGCTGCGGGATCCCCTCGCGTCCCTGGTCGGGGCTGCTCTGGCATCGGGGGCCGCTTCTGCGGCGGTGGATATTCCCTCGGGGCTCTTCGAAGGATGGAAACAGGGCGATCCCCTCCTGCCCGCACGCTGGACCCTTGCGATCGAGCCCATGAAACGGCTCCTGTTCTTCCCCAGGCTTCGTGGTCTCTGCGGGAAGATCTTGCGCGTGTCCGGCGTCTTTCCGGTGGATGAGCCTGGACGCTGTGAAACCCTGCTCCTCGAAGCCGGCGACCTGCCCGATCTGGTACCGCCCTCCGCTCCCGATGCGCACAAGGGAAGCCGCGGTCGTGTTGCTGTCTTTGCCGGAGCGCTCGGGAGCACGGGCGCCGCCTCGATGGCGAGCCAGGCGGCGCTGGCAGCGGGGGCCGGACTGGTCAGTCTGTTTGCCGCGGCGGAGATTCTTCCGATACTGTCGGCCAAACTCGACGCGGTCATGGTCAAGCCCCTTCCCTCCGAGGAGGAGTTGAGTTCCGGCCCGCGCTGGGACGCAATACTTGCAGGACCCGGCTGGGGCACGAGCGATGCGAATCGCGTGCTCCTCATGCGCCTCCTTGCGCTCGGCAAGCCCACCGTGCTTGACGCGGACGCCCTGTCGCTGTACGCATCGCTGCGCGACGAGGGCTTCGTCCCGAAGGGCCGGCTCATCCTTACGCCCCACCCGGGAGAGCTTGCCCGGCTTGCCGGCATCGAAGCGGAGGCGGCACTCGGAAATCCCCCGGCCCTCCTTCCGGCAATCGCAGAGCGCTGTGCCGCCCTGATCATCTTTAAATCACACTGCACGTGGATCGCGACTCCCGAGGGAGAGCTGAGCGTCTGGGAGGGGCTCGAGAGCGCGCTGGCGACGGCGGGCTCCGGCGACGTGCTTGCCGGTGTCGTCGCCGGCCTCCTTGGCACCGCCGCGGCGGCGAGTCGCGATGCCTTAAGCGTCGAGACAGCATATAAATGCGCCCGCGGCGCCGTGATCTGCCACGGCAGGGCGGGGCATCGGGCGCGGGCCGCGAACGGCTGGTTTCAAGCCCCGGCCCTCATCGATGAGGTGGGTCGCATACTGGGTTCGATTCTACCTGCCGAGCCCGGGCTTCACTGACCGGGGCAGGGCGTTCTTGACCCCTGCGGAGTGTTTCAGCTACTGTTTCCGCGCTTTGGAGTGAATCCCCATGATACAGTTCTACGTTCTTTCCATCGTTTTCAATATTCTGGGCGGGCTGGCCCTCTGTGCTGAACTGCCTGCGCGGACCGGACCGGCTTTCGAGGGGTTGCGCGCTTTTCTCCGGGACCGCACGGTGAGGCTCGTGCTCGGAATACTGGCGATCGTGACCGGTGGACTCAAATTCGTGACGTCCATGAGAGGTGATATCCCCGTGGTCGGGGACTTTCTGCCCGCCCTTGCGGGTATCGCAGTCGGGGGGACACTCCTCGTCGAGCTGTACTCGGTGGAAGCCCCGAATGGACAGGGCGAGGACGAGGTGGCCGGCGCGTCCGCCGAGCTGCCCGCAGCCCTCCGCACGGCGCCGGGCCTTGAACGCTTTCTCATAGCCAACAAGGTACCGATCGGGTTGGCGGCCATGGCTGCCGGCCTGCTTCACTTCCTCTTCCCGATGGTGATATTCCTATAGTATGGGACGCTCGGTAGCCGGGGTGCTGCTCAAGGGTGATACGGTCTTTGTTGCCCGCAGGGTTCCGGGCGGAGAGATGGGCGGCCGTTGGGAATTCCCCGGTGGCAAGGTCGAAGAGGGCGAGAGTGACCAGGAGGCCCTGGTCCGCGAGTTTCTAGAGGAGTTCGAAGCCGATATCAGGGTTCTCGAGCCGCTGGGAGAGACGAGCTTCCTGCACCGTGGCCAGACTCGGCAGCTCGCTGCATGGTGGGTAGAACTTCTGCCAGGAACGCGCCTCGTGCTCCATGAACACGTCGAGCTCAGATGGATGAGCACGGCTGATCTTGCCGGTCTCGACTTCGCGGACTCCGACCGCAAGCTCATCGACCTCGTGCGCGATCTCTCGAACAGGATGCAGGGCTCGCCCGCAGATACCCGATCCGCGGGTCGGAACGGACTTACCGGCTAGGAGCCTTTCCACAAACCCTCCGGGATTCCCGGGCGGTCTTCCGGCCTCCCGGCGGTCCCGATGGCGGCCTTGTGGCGGCCCGGGGCGGCCCGGGGCGGCCCGGGGCGGCTCCCGGCAGCGCAGCCTCAGGCCCCCGAGTCGTCGTCGAAGAGCCCAAGTTCCGGCTTCTCCTCCTCGCTCTCCGGCTGATTCATGAGTAGCTCCACTTTGCCCTCTATCCTGGCCAGATCCCGTTCCAATCCCTTTGCCAGCTTGATGCCCTCCTCGAATACGGCAACCGCATCCTCGAGGGGGAGGTCGTTTTCCTTGATGCGCTCGGCGAGCTCTTCCAATCGGGCCAATCGCTCTTCGATCTTTTTCATCGGCGTACCTCCATGACCTGGGCAGCCGCGCTCCCCCGGGCGAACTCGATGTCGAGCGCATCGCCGGGCGCGAGCGCCGCGGCATCGCGGATGGCGCCGGCTCCGCCCCGCGGACGCACGACGGCAAAGCCGCGCGCCATGACCGCATCCGGACTCCGCGCCGAAAGGTCCCTGGCTGCGAGCTCGATGCGGTGTGCCCGGTTCTCGAGGCCCGCTTCTATGCCCTGGACCAGGGCATCCCGGGCCTCGTCGAGCCTTCTGGCCGCGGGCATCAGCCGGCGCATGAGGAGGGCCTCGGCGTTGCCCGGCTCGAACCTGCCCAGGAGATATCGGGCCTCGTCTATTCTGGACTTCAGCGTGCTGCCGATCTCGTCCGACAAGTGGGCAATTTCATCGAGCAGGGCCGAGCGACTCTCGGACACGAGCTCCGCCGCTGCGCTGGGTGTCGCCGCACGGAGATCGGCGGCGAAGTCCGTAAGCGCCCAGTCGATCTCGTGGCCGACTGCGCTGATCACCGGGATGCGCGACGCTGCCACTGCGCGTACGAGGTCTTCGTCCGAGAAGGCGAGCAGATCCTCGAGCGAGCCGCCTCCGCGTCCCAGGATAATGACTTCGCCGAGGGACCAGCGATTGGCGTATTCGAGCTGGCGCCTGAGCTGCGCCGCCGCTTCCTCCCCCTGCACCGCCGCCGGCAGAATCACGACGTCGAGCCCCGAGTTCCTCCTGCCCAGAACGGCGAGGATATCCCGAAGCGCGGCCCCGGTGGGAGAGGTGATGACCGCCACCCGCGAGGGCAGCCGCGGGAGGGCCCGCTTGCGCGCGTCGTCAAACAGTCCCTCGGCGGCAAGGCGCCGCTTCCGTTCCTCGAGGAGGGCCAGGATGTCGCCCTCGCCGGCACGCTCGAGACGCTCGACGAGTATCTGGTACTGGCCGCGGGCGGCGTACACTGTGACCGCCCCGTGGGCCCGGACGAGCATGCCGTCGGTCGGCTCAAAGCCCAGGACCCGCGTGCGATACCTGAACATGACCGCCTGGATCATTGAGCTGCGGTCCTTGAGGCTGAAATAGAGGTGTCCCGAGCTTGCCGGCCGACAGTTGGAGATCTCACCCTCCACGATCACGTGGGGGAATGCATCCTCGAGCATCTGGCGCAGGAGTCCCGTGAGCTCGGAGACGCCGAGAACAGCCGCACTGCCATCCATAGCACGCCACGATAGACCAAAGCCTTGACGGAGGCAACACCCATGGGTCGGCAATCGGCCTGGATGGTATGCACCGGGAGCTGAGCCAGGGTGCCGCGCTGGCAGCGAAGGGGCGGGGCAGGCTATACTCATTCCATGGATCCCCACGAACTTCCCGTATATCAGCAGAAGGAGCGCATCCTTGAGGCGCTCAAGGAACACCAGGTCATTGTCGTGGAGAGCCCCACGGGTTCCGGGAAAACCACCCAGCTGCCGATCATCCTTCACGAGGCGGGCTACGGCCGAAACGGTCTCATCGGCGTAACCCAGCCGCGTCGCATCGCTGCGCTCTCGGTGAGCGATTTTGTGGCCCGGCAGTTGGGAACCACCGTTCCGGGTCTGGTCGGCTACAAGATGCGCTTCGAGGACCGGACGAACGAGTCGACTGCGATCAAGATAATGACCGACGGCATCCTGCTCCAGGAGATGAAGCTCGATCCGGCGCTGAGCCGCTATGGCGTCATCATGGTGGACGAGGCCCACGAGCGGAGTCTCAACATCGACTTCATCCTCGGACTCCTCAAGCGGGTTCTGGAAGCGCGTGAAGAGTTCAAGGTGATAGTCTCCTCCGCCACCATCAACGCCGAGGTTTTCTCCGAATTCTTCGGAGAGTGTCCCGTCGTGAAGATAGAGACCCCGATGTACCCGGTGACGGTGGTCTACGACGCATCCTCGGAACCGGACCCGGAGCTCTCCCGGGCAGTTGCCGACGACGCCCTGCAGGAAAAGATCGTGCAGATCGTCGGGCGCATCGTCGCCGACCGCAGGGAAGGGGACATTCTCATCTTTCTGCCGGGCGAGAAGTCCATAAAGGAGTGCATGAAGCGCCTCGCTTTCTCCTCCTTCGGATCCAAGCTGCACCTGATTCCGCTCTATTCCCGGCTGGGCAAGGACGAGCAGGAGCGCGTCTTCGAAAAGGCGCCGCTGTTCAAGACCAAGGTGGTCATCTCCACCAATATCGCCGAGACGAGCGTCACGATCGACGGAATCACGAGCGTCATAGACTCCGGGCTCGCCAAGCTCAACTACTACAACCCGAGAACCTTCACCTCGAGCCTGATCGAGACGCCGATTTCCAAGGCCTCCTGCAACCAGCGCAAGGGGAGGGCGGGACGGACCCGACCCGGCACCTGCTACCGCCTCTACGGCAGGGCCGATTTCGAAAATCGGCCCCTGTTCACCACCGAGGAAATCTACCGGACCGATCTGACGGAAGTCGTGCTTCGCATGGCGGAGCTCGGTATTTCGGAGTTCGAGCGCTTCGAGTTCATAGCCCAGCCTGCCAAGTCCGGCCTCGCGGGGGCGGTCGACGCCCTCAACCTTCTCGATGCCCTGAACCCCGACCGGAGTCTGACGCGCATCGGCGAGATGATGTGCGCCTTCCCGCTCCTGCCCCGCCACAGCCGGATGATCGTAGAAGCCATCGTGAACTACCCCGATGTCGTCGACGAGGTCATCACCGCGGCAAGTTTTCTCTCGACCATGAGCCCCTATCTTCTCCCCCCGGGCGAGGAGATGGAGGCGCGCCGTGCCCACCACGCCTTCAGGGACTCACAGGGCGACTTTGTGTCCTATTTGAAAATCCTGCAGGCCTTCACCGGCGCGAAGGATCCGGGCCGCTGGTGCGAGCGCAACTACCTCGATGAACGGACCCTGCTGGAGATCACCCGGATACGGGAACAGCTCGGGATCATCGTATCGGCAATGGGTGTTCCGATCTCGGGCGGCGGCAGTATCGAGGACTATCTGTGCGCGGTCAGTCGGGGGCTCATCCAGTTCGTCTGCGTTCGGCAGGAGCGGGGACTCTTCCGCTCCCTGACCGCTGAGAAGATACAGATCCATCCCGGATCGGTCATGTACCGCGAGAACCCCCAGTTCATCGTAGCCGGGGAGGTGGTGCGAACGACTCGGATGTACGCTATGTCGGTTTCTCCTCTTCAGAAGCCGATGTTGGCGAGGATCTCGACCCGTCTGGCGGGACTCTCCCAGACGGGGCCTCGGGCTGTGGAGCGAGTGGCCGCCGGCGAGACACGGGCCCCGGAGCGACGCGAAGAGCGGGGTGGAAGGGCAGCCGTGCGCGACCGGGGCGAGACACGGCGCGTCCAGCGGGACTTCACGAACAAGGTTCGCATCGGCAGCGAGGTCTTCGACCTCGTCCTGGACAAGAAAAAGAAGAAGGTAGTAAGCCTTGAGTGGGAGAAGCTCAAGAAGATCAGGGACTCGCTGGACCGCGAAACCCTGGACCTGTACAAGGCCATGAAGGGGGTCGTGCTGTTCAAC
>DATJQN010000017.1:0-7665 GCA_035505775.1 Rectinemataceae bacterium | reverse complement strand
TCCTCATCCTGAAGCAGCTTCCAGAACTCCCCCCGCATTTCACCTCGCCGGAACTGCGGGCCGAAGCCTCGACCCGTGAAGCCGAGAACAAACTCTTCGATGCCGGGTCCACGCTGGCCTCCCGGCTCGACAGCCGGGCCGCGGCCTTCTTCGATCCCTCGATCGATCCGACGGCCCGCAGTCACGCCGTCGCCCTGGCTGATGCGGCTGTCGATACCGCCCGAACGGGTCTGGAGCAGCTGCTTCGCCCTTCGCACAGCCCCGCAAAAGCGGGAACCTGGGCCAGTGAGCCTGCGCAGTGGTGGGATGGTTATGCGAAAGGGGAGCTTCTCGATCTCGAGCGGGCGCTGCCCTCTGCGCTGGCAAGCAGTCGTGGGCTCGATTTCATAATAGGGGGATCGATCGAGGATCGATCCGGCTACGCCGAGGTGACAATCTACGCCTACGACAGCTCGGTTGCCCGAAGAGTCTTCACGCTCACCGGCTATTGCGCTCCGGCGGATCCCGCCCCCCTTGCCCGAGCCTTTGCGGAGAAGATCGAATCGTGGATCGCCGCCCGCCCCTTTGCCCGAATCACGGTCAGGCCGAGTCCCGATTCCGCCTCCATCGCCGCAGACGACGCCATGCTGAACCCCGGCTCGCGGCTCATCTATCGCTTCGAAGCCGGAGACCTGCGACTTCGGGTGGATGCGCCGGGTTTTCTTCCCGTCGAGACCACGCTTCACTGCGAACTCGGGCGCAACTCCGAGGTGGCGGTGCGACTCAGCCCGGCGGCCACCGGCACCGTCACGATCGAGACGGACCCGCCGGCGGCCGAGCTTTCCCTGGATTCAATTCCCAAGGGAAAAGCGCCGCTGCAGGTTGATCTCAACGGAACCCGCATTATTGTCTCGGCATCCGCCCCCGGCCATGAGTCCGCGCTTGCCGTTCTCCCCGAAAAGGGAAACGCGAACGTTGCCATCGATCTCCTTCCTTCCGACGGACTCGGTCCGGGAGGCCGTGTTGACAGGGCCAAGGACAGTTTCTATCGTTCCCTCGGCTGGCTGGTCCTTTCCATACCGGTGACCGCCCTGACTGCGGGCATTGCCAACGGCTATACTGAAGCTGCAGTCCGGAGCGGCGATATGGCTTTGCTCGGCACTGCCCAGAAAGCGGACGTGGCGCTTGGTACCGCCGCAGTCGCCACTGCCGTGTTGGCCATCAACGCTGTCGTTCATCTCGTGCAGTATCTTGGGACCGCCCATTAGGAGCATCGCGCAATGAGTTTCGGAGACAGGATTCGAAGTTTCTTTGGAAGAGCGGTCGCCAACGATGCCTTGTTCGATGAGCTCGCCGATCTCCTCGTAGAAGGGGACGTCGGCGCCCAGCTAGCGTATGAAATATCTGACGAGCTCAAGGAACGCTGCGGCCGTTCGGCCATCTCCGACCCGCAGGCGATTCGCCGCGAGCTTAAGTCGCTCCTCCTGGGCCGCGGCAGGGAGCTCCTTCTCACACCGGAGCCGGGCCGGCTCAATATCTATCTCGTGCTCGGCGTCAATGGCGTGGGCAAGACGACCACCTGCGCCAAGCTTGCCCACTACTATGGAAAGTCCGGCTTCGCCGAACCAAGCATCCTTGCCGCCGCCGACACATTCCGCGCGGCGGCGGTCGACCAGCTTCGCATTCACGGAGAGCGGCTCGGCATCCGGGTGGTCGCCCAGGGTCAGGGAGCCGACCCGGGGGCGGTGCTCTGGGACGCCCTCGACGCCGCCCGCGCGGATGGGGCCGGGCTCGTGATCGCCGATACGGCGGGACGCATGCATACCAGGAATGATCTCGTGCGCGAGCTCGCGAAAATCGACAAGGTCGTCAGCGCGCGGGCGCCCGAAGCGGTCTACCGGCGACTCCTCGTCCTCGATTCAACCACGGGTCAGAACGCGCTCCGCCAGGCCGAAAGTTTCGGAAATGCCGTACAGCTCGATGCCGCAATACTCACGAAACAGGATTCCTCGGCCAAGGGGGGCATGGCACTCGCGCTCGCGAAGGAGCGCAACCTGCCGATCGCCTTCATAGGTACCGGCGAGGGATATGACGATATTTCGCCCTTCTCCCTCGACACCTTCGTGGATGGTTTTCTCGGCCTATGAGGCTCGCTTTGCGGCCTGCCCCGCTCTGGCTGGGCATACTGCTGATCGCGGCCGGCTTCTCCCAGCTGGCAGCGGAGGATAGCGTGGTGCAGCGGCCCGATCCGCGGGGCAGCCGCTCCTTGACCTACCAAGACGGAGTACTCGTTGAAGTCGCCATCTTCGGCCCCGACTCGAGCCTTTTGGAAGAAGATTTCTTTCGGCAGGCCGTCGTCGTCGAACGGCGGATATACGTCCGTTCCGGGGGCAAGCTCGTCAGGATCGATGTCCTCGATGCACGGGGCACGCGAAGGGGCGGTGCCGTCTACCGGTATGATGCGGGGGGAGCGCTTCTTTCCGTCAGCATGGATGGCTCCTTCGGCTCCGGCTCCGCGGGGATGCTCGCTGCGGGCATGCCGCCCCTTGCCGCATGGACGGAGGATCGCGGGCAGGTGATGGTGGTTCGCTATGACGACCGGGGCCGCTCCACACTCGCGGCGATCGAGTCAGATGGCAGCCTTCGCAGCTCGCGCGCCACCGAGTATGGTGCGGGCGACCTCCCCGCCACGGTCACCTCCTTTGACGCTTCCTCCTCCACGACCACCGTCACCAGCTTTGACGAGTCCGGCCGGCCGATCCTCATCGTAGCCAGCCGGGGCGGCAGCGAGCTCTCCCGAACGCAGCGACGCTACGACGCGGGGGGGCGGCTCGTCGAGGAAACGACCCATGCGGGCGGCAGCACCACGATCGTCCGCACCGCCTACGATTCAGACGGAACCACGCGGGACCAGGAACTCTACCGGGATGGACAGCTCTTCGAACGCATACGTGATCCCGGCCCGAACAGGACGGAGGAGCTCTATCAGAATGGCGACCTGTTCGTGAAAGTGCACTATCTCAACGGGCGGAAAATCAAAGAGGAGTTCTTCGTGGACGGATCGCTCGCATGGACGAGGGAGTACCAATGATCCGCGGAGCCTGGGTGGGATTCGTCTCGAGTCGCTGGTTTGCCGCTTCACGGAAAAGCGGGGGCTCCGCATCCTCGGTGCTCGCCGCCTCGGGCATTGCCATCGGAGTCGCGGCCCTCATTGTCGTACTCGGCGTAATGAACGGTTTCCAGCTCGGTTTCATCGACTCGATCCTCGAGATCGCGTCCTTCCATGTCAGGGTTGAATCAGGAGAGCCGGGGGCCTATGACCCGGCACTGCTTGCGCGGATGAGGGCCGATCCCGAAGTCAGGAGCGTCCTTCCCTTCGCGGAGGAACGCTGTCTCATGGGCAGTTCCGACGGCCGCGTCCAGGCGATTCTCCTCCGGGCGGTCCCCCGTGACACAGCCCGGCAAGACCCCTCCCTGATGCCTGCGCTTGGGCTCGATGGGCCGCTCTTTCCGGACTCGGGAGGCCTCGTCCTCGGCGTGGAACTGGCGCGTTCGCTCAACGTGAGGCCGGGACAGGTTGTCGATATCGTGGCAGTCTCGTCCAGCCGTGCCGAGGGAGTCCAGGCCCGCACGGTCTCCCTTCCGGTGGCCAGGACCTTCCGCTCGGGATACTACGAATACGATTCGGGCTTGGCTTTCATCGCGCAGGATGAAGCCTCGCCTTTTTTCCCGGTTACGGACTCGACTACCTATATCTACGGAATCAAACTCAAGAACCGCTACGCCGACGCCGCCTTCGCTGACCGCCTTCGGAAGGTCTATGGGCTCCCCCCGGCAAGCATAGAGAGTTGGCGTCACTACAACCGCGCCTTCTTCGGAGCGCTCCGCACCGAAAAGAGCATGATGATGCTGCTCATAGGCCTTATTTTCCTGGTCGTGGGCGTCAACATCTTCCACGCGATGCGGAGGGCAGTCGCCGAACGCATCGAAGACATCGCGGTGCTCCAGGCCCTCGGAGCCAGGTCGGACTCGATCCGGCGCAGCTTCATGCTCGACGCTCTCGCCATCGGCGCCGGCGGCGCCCTCGTCGGCCTCGTCGTCGGTCTGCTGATCGCGGTCAACGTCAACGAGGTCTTCGCGGCCGTTGAGGCTGTCGTCAACGCGCTTGGCACCCTGCTGTCCCACCTTGTCGGCGGGGGAGGGGAGGGCGACTTCCGCGTCTTTTCGCCGCACTATTTCTACCTGATGGAGGTCCCCGTGCGAGTCCTCTTTCCGGAGACCCTCTTTATGGTGACGGCGGCCATAGCCTCCGCTGTCGTCTCCGCCCGTGCGGCCTCCGCCCCGTTGGTCCGGCTCGACCCGGCCGAGGTGCTGCGCTATGAATGACATCTATGTTCGCTGCCGCCGGGTTGGCAAGAGATTCCAGAGCGGCTCGGAGGAACTTCATGTCCTGCGAGGAGTGGAGCTTTCGGTCGAGCGCGGAGTCAGTCTTGCCATCACGGGGGCGAGCGGAAGCGGCAAGAGCACCCTGCTATCGCTGATTGGCGGGCTGGACCGACCGAGCTCGGGCGAAGTTCTCGTCGGCGACTGGGAAGTCTCTTCGCTGCCCGAACGGCGACTCGCCGACTACCGCGCTTCCGCCGTGGGCTTTGTCTTCCAGTTTCACTATCTCCTCAAGGACTTCAGCGCCCTTGAGAATGTGGCGCTCCCGGCATACATGCGCGGGGAGGCCCGCGCCACGGCGTTCAGCCGCGCGCGAAGCCTCCTCGGGGACATGGGGCTCGCCGACCGGGCCAATCACTTCCCCTCCCAGCTCTCCGGGGGGGAGCGCCAGCGTGCGGCCATCGCACGCGCCCTTGTCAATTCACCCGGCCTGGTCCTTGCGGACGAGCCTACGGGCAACCTCGACGAGGGAAGCGCTGGAGCCGTCCGCGAGCTCCTGTTCGGCTTGTCGCCGCGATACGGAGCCACCCTGATTCTGGTGACCCACGATCGGGAGTTGGCCGCCGCCGCCGACCTGCACTACGAGCTCGCCGGCGGGGAGCTGCACCAGAGATGAGACTAGGTCCGGCCCTTCTGCTCGCACACCGGGCGCTCACCGGCCGCAAGAGCGTGAACGGGCGCGGCGCCCGTCACTATCTCCGCGGCGCGGTCGTCGGGGTGGCGCTCAGTCTGGTGCCGCTCGTCCTCGTGCTCGTCGTGGCGGACGGCATGATCCAGGGGATCACCGCTCGTTACATCGAGACGGGAACCTACCATCTGCAAGCCATCCCCTTCCTCTTTCAGGACGAAGGCTCGCTGGTCGCGAGCGCCTCCGCTCTGGCCAAGCTGCCCGGCGTCACGGGCGCCTTCCCCGAGATCCAGGGTCCCGGCGTCGTCCTTGACGGGGGCCGGACCGCGGGTGCCGTGTTGCGCGCGGTCGACGCTGCCTTTCTCTCGGATCCATCAACCTCGCGCTATCTCGTCGCCACAGCGGGGGAGGGCAGCCTCCGCGGCCCCAATGACATTCTCCTCGGCGAGGCGCTCGCCCGCGACCTCCATGCCGGGGTCGGCGACTACGTGAGCATCGTGACCTCCCGCCAAAGCGCCGGTTCCGCCCGATTCTCCCTCCTGCCCAAGGTCACGCCGTTCCGGGTCCGCGGCATCGTCAGCGCGGGCTACCGGGAGCTCGACTCCCTCTGGGCCTTCGTCAGCCTTCATGCCGGAGAGCGGATCCTCAGCTCCGATGCGGCCCGGAGCTTCATAGGGATAAAGAGCGGCTCGCCCTTCGAAACGCTCGACCAGCTACAGAACAGGATCCAGACAAGCCTGGGTCCCGAGTGGATCGTCAACGATTGGCGGCAGATCGAGATCAACCTTTTCAAATCCTTCCAGACGACCAGGGCTCTTCTCCTTCTGGTGATGGCCCTGGCTGTGGCCGTGGCCGCCATCAACGTGGGCTCTGCGCTTATCATGCTCATCCTGGAGCGGAGGCGGGACATCGCGATACTCAAGAGCACGGGCGCAAGCTCGGCCTCAGTGGGCTTGGTATTTCTCATCGCAGGCCTCGCCACCGGAGGACTGGGGACCCTCTTGGGTCTTGCCGCGGGAGCCCTCCTCGCCTGGCGCGTCAACGATCTCATCGCCGCCCTCGAGTTCTCCATCAACGCAGCCGCCCTTATCGCTGCGCGGATCTCTGGGGCTGCAGCGCCAGAACACATCCGTCTCCTCGACCCGTCCTACTACCTGGAGCACATACCCGTCCATGTGCGACTACCGGAGCTTCTGCTGGTGGCCTTGGCCAGTCTCGTGATCTGCCTGCTCGCCTCCCTCCTTCCGGCCCGACGCGCAGCCCGGCTCGCCCCCCTCGAGATTTTCAGAAAGACCTAGGCCGGGCGCCGCCGCGCTTTCATTTTTCCGCTTGAGGATGTATAGTCTCGGAAACTCAATCGCCCTACGGCGAGCTGGGCGTAGGAACGGCGGAGGCAGCATGGTGAAGAAAGAGACGGTTCAGACGGCCGCTTTGGGCGCAGACATGGAAGAGAAGGTCAAGGCCCTCGAGGCCGCCCGCCTCCAGATAGAGAAGCAGTTCGGGCAGGGCTCCCTCATGAAGCTCGGCTCGCACGACAGTTCCCAGGGCATAGAATCCATTCCTTCGGGCTCCATCCTGCTGGATGAGGCCCTTGGCGTGGGGGGCTATCCCCGGGGCAGGGTGGTCGAGATCTACGGGCCGGAGTCCTCGGGAAAAACGACGCTCGCCCTCCATGCAATCGCAGAAGCGCAGAAGTGCGGTGGTATCGCGGCTTTCATCGATGCAGAGCATGCGCTCGATCCTGTCTACGCTCGCAACCTGGGCGTCAACATCGACGAACTCTGGGTTTCCCAGCCCGACAACGGCGAGCAGGCCCTCGATATCGCGGAGTCGCTCATCCGATCCGGCGCGGTGGACATAATCGTCATCGACTCCGTCGCGGCGCTCACCCCGCAGGCGGAAATCGAGGGGGACATGGGTGACGCCCATGTGGGCCTCCAGGCCAGGCTCATGAGCCAGGCGCTGAGAAAACTGACCGGCACGCTCTCAAAGAGCAAGACCATTCTCGTCTTCATCAATCAGATCCGCATGAAGATCGGCGTCATGTTCGGCAACCCCGAAACCACAACCGGCGGAAACGCACTCAAATTCTATGCCTCGGTCAGGCTCGAGGTGCGCAAGTTCGAGACCATAGAGAAGGGCGAGGAAGAGGCCGTCGGGAACAAGGTCCGCGTGAAAGTCGTCAAGAACAAGTGCGCTCCTCCGTTCAGGAAGGTGGAGCTCGAAATCATGTTCGGCAAGGGCATATCCTGGTCCGGCTCACTCATTGACGCCGCCGTCAAGTACGGCATTGTGGACAAGAAGGGGGCCTGGTACACCTGGGGCGAGGAGAAGGTGGGGCAGGGCAGGGACAACGCCAAGCTTTACCTGGAACAGAACCCCGACGCAGCGCAGCAGATCGAAAAGCGTGTGCGCGAGCTGGTGTTCGCCGCCCAGCACCCCGAGAAGCCGGCGGATCCGAGGGCCGAACCCGCGAAGGCCGCCGCTCCCGCCGCGGCCGTTGCCGAGAAGCCTACCGTGGCCGGAGCGGAACCGGCCCGGAAAGCTCCCGGCCGGCAAGCGCGGCCCGAGGCGGCGGACAAGTCCGAGGGGGCCCCTAAGGTCGGATCCAAACC
>DATJQN010000016.1:0-10106 GCA_035505775.1 Rectinemataceae bacterium | reverse complement strand
GGTCTATGACGCCATCCTCCTCGACGCTCCCTGCTCGAGCGAGCGCCACGTGCTTGCCGACGCCCGGGCCCTCGAGGAATGGAGCCCGGCCCGCAGCCGGAATCTGGCGGCGCGGCAGTGGGCACTCCTGTCCTCGGCCTTTCTCATGCTCAAGCCCGGAGGCTGCCTCGTCTACTCGACCTGTTCCCTGGCACCCCAGGAGAACCAGGGAGTCGTCGCCCGACTCGAAGGGAAGTACGGCGGAGAATTTGATTTTGATCCGCCCGAGGACGGGCGCTGCGAGCGCGCCGGAGCGGGCATGCTCATGCTGCCCGACAGGGCGGGGGGGGCCGGCCCGATGTTCGTCTGCAGACTCAGTAAGCGCCTGCAGGGCTGACCGGCCGGCCCGCCGGCTGCGCTCCACCGGCCGGCCCGCCGCGCGCTCAGCCGGGGAACTTGGCGAAGAACAGGGGCGTCCCGAGCAGGCCGAGGACGACCGCGGCGCCCAGGCCCACGGCGCACAGCAGCGTGAAGACTGCGAGCGCCGCCGTCACCTCGAGCCCGACAAAGAGCACGAGGAGGGCCTCGGCCACGGAAATCACGAAGAAGGTGCTTCCGATGACGATCTTGCGCTGCAGCACCTCGGTGTTGAGCCGGCGGAAGCGCAGCTTCCCGTCAAAGAGGCCGGCACCGATCGCTGCCGCCACGGAGAAGGGGAGCACGACGCCGAGCACGGTGGCCGTATGCAGGAGAAGGGGGCGAAGGAAACCGGGAACTACCAGGAGGACCAGCCCGATGAGGACGAGGAAGGAGACGAATGCCTGGGGAATATGGACGATGATCGGGTGGATGTGGAGGTCCATGATCTTGCGGCGCTTCTCCGAGACTTTGTCGTCATAGGGCTCGAACTGCTTGGCCGGGACGCCGCAGGCGGGACATTTGTCGCCGAGCCTCGAGGCTTCCATGATGTAGCCGCAGGCCTTGCATTTCACGTAGTTCTTCATCGCGCATGCTCTCCTTTCTGAATGCTGGTTTGGGTGAGGAGTCGTGGCCGCCCGTGGCGGCTACCGGTGCTGCCGCCGGCCGCCCGGAAAGCTCAGTTCGCCGGTCCGTCCTTCTCGAGATCGGAATCCTTCCCCCCGAGCCGGCGGTAACGGGATTCCTTCTCGGCGATCGAGGCGTTGAGCTCCGAGAGGCGCTTGAGGTAGCCCTTGTATTCGGGCGCCTCGGCGGAAATTTCGCCGATGCTCCGCTCGACGAAGGCCGTATACACCGCCGCGCCGAGCTGGGCACTCACCTTCTCCGCCTGACTGCGGAGCTGGAGAATCTCAACCTTCAGCACACCCATCTCGCCCCAGGTCTGGGCCTGGGCCCCCGCCTTGGCGAGCGCCTCCCGGGATGCGGCGAGTCCCTTGTTCATCAGGTCGTTCATCTTCTCGGAAAAAGTCATGGGCCAACCTCCCGTCGTGACCGTCGCAGTGCTACCCCGACATGGTGAAGTTCTTTCGTCCCGCTGGCAAGCACCATTTTATGTCGCGCGGCCGTCCCTGCCAGCATTCTCCAACCACCACAAGATCTTGTGGGCACGATGGATTTTCTTCGCAATTGGTGGCATTTTCCTCTTGCAAGCCCGACCTACACGCTATATGGTGTAGGCGATTCTGAGCGTCCCACAAGGGATTGTAGGATTCATGATGCGCCTTCGACTAAAAGCACGGTGAAAAATGCGCTGTCCCCACTGCGGAAGCCTGGACGACAAGGTTATCGATTCTCGAACCCTCGCCAACGGTGAAAGCATACGCCGGAGGCGGGAGTGCAGCTCCTGCGGTCTGCGCTTCACCAGCTACGAGCGGATCGAGGAGAAGCCCCTCATGGTCGTCAAGCGGGACGGTCGGCGCGAACCCTTCGAGCGGAAAAAGCTGGAGCGCGGGGTCATCCGTGCCCTCGAGAAGCGGCCGGTCTCCCAGCTCAGCATCGAGAATCTGGTCAACGAAATCGAGGACGAGGCGGCGCAGAAAGGCAAGGCGGCCAACGAGATTCCGAGCGTCGAACTCGGCGAGATGGTGCTCCGCAACCTTTATGCGCTCGACAAGGTGGCCTACGTGCGCTTCGCCTCGGTCTATCGCAAGTTCGAGACCATGGACGAGTTCCTGCGCGAGATCGAGCGCCTGGAAAAGGGCGGCATGGACCGGCCCGAGAAACGGCCCCGCCCGGCCTCGGGCAAACAGGCGGATCTGGGGCTCCAGGCCGCGGAAGAGGAGCGTTGAGCATGGCCGAGCAGCAGGTCTTTCCGGAGTGGAGAACCTTTCTCGGGGAGACCGCCGCCCAGGGACCCGTGCGACAGGTGGCGAAACGCTCGGGCGAGATCGAGCGCTACGAGCGCGGCAAGATCGCCGCCGCCATAGCCAAGGCCTTCTCCGCGGCGGGCGACGCATCCGCCGACCAGGAGCGGGAGGGTCGCATTGAAGCCGTCGTCGCCACCGTCGAGGAGAAGCTTCGCTCGATCATGGCCTCCCGGCACCCCCACTCGATCCCCGCGATCGAGGAGATCCAGGACCTCGTGGAGACCGCGCTCATCGAGGCGCGCGAGGCGGGCGTGGCCAAGGCCTACATCCTCTACCGCGCCCGGCACGAGGCGATGCGCGACGCCGAGCGGCTCATGCTCGACATCAACTCGACCATGGACGGCTACCTCTCGCAGCTTGACTGGCGGGTCAAGGAGAACGCCAACGTCAACTACTCGCTGGGCGGACTCATCCTCCACAACTCGGGCACGATCATCGCGAACTACTGGCTCCGCAACATCTACCCCGAGGAGATCTCGGCGGCCCACCGCGACGCGGAGCTCCATCTGCACGATCTCTCCATGTTCTCCGGCTACTGCGCGGGCTGGTCCCTGCGGCAGCTCATCGCCGAGGGACTCGGAGGCATCCCCGACAAGATCAGTTCCCGGCCGGCGCGCCGGCTCTCCACCCTCGTCCAGCAGATGGTCAATTTCCTCGGCGTGCTCCAGAACGAATGGGCGGGGGCCCAGGCTCTCTCCTCCTTCGACACCTACCTCGCCCCCTTCGTCAAGAAGGACGCGTTGGGCGAGCGCGAAGTCCGGCAGTGCCTGCAGAGCTTTCTCTTCGGGGTCAACACTCCGAGCCGCTGGGGCAGCCAGGCGCCCTTCACGAACATCACGCTCGACTGGACCTGCCCTGCCGATCTCCGCGACCGGGCGGCGGTCGTGGGGGGCGAGGAGATGCCCTTCACCTACGGCGACTGCCAGGCGGAGATGAATCTCATCAACCGCATCTTCATCGAACTCATGCTCGAGGGCGACTCGCTTGGCCGCGGGTTCCAGTACCCCATACCGACCTACAACGTCACCCGGGACTTCGACTGGGACTCCGACAACGCTCGGATGCTCTTCGAGATGACCGCCAAGTACGGCACGCCCTACTTCCAGAACTTCATCAGCTCGGACCTCGACCCCGGCGATGTGCGGTCGATGTGCTGCCGCCTCCAGCTGGACAAGCGCGAGCTGCGCAAGCGCGGCGGCGGCCTCTTCGGCTCCGACGAGCTCACCGGATCGATCGGCGTCGTGACGATCAACCTGCCCCGCATCGGCTACGTCGCCACGGGACGGACGGACTTCTTCGCGCGGCTGGACCGGCTCATGGACCTCGCCGCCCGGTCGCTCGTGATCAAGCGCAAGGTCATCACGCGATTGCTCGAGGGCGGTCTCTTCCCGTACACCAGGCGCTATCTCGGGGGCTTCGACAACCATTTCAACACGATCGGACTCGTGGGCATGCACGAATGCTGCCTGAACTTCCTGGGGAGGGGCATCGAGTCCGGGGAGGGGCGCGCCTTCTCCCTCGAGGTGCTTGCCCACATGCGCGAAAAGCTCCAGCAGTACCAGGTGTCCACGGGCGATCTCTTCAATCTGGAGGCGACGCCGGCGGAGTCCACGAGCTACCGCCTCGCAAAGCACGACCGGCGCCGCTGGCCGGACATCGTGACCTCGGGAGGCGCGGGCGAGCCCTACTACACGAACTCCACGCAGCTGCCCGTCGGGCTGACCGAGGACCTCTTCGACGCCCTCGACCATCAGGAAGAGCTCCAGGCGTCCTACACGGGCGGAACGGTCTTCCACGTCTTTCTCGGGGAGGCGCCCGAAGACTGGCGCCCCGTCCGGGAGCTCGTCAGGACCATCGCCTCGCGCTACCGCATACCCTACTACACGATATCGCCGACCTTCTCGGTCTGCCCGGTGCACGGCTACCTCGCGGGCGAGCACTTCAGCTGCCCGAAGTGCAAGTCGGAGCGCGAGGCCCGCATCCGGGACGAGATCGCCACGCTCGAACGCGAGCTCGAGGCGGCGACATGATGCGCAGTTTCAAGGGGGAAGATATGACTGATCGCAGCGCCCTCGAGCGGCGGCTGACGGAGCTCCGCGAAGCGTTGGGGCGCGTCGAGGGCACGCAGACGGAAGTCTACAGCCGCATCGTGGGCTACTACCGGTCGGTGAGGAACTGGAACGCGGGCAAGCGCGAGGAGTACGCGGCCCGCCGCATGTTCGAGTTTCCGCCGGCCGCATCCGCGCTCGTTGGGGAGAGCGCCGCGCTCGCTGGGGAGAGCGCGAAGGAGCCGGAGTGCGAAACGGGCACCCGTCCCGCACACACTGCGCCCGCCCGCATGATCGTCCCGGCACCGGGCGATCTCATCGTATTCACCAGGGCGGCCTGTCCGAACTGCCCGCCCGTGGCGAACTTCATCAGGGATGCCGGCATTCCGGCTTCCTTCATCGATGTCGATCGCAGCGAGGGTCTCGAGCTCGCGCGGCAGTACGGAGTGCTGGCCACGCCGACCGTGATCGCCCTGGACGCCGAGGGGGAGGAACGCTTCCGCGCCTGCGACGTCGGCAGTCTCAGGAAGCTCATCGGCGCGGCGGGGCGGGAGGCGAGGTCTCCGGAGACATGCTCGGCGGTCTAGCCTGGCGCAAGACCTCGCTCATCGATTTCCCGGGGCGCGTCGCGGCGGTGCTCTTCCTGTCGGGCTGCACCTTTCGCTGTCCCTATTGTCACAACCCTGAACTCGTCGGGCATGGAGGCGGCGCTCCGGGGGCCGGCCTCGGGGAGTTCCTGATCTTTCTGGACCGTCGCGCGTCGCTCATCTCGGGCCTGGTGATTTCCGGCGGAGAACCCCTCCTCCATGAGGAGACTCCGCGGATCGCTGAAGCCGCCCGAGCCCGAGCCCTCGCGGTCAAGCTCGACACGAACGGATACTTTCCCGAACGTATCGCCCCCGTCCGGGCCGACTACGTGGCCCTCGACTTCAAGACCGCGCCGGAGCACTACGACCGCGTCGCGCCCGGTCTGCCCGATGCGGGCGAACGCGTGCTCGAATCGCTCCGTCGTGTCCGGGAGGGCGGCACGGAGTTCGAGATCCGCATAACCTGCGCTCCGGATATCGTGGGGATCGAGGAGCTCGAAGCCATGGCCGCGTATCTCGAGCCCGCGGACCGGGTGATCCTGCAGCCCTTCCGCCCGGGAGAATGTCTGGACCCCGACTGGAATCTGCGGAAGCCCCATGACGGCGCCTATCTTGATCGCATGCTGGCACGGCTCAGGATCCGCGTCCCGGGTGCGCGGATACGGGGCAGGCCGTAGGGCGAGGCCCGGTCCGGTTGCCCGCAGACGCAGGCTGCGCTAGCATTCCGCCATGGCCGACGAAGCCCTCTCGCTGTTCCACCCCCTGGTCCGCAGCTGGTTCGGATCGCGCTTCCGGGGGCCCACGGCCATCCAGAGCGCCGCGTGGCCGCGCATTGCCGCGGGCGAGCACGTGCTGGCGCTGGCCCCCACGGGCAGCGGCAAGACGCTGACCGCCTTCCTCTGCGCGCTCTCGCGGCTGTTCTCGGGGGAGCTGCCGGCGGATCGCTGCTCGGTCCTGTACGTCTCGCCGCTCAAGGCCCTCGGCGAGGATATGAGGCGGAACCTCGAGGAGCCGCTGGCCGGTATCGCAGAGCTGTTCGCCCGGAATGGACAGCCCTGCCCCGAGGTGACGGTCGCCGTCAGAAACGGGGACAGCTCGCCCGCGGAGCGGAGACGCATCGTGCTGCGCCCTCCGTCGATCCTCGTCACGACGCCCGAGAGTCTCAACCTCCTCCTCGATTCGCCCCGCGCGCGAGGCATCTTCTCCGATCTGAGGCTCGTCATTGTCGACGAAGTCCATGCCCTCGCCGGGAACAAGCGCGGCTCCCTGCTGGCGTGCGCCCTGGGCAGGCTCGTCCTCCTCGCCGGCGAATACCAAAGGCTCGCGCTTTCCGCCACCGTGAGGCCGGCCGGACTGGTCGCATCCTTCGTGGGCGGCCGGGAGCTGCTCCGTGGCCCCGACGGCGCTGTTGCGTATCGGGCGCGACCGGTGAGCGTGGTTGAGCCGCCTGCGGACAAGGCCATAGAGTTCCTCGTCGAATGGCCCACCGATCAGGCGCGGCCCGATCATGCGCGCTCCGAAGCCGTTGCATCCGCCCCGCGCTACGACGACATCGTGCCGGCCATACTGGAGCGCATGCGGCGCACTCGGGGAATCCTCGTGTTCACCGACTCCCGGCGCCGGGCCGAGCGGCTGGCCTTCCTGATCAACGAGGCGGCGGGGGAGACCCTCGCCTGGGCTCACCATGGCTCCCTGTCCAAGGAGGCGCGCCGCCTCGTGGAGGAGCGTTTCAAGGCGGGCGAGCTCGCCTGCGTCGTGGCCACGGCCTCGCTCGAGCTGGGCATCGACATCGGTCATGTGGATGAAGTGATCCTTGCCGGCGCACCGGCTTCGGCCTCGTCGGCACTGCAGCGCATCGGCCGGGCGGGGCATCGCGTGGGCGAGATCTCGAGGGCCCGGCTCCTCGCCTTCCATGGAATGGATCTCCTTCTTGCGGCCGCCACGTGGCGTGCGGTGAACGAGCGGGCGGTGGAGGAACTCCGCCCTCCATCCTGTCCCCTGGACATACTGGCCCAGGTCCTGCTCGAGCTCGTCCTGGAAGGCGGCCGCAGCGCCGACGCGTTATACGAACTGGTCTGTTCCTTCTCTCCCTTCGAGCGGCTGACGCGGCCCCTGTTCGACTCCGTCGTGGAGCTCCTCGCGGGCCGTTATTCTGGCTCGCGCGTGCGGGAACTCGAACCCCGGATCTACGTGGACGGCGCGTCGGGACTCCTTCTGGCCACGGATGGCGTGCGGCAGCTCCTCTATTCCTCGGCCGGCGCCATTCCCGACCGTGGCCTGTACAGCATGCGGATCTCCGGCAGCCGCACCAAGATAGGAGAACTCGACGAGGAGTTCGTCTGGGAGCGAAGGGTGGGGGAGGCCTTCACCCTCGGTGCCCAGACCTGGCGCATAGCGGCTATCGGCGACGAGGCAGTGGAGGTGCAGCCGGCCGGCGCCGACCCCGATATCGTCCCATTCTGGAAGGGCGAGCCGCGCTTCAGGAGCCCCGAGCTCTCCTCCCGGCTGCTCGACATTCTCGACGCGCTCGCCAATGCCGACCCCGAAGCAGGGACGGCCCTCCTCAGTCGGGAATACGGCCTCTCCCGCGACGCTGCCGAAGCCTGCGTCGGCTTCATCGAAGCGCAGAAGGCGGCCGGGCGCGGCGCCTCGGCCCTGCCGGGAAGGCTGCGCCTCGTGCTCGAGACGAACGCCGACCCGAGCAGACGGGGGGACCACACCCGGCTCATTCTCCACACGATGCGCGGACGCTCGGTCAACGAGCCGCTCGGCCTGGCCCTCGCCGCGGGGCTCGAGATGGAAACCGGACTGCCCGTGGAGCTGATGGCCGACGACGACTGGATTCTCCTCGTCGTCCCCCGCGTCGAGGGACTGGAGCTTCCCGACGCGATCCGGAGGAGCGTCGAGTACGCATCGGGCTCCGGCCGGCTTACCGAGCTCGTGCGCCTGCGCCTCGAAGGGACGGGCCTCTTCGGAGCGCAGTTCCGGGAGAACGCCGGCAGGGCCCTCCTCCTTCCCCGCGGCCTTCCCGGAAGGCGCGTGCCGCTGTGGATGACCAGGCTCCGGGCCAAGAAGCTCTTCCAGGCAGTGCGCGCCCACGAGAATTTCCCCGTCATCGTCGAGAGCTGGAGGGTATGCCTGTCCGAGCTTTTCGATCTGGAGGCCTGTGGAGCCCTGCTGAGGGATCTTGCCGCGGGAAGGATCGAGCTCGGTCTCCTGTCCACGCGCAGTCCCTCGCCCTTCGCCCGCGAGGCAGTCTGGCTGGAGACCGGGGAGTTCATGTATCGGGGCGACGAACTCCAGGTTTCCGCGAGCTCCTCCGTCTCCTCCCGGGTCATCGAGGAGGCGCTGGTCTCCTCGCGACTGAGACCCCGGCTCGACCCTCGTCTGGTCGAGGACTTTGTGGCGCGCATCAAGCGCGAGCTGCCGGGATGGGGCCCGGGTACGCCCCTCGATCTCGCCGAATGGGTACGGGAACGCGTCATCCTCCCCCGCTCTGAGCTGGCCCGGCTCATCGACGGCGGGGGGCCCGAACTTCGCGCAGCCTACGAAAACGATCCCGGCTGCGGGGGCCGCCTCCGGAGCCTCACCCTTCCCGGAGCGACGGAGGAGCTGCTCGTCCACAGCGAGCGATTCGATTCCATCTCCGCCGCTCCGCTCGACTTCCTCGCGGAGTGGCTCCGCCGCGAGGGACCGGTTTCCATCCCGAGGATTCGCTCGATCTTCGGACGTCCGGCGGAGGAGATCCGGGAAGCGCTCGACGACGCGATGCGCGACGGAGAGCTCATCGTCGACGCGATGCTCTCGGACACGGACGAGGAGTTCGTCATCGATGCCGAGAATTACGAGCTCCTGCTGCGACGGGCGAGGGCCGCGCGCCGGCCGAAGGTCGAGGCCCGCGCTCCCGAGGACCTGCTGCGCCTTGTCGCGAGACGGCAGGGCCTCTCCGGTGAGCGGGAACGATCCCTGGAACGGGCTCTCGAAGCCCTCGTCGCCTTTCCTCTCCCGGTGGCAATCGCGGAGAGCGAGCTGCTGGAAGCGCGGCTCGCCGGCTATCGCGGAGATGAGCTTGACCGGCTGATGGAAACCGGGAGGTGGCAGTGGTACGGCACAGGCGATGAGAGCATCGCGTTCTGCAAGGTCATCGAACTCGGCCTGTTTGTATCCCCGACGGCCGGGCGCGGCGGACGCGGTGCGACTCTGCTCGATCCTGCGGCGCCTCCCCGGGACTTCTGGTCGATAAAAGAAGCGAGCGGACTGGGCATAGCGGAGCTCGTCCGCAGGATCTGGTCCGAAGTCTGGGCCGGGCGAATCGCGGCCGATACCTACGCGGCCCTGCGGGAGGGACTCGGCAACCGCTTCGGGGCCGACCTGCCCGATACGACCCCCGCCGTGCCCGACGAGCTCGGCGCCACGCTCCGACGCCGCATTCCGCGGGCTCTGCGTGAGCGATGGAAGAGCGGCAGCCCCCTGGGCGGCCGATGGTTCAGCCTCGAGCTCGGGGATGATGCCGAGGAGGGCGATCTCCTCGACGAAGCCGAGGATGGGGCCGAGCGCGTGAGAATCCTCGTACGGCGCTATGGCCTCCTGTGCAGGGCCCTTCTCGACCGGGAATCGGCACTGCTCGCCTGGCCCTCGACCTTCACCGCCATGAGACGGCTCGAACTTGCGGGGGAGCTCGTCTCGGGCCTCTTCTTCAGGGGGCTCGACGGTCCGCAGTTCATGGATTCCGATTCGCTGCGACTGTTCAACGGACTCGACGAGGGGCGCGGCGAGGGATCTGCCCGGTGGGTCAACTGCCTCGATCCGGTCGCCTCGGCCGCCTACGCGCCGAGCCAGCGCCACCCGCTCCTGCCCGCACGTCTTGTCAGCAACAGAATCTGCCTTGTGGACGGCCGCCTTGTCGCGGCATCGCGGCGCTCGTGGAAATCCATCGACGTCGACCCTGCCCTCGATCCCGGGGATCCGATCGTGGCTGCGATTTTCGCCGACCTGGGCGCCACCCGACGGCGAAGCGTCCTCCCCGAACGCAGGATCGTCGTGGAAGACGTGAACGGAAGCGCCGCGGCCGGCGGGCCCTTCGAGTCAGCACTGGCGACCTGCGGCTTCGAGCGGGACCGGGGACGCATGGTGCTCTGGTAGGCGCT
>DATJQN010000015.1:0-10761 GCA_035505775.1 Rectinemataceae bacterium | reverse complement strand
GCGGAAGCCGGAACGCAGGGAAATGAAGACGACGACGAGGCCGGAGATGATCCACGTCACCTCCTTGGGTATCTGCCGGGACTGCATCAGGGGCTGCGCGGAGGCGAGCATGCCGAACAGCAGACCGGAGATCAGCGTGCCCCCGGCGCTGCTGTTTCCGACGAGCGCCACCGCGATCCCGTTGAAGCCGTAGTTGTCGTAACCGCCCAGGACGCGGCCGTAGCTGAAGGAGCCCAGCGCCACCACGACTCCGGCCAGGCCGGCGAAGGCCCCTGCTATGGACATGGACACGACGATCGCCTTCGTAACCTTGATGCCGCCGTATCGCGCGGCTTCCTTGTTCAGTCCGGTTGCCCGGAGACTGAAGCCGAGGCGGGTTCGCTCGATTATGAACCAGTACGCGAGACAGGCCAGGAGCGCGACGAAGAGCCCCGTGTTCAGCCGGGAGCCATTGGTCAAGTCCTCAAGGAGCCGATTGCTCAGCGTTGCCGTCTCGGGAAAGGCCGGCGTGCGGTAAGTGTTCGCATCCGGAATCAGCCGGGTGAAATAGCGGGACAGGAAGAAGGCGACATAGTTCAGCATGATCGTCGCCACTACTTCGGAGACCGCGAATCGCGCCTTGAGCCAGCCGACGATCCCGCCCCATCCCGCGCCGGCGAGCCCTCCCGCGACCACTGCGAGCATCCAGTGGAGTCCCGGCACGCGCGGTCCGAAGAGCGCCACGAATTGGGCGACCGTCAGACCGACGATGTACTGGCCTTCGGCGCCGATATTGAAGAGTCCGGTTCGCGCGGCGAAGCCCATCGACATGCCGCACAGGATCAGGGGAAGTGATGCCGTCAGCCATTCACCGATGTAGCGCGAGTTCCAGGTGCCGCGGGTCAGGTCGAAGCCGGTCAGTGTCTGGATGAGCGCCTCGTACATGTGCAGCGGATTCCGGCCTACCGCGAGAATCAGCACCGTGCCGCACAGGAAACCGAGGAGCACGACGAACACGGACACCGTCCGCTCCGAGGCGATCACGCGATCGAGGATCGTGGAGACTGCTTTCGTGCCCGATGGACTCACGGCCGGGCCTCCGGCTTCGCGATTCCTGCCATCATCGCTCCGATTGCCCGTTCGTCCGCCCCCTCCGCATCGACGATGCCGACTATCTCCCCTTTCGAGATGGCGGCGATCCGGTCGCAGAGATCCATGACTTCGTCGAGCTCGAAGGATATCAGAAGCACGGCCCGCCCCTTGTCGCGTTCATCCACGATGCGTTTGTGGATGTATTCGATGGCTCCCACGTCGAGTCCCCGCGTCGGCTGGGCCACGACCAGCAGATCCGGCGACAGATCGATCTCGCGCGCTATGATGGCCTTCTGCTGATTCCCCCCGGACATCGACCGGGCAGTGGTGGCAGAACCCTGCCCGGCGCGTATGTCGTACTGGCTGATAAGTCGCTCTCCGTGGGAGGCGATCGCTGCGAAATCCATCATTCCCAGCGAGTCGGAGAATGGCGGGGCGTCGAAGGTTTTCAGCACGAGGTTCTCGTCCAGGCGGAAGTCGAGGACAAGACCATGTTTGTGCCGGTCCTCGGGGATGTGCCCCATTCCCATCCGGATCCGCTCCCTGATGCTCGCCAGGGTGATGTCCCGGCCCTTGAACAGTATTCGTCCGGACTCGCAGTCGCCGAGCCCCGTGATGGCCTGGATGAGCTCCGTCTGGCCGTTGCCGTCCACGCCGGCGACGCCGACGATCTCCCCCGACCTCACCTCGAGCGACAGGTTCTGGACCGCCGGATAGCCTTTCGAGTTCTTCACGGTCAGACTCTCGATCTGAAGGATTACCGGACCGGGCTTCGGGGCATGCTTTTCGATGCGGAACTTGACTTCGCGTCCGACCATCATGCGGGCCAGTTCGTCCTCGCTCGTCGTCGCCACATCCACGGTGCCGATGCAATGCCCGCGGCGCAGCACGGTGCAGCGTTCCGCGACTTCCTTGATCTCGCGCAACTTGTGCGTGATAAGGATGATGGTCTTGCCCTCGGCCTTGAGCCGTCTCATGATGGAAATGAGCTCGTCGACCTCCTGAGGAGTCAGCACCGCGGTAGGCTCGTCGAAGATGAGTATGTCAGCGTTGCGGTAGAGGATCTTGAGGATCTCGACGCGCTGCTGCATCCCCACGGTTATCGATTCGATCTTGGCCTTCGGCTCCACGGCCAGTCCGTACTGCCGGGACAGCTCAGCGACCCTGCGCTCAGCCCCCCCAAGGTCCACCGTGCCGAACCTGGAGCGGGGCTCGAGGCCGAGGATGATGTTTTCGGTCACCGAATAGTTGTGCACGAGCTTGAAATGCTGATGGACCATGCCGATCCCGAGCTCCGTCGCGTCGTTCGGGTCTTTTATCGCCGCATCGCTGCCGTGTATCCGGATGCGGCCCTTGTCGGGGGAGTACAGGCCGAACAGTATGGACATCAGGGTCGACTTGCCGGCCCCGTTCTCGCCGAGTATGGCATGGATCTCGTTCTCGGCGACCCTGAGCGTCACATCGTCATTGGCCACGACGCCCGGGAAGACCTTGGTGATGTCGAGCATCTCGATCGCATAACCGGCCATGGGTCCAGCTCTTGGGGAAGATTGATGGCCGCCACCCCGGTGCCGCGGCTGATCCTGGCGAGGCGGCCGGACCGGGCCGGCGGCCTTCACCGCCGACCCGCTCGCTGGGGACCGCAGCGTCCGCTTCCGGACGGCGGTCCCTTCGAAACTACTTGTCGCTGGCCTGGAGTCCCGCGGGAACGGCGCCGGCCGCCTTGGCATCAGCATAGGTGGCGTAGACCTTGATGGAGCCGTCGATGATCTTCTGCCTGATGGCGTTGACCTGATCCACGATGGACTTGTCGAGCTCGGGGTTGGCCGCGCTGAATCCGACGCCGTCGGCCTTGGTATCGAGCACCAGGACGCTGGCCTTGAAGGTGCCGTCCTTGACGGACTGCAGCGCGACCTTCGAGGCGGTCTCGACACGCTTGATCATGGAGGTGAGGACGGCCGACTTCGTACCTTCGTAGATGCCGTCCTGGTACTGGTCCGAGTCGACGCCGATAGCCCAGACGTTCTTGCCCTGTGAGCGGTATTCCTTGGCCTGGGCGATAGTGCCGTTTCCGGTACCGCCGGCGGCCGAGAAGATCGCGTACACGCCCGAGTCGAACCAGTTCTTGGCCTGAGCCTTGGCCAGCTCGGGCTTGCCCCAGTCATTGGCGTAGTAGTCGAGGACCTTTGCGTTGGGAATGACCGAAAGCAGTCCCTGCACATAGCCCATCTCGAACTTGGTGATGACGGGCCCGGGGATTCCGCCTATGAAGCCGAATTTCGGATTCTTGATCCCGTCAGCCTTCGCCTTGAGTGCCGCGACGACGCCCACGAGATAGGAGCCCTCGTGCTCGGAAAAGGTCACCTGCATGACGTTGGGCTGATTGACCCAATCCACGTCGACGATCATGTATTTTTGCTTGGGGTACAGCGGAGCGACCTCGTTGAGCGCATCCGCCCAGGTGAAGCCGGTCACCTCGATGAGATCATATTTCTCGTCCGACGCCTGCTTGAGGTTCGGCACGTACATGTCCTGGGTCTGCGCGGTCACGACGTCATAGAGTTTCCCGCGCTTGGCCGGGTTGTCGACCGTATCGCCGTAGAAGGAGACGATCCCCCGCCAGGCGGCCGCATTGAACGATTTGTCGTCTATACCGGTGGCATCGGTAAGCAGCCGGACCGTCGGGCCGCTGCCTTTCGCGCTCTGTTTGGCAGCGCAGGATGCACCGAGCAGCAGCACCGCTGTCGCCAGAACGGCGAGCAACACTTTCTTCATGGACAAGCCCTCCACGAACTACGGATGCGCCGGAACGCCGGCGTCCGGGAATAATAGGGCTCCTCCGGCCTTCCGTCAAGGCGAGCCGGGTGTCGCGCAGGGCGGGGCCGCGGGCCTGACGCCGGGTCAGGAGGCCCGGTGATTTTTGCTGTCCAGTCCCGGTAATTGAGTTAGAATGCCCAGGCGAATTGCAGTCGAGGAGGCTCCGATGCGCGCTGCCCGATCTTTCTGGAGGCATCTTGTTCTGTCCGTCGCCATGCTTATGCTCTTCGGTGCCTGTGGGGTGGATCGATCCCGCGGAGGATCAGGGCGAGCTCCAGTTCCTGAAGCTACTGCTCCGGCCGGCAGCACAACGCTGTCCACAGATGGAAGGGCGGCGCTCCAAGGCGAGCTCGGCGGCACGAGCCTCAGGATTCTCGTGACGGTGGAGGGCCACCCCCAGGATCTGGGGACCGCCGATCAGGTCTCTGCCTATCTTGGGGCCATGGCCCGCGAACTGGCGAGCGCGCTGGGCCTGGAGGCCGTGGTTTCCACCGGCCAGGTCGACTCCACGGCGCCGTCGGCCATCTTCCGCAGCTGTGACCTGGTCGTGGGTTTCCTGCCCTCGGCCCCGGCGTTCCTCGATGGGGCCGCACTCCTGCCCTTTCTGCCGGTGCGCGGCAGCCTTCCCCAAGGGCCGGAGGTCGCGTGGTGGCTGTGCGCTCCTGCCCACCCCCGCCTGGCGGCGTCCCTGGCCGCCAGTCTGGCCCGGGCCCGGCAGGACGGCGGTCTTGCCCGGGATATCGACCGGAGCCTCGGCACCGGGGCGGCCCAGCGCTACTTTGACTCCATCGGGTTCGACGGCATCCTGAGGGCTCAGTATCTCGCACTCAATCCCTCCCAGCGAACATGGCTTGCCCGCCGGCGCGGCGAGGGAGGGAAGCTGACGGCCGCAGTCCGAGAAGGAGGCATGTATGCCTATGTGCCCCAGCCCGACGGGCATATCCTCGGCTTCGACTTCGACCTGGTCGTGACGCTCGCAAACTCGCTCGGATTAAGGCTGAACCTGAACGTACAGAAGGATGTGAAGAGCTTCTTCACCCATGACGGCGTAATGCCCGCCGATCTCGGAATGCGCGACTACGACTACACGCCGGATCTGCTGAAGCACGTCGACGTCTACGCGAATCCCATGGGGGTGACGCCCTGGCGGGAACGGCTCATGAAGATGATCACGATCTACCCGATCCGCAATCAGCTGGCCGGAAGAAAGGGAGAGGAGCTGAAGTCGATACGGGACCTGGACGGGAAACGCTTCGCCGTCATCAAGGACAGTGTCCAGCAGAAGACGCTCCAGGAATTCGCCGAGAAGAACAACCTCCACCTGTCCTTCGTCTACGATCGCAGTGAGGACGGGCTGTTCCGCCTTGTCAGGGCCGGAAAGGCCGACTATATACTGGACGGCAGCGTCATATTCGCTCTCAAATCGGAGGAGATCAGGGACTTCGGCCTCTCGCCGTTTTTCTCGGAACTGCAGGGCGTGGCCTGGGCGGTGAAGAAAGACGATGAGGTATTCGCATCCATCGTCCAGAGTTTCTTCAATGCGTCGCGGGACTCCGGCCTCCTGCCGGCGCTCTGGTCCAAGACCTTCAAGATGGATTTCACGGCATATATCGACGCGATGACGGCGGCGGCAGAAACGGGTGCCAAGTAGAGAGGAGTCCTCGGTGCGGTTCAGGTCACGATTGCAGCTTCTGGGTATTCCTTTGGTCGTCGTTCCGCTTCTGGCCGCGCTCGGTCTCTTCTCGACGATGGTCACGCGCGAGGTGGTTCAGAACAAGGAAGAGCTTCTCGCGACAAAGCTCAGCCTCCTCCAGAGCCGCGTCGCTTCATCGTACGACGTTCTGGCGAAGGTCGGGCTGCAGGACAATGAGTTCTTCATGCAGAACGCGAGGGACGCCATAAGTCGCTATTTCACCGATCTCCTCGGCCAGGGAGAGGAATATCTGATATTCACCTCGACGGGGGAATATCTCGCGGGGAATATCGAGCCGATCGGACGCAGCCTTCCAAGCTCTGACCCCCTGCACGCAGTCCTTTCCACGAAGGACGGAAGCTTCGTCGGCCGGTCGCCCTTCCTTTCCTTCCCGAACGACCGCTACGTGATCGAGCATCGCTACTTCGCTCCCTGGCGCTGGGTTCTTGTGCTTGCCGGAAACGAGAACAGCGTGGTGGGTCCCTTGCGGGGTGCGGCGGCCGTCTCGGTGGCCGTTTCGCTCATTTTTGTCGCGCTCGCAGGGATCGGCTTCCTCTTGATCGCCCGCATGGTGTCCCAGCCGCTGGTGCGCCTCACGGATCGTGTCCGCGCCATGGGCGAAGGCCGACTGGACCCGAGCGTCGAAAGTCCCGCCCCGGTGCGAAAGGGCTTCCTTGGCGAGAGCGATGAGGTCGGCGTGCTCGCCGCCGAGTTTGGATCCATGGCGGCCAGAATCCATTCGCTGACGAAAGGACTCGAGACCAGGGTCGACGAGCGCACCGCGGAGCTCGTGCGCGCCAACAAACGACTCGAGGCTTTGAACAGCGAACTTCAGGAATCCCTCGCGCACGTGGAACGCATCAAGAACGACCTCGTCGAGACCGAGAAGCTCGCGGCCCTCGGCCAACTGGTCGCCGGCATCGCGCATGAGCTCAATACGCCGCTCGGGGCCATCGGCTCGGCCGCCGAATCGCTCGACAGCGCCGTGGCGCGTACGATGGACGGCCTTCCCGCGGCGATCGAGCACCTCAAACGCGAGGAACTGCAATCCGTGCTCGGGCTGCTGGAAGGGCTGACCGTTCCCTATCAGCGCGAGGACCGGGCCGCCCTGGGCCGCCAGCGGGAGGCGATCGCCGCGGAACTGCGGAGCCGGGGAGTTCCGGAGCCGGAGGAGGGGGCGGATCTCCTCATGGACTGCGGTGTTCGGGAGCCTGCCGTGATACCCGAGGCGGTCGCAGGAAGCCGCGGCACCAGGCTGATCGCCGCGATCTACGAGCTCTCCGTGCTCAAACGCTCGGCCTCGATCATCGCGACAGCCTCGGCACAGGCAGTCCGGGTGATCGAGGCGCTCCGCATCTACGCCCACAAGGACGAGGATGCGCGGCTCGGTCCTGTGGACGTCGCACGCAGCATCGAGACCATTCTCACGATCTACCGCTCCAGAACCAAGCGGCTCAACGAGCTCTTCACGCGGTTCCACAGCGAGCGCAAGGCCCTCGCCAACCCTGAAAAGCTGGCCCAGGTCTGGACCAACCTCATGAACAACGCCCTCCAGGCCATGGACTTCTCCGGGAGCCTCAGCATCGAAGTGTACGACGAGGACGACAACGTATGCGTGGACTTCACCGACGACGGCCCGGGAATACCGGCTGAGATTCACGACCGGATCTTCACGCCCTTCTTCACGACCAAGAAGCCCGGAGAGGGCTCGGGGCTCGGTCTGGAGATCTGCAGGACAATCGTCGAGGGATTCGGCGGCAGCATAGTCTTCGATTCTCGGCCGGGGAAGACCACGTTCAGCGTGAGACTTCCCGCTGCCAAGTAGGGGGGCAGGTCGGCCGGCTCACATCTCCGCGATCATGTGCCCGTGGTAGAGGCGATCCCTGAGTTCCGAGACCTGCTTGTCCACCAGGTAATCGTCGAAGCTCATGGAGCGGTCTATGACTCCGCCGGGGCAGATCTCGACGATCCGCGTGGCGATGGAGGTGATGAACTCATGATCGTGGCTCGTGAACAGCAGCACCCCGGGAAACTCGACGAGCCCGTCGTTGAGCGCGGTGATCGCCTCGAGGTCCAGATGGTTTGTCGGTTCATCGAGTATGAGGCAGTTCGCCCCGGAGAGCATGAGCTTGGAGAGCAGGCACCGGACCTTTTCGCCGCCTGAAAGTACGCGAACCGGCTTGAGCGCCTCGTCGCCGGAAAAGAGCATCCTCCCGAGAAAGGATCGAACATAGGTCTCGTCGTCCGAGTTCGTGAACTGCCTCAGCCAGTCCGTGATGGAGAGATCGGAGTCGAAGAGCCGGGTGTTGTCCCGGGGAAAATAGGAATAGCTGATTGTCTGGCCCCAGACGATATCACCGGCGTCGGCCTTCTCCTCGCCGGCGATCAGCTGGAAGAACGTGGTCTTGGCCAGGTGTTCCCTCCCGACAAAGGCGATCTTGTCCCCGCGATTGACGGTGAGATCGAAGCCGGTGAGAAGGCCCTGGCCTTCGCCGTTCTTCGTGAGCCCGGCCACCCGGAGCACGTTGTTGCCGACATCGCGGTCGGGCTTGAACCCGACGTACGGGAATCGCCTGCTCGAAGGAACATAGTCGTCGAGTTCGAGCTTCTCGAGAATCTTCTTGCGCGAAGTGGCCTGCCGGCTCTTGGATGCGTTGGAGGCGAAACGCTGGATGAACTCCTTCAGGTCCTTCATCTTCTCTTCCCGGCGGCGTTTCTCGTCCTTCTGCTGCTGCACAAGTATCCGGTTCATGCGATACCAGAAGTCGTAGTTGCCGGCATACATGCGGACCCTGCCGAAGTCGATGTCGCAGGTGTGGGTGCATACTGCGTTGAGGAAGTGGCGGTCGTGCGACACCACGATCACGATGTTCGGAAATTCGATGAGGAATTCCTCGAGCCAGGCGATGGACTCGAGATCGAGCCCATTGGTGGGCTCGTCGAGGAGGAGGATGTCGGGATTCCCGAAGATGGCCTGGGCGAGCAGCACCCGGACCTTGATGCCTTCGTCGACCTCCCGCATGAGTTTTTCGTGATGACTCTCCGGCACGCCCAGGCCGGACATCAGGACGGCGGCCTGGGATTCCGCCTCCCAGCCGCCGAGCTCGGCGAACTCGGCCTCGAGCTCGCTCGCGCGGAGACCGTCGGCTTCCGTGAAGTCCTCTTTTTCGTAGAGGGTCTCGCGCTCACGCTTGATCGCATAGAGCCGGGGCCACCCCATCATGACCGTTTCAAGCACCCGGTGCTCGTCGAAGGCGAAATGGTCCTGCTGGAGCGAGGCCATGCGCTTTCCGGCGCCCAGCGATATTTCTCCCCGGTCGGCCTTGAGCTCTCCGGCTAGGAGGCGAAGGAGGGTGGACTTGCCCGCCCCGTTGGCGCCGATGATCCCGTAGCAGTTGCCGGGCGTGAACTTGAGATTGACATCCTTGAAAAGAACGCGCTCCCCGAAGGCGAGCGCGAGGTCACTGACGCTTATCACGGTAGGGACTTTCTGGCAGAAAAGCCTGGATTAGGCAAGTGGGTTCCTCTGCCCTGCATCCATGTGATCCGGCCGATGGGGGCTTCACTTGATGCGCCGGCCGCTTCGTGCTAGCGTCGCGCCATGACGCAGCCCGTCACCACCCGCGGAGTCCGCAGCGTGCCGGAGCTCCTCCTCCCGGCCGGAAGCTTCGATGCCGCCATCGCTGCCATCGACGGGGGAGCCGACGCCCTGTACTTCGGCTTCGCCTCGTTTTCTGCCCGGAAGCAGGCGCGCAACTTTGACCCGGTGGACTACCGCCGGCTGCTTCGCCACGCCCGTCAGCGCGGCATTCGGCTTTATGTGACCCTCAACACCATCGTGCTCGAGCGCGAGCTTGAGGAGATCAGCCGGCTGCTCGTGTTCCTCTCGCGATTTCCCCCCGATGCACTCATCGTCCAGGACTGGGGCCTGGTGCGGCTTGTTCGCGATCGATTTCCCGCTCTCGCCCTCCATGCCTCCACGCAGATGGCGGTCCAAACGCCTGAGGCAGCATCGCTCGCGGCCGAGCTCGGCGTGTCGCGAATAGTCCTTCCTCGGGAGAGCTCGCTGGCCACTCTGCGGCGATTCGCCGCGGCCCTGCCCTCGATGGAGTTCGAGGTCTTCGTCCATGGCGCGCTCTGCTACTCCTTCTCCGGCCTCTGCCTGGCCTCCGGTACCCTTTTGGGCCGATCGGGGAACAGGGGAGAGTGCGCCCAGGTCTGTCGCTCCTACTACAACGCCCCCGGTGATGGGGAGCGTTCGGAGTCCTCGTACTGGTTTTCCTGCAAGGACCTTAACCTTGCCGCGCGGGTAGCTGAACTCGCCGACGCCGGTGCAGCGAGCCTCAAGGTCGAGGGGCGCATGAAAGCCCCCGAGTACTGTTACTCGGTGGCGCAACTGTATCGCGGGATGCTCGACAGGCTTGCGGGGGAGGGGCCCGACGACGAAGAACTGGCGAGGAGGGACTGTGCCGCGCGGATCGCCTTCGCGCGTTCTCCCACCGAGGCCTGGCTCTTTGCGCGTGGAGGGCAGGACATGATCGACGCCCAGTATCCCGGGCATCGCGGCGCTCTCGCGGGCAGGATCGTGGAGAGCGGGGGAGGGCGGATTGTCGTCGATCTCGAGTCGAGACTCGGACTGCGCGACGGTCTCCTCATGTTCGAGGCCGGCGATCCGCGCCGTCCCCTTCCCTTCGCCGTGACCGGCCTGTGCGATGCACGGACCGGGCGCGAGATCGTGCAGGCCCGGCCCGGCATGCGGGTCGAACTGGAGTGCCCCGCTTCGGCCCCCACGGGGTCAGAGCTGCGCCGTATCTCCGCCCGGGAGCAGGACCGGCGCCGGCCGAGTCCGGAAGAGTATGCTCCAGAGCGCCAGGCCCTGGACGGAGACCTGCGGATAGGCACCGAGGGACTATCGCTCCACATCCGAGCCCCGCTGTTTCCCGGGGCAGGCAGGAATGAAATCGACATAGCACCCGGAGAGCAGCTCGATCTCCAGCGCTCGCGACGCCCCGGCGGGCTGCTGGATGCCCTGAGCGTCTTTTCCGAATCGGGAGATGCCGACTTTGTCCTCGTTCCCCACCTGGTCGGGGGCGAGGTCGCGCTGCCCGGGCGGGACGCTCATTCCGAGAACGTCGAGCTGGCCGCGCTTTTCATCCCCCCCTCCCGGCTCAAGCGCGAAA
>DATJQN010000014.1:0-2612 GCA_035505775.1 Rectinemataceae bacterium | reverse complement strand
GCTTCCGAAGAACCATCCTTCCACCCCCAGCTTCTCGTCCCGGCTCAGGCCGGCATGGTAGAACCGCACATCGTCCCTTCCCCGGACCGAAGCCAGGCGCTGGGCATGGATGAGGGCGCCGTCGCGCGACGAACAGAAAATCACGAGGGGCTTCGGAAGCTCTCCAGCGAGTCGATCCAGGCTGTGCTCCCGGCTGAGCGTCCGGCGGACGGCATAGGATATGTTGGGACGATCGGCATTGGCCTCGATGAGCCGGTAGGCCCGGCCGCCGAAAAGGGAGCCTGCCACGGCGTTCAGGACTTCCGTGCCGGCCGTCGCGGTGAACGCGCTCGTCGCATCCGGCGACAGTCTGTCCAGAACGGCTCCCAGCCGCCTGTAGGCGGGGCGAAAGCTCTGGCCCCATTCGTGGACACAATGAGCCTCGTCGATCACCACATGTGAGGGCTTGAGTTCGGCCAGCAGGTCCAGCAACCAGGGTCTCTCGAGACATTCCGGATTGGTCATGACTATCTTCGCCGCTCCGGATCGCAGCGAATCCTCTTCCTCCTTCCGGGCCTGGCCCTCCATACCGCCCCTGAAACAGGCGCAGCTCATGCCGAGCCCCTCTAGTCTCCGCTTCTGATCCTCCATCAGGGCAAGAAGAGGATAGATGACGAGGGTGGGGCGGGGCAGAAGCAAGGCCGGCAGCTGAAAGCAGAGCGACTTTCCGTATCCAGTCGGAAGGATGACAACCTGGCGCAGCGGTCCCGCCTCCTCGAGCTCGGCGTGCTCCCGGCTGTCCAGCACATTGGCAATGGCGAGGCGCTGGTAGGGGTAGAGGTAGTCCAGGCCAAACTGCGTCCGTGCAAAGCGGGCGATGGGGTCTTCCTCGATGTCCATGCCCCTGACTCGCGGCTGCCCCGTCCTGGCGCTTCACCGCGGGGCCGCACCGCGTGGTCGCACCGCCGGGGCAGGAGCAGCGCGGAGACTGGAGCGGGCCATGGTGTCGGAGCGGAGCTCAACGACCGGAGTGCGTCCCGGGGCCGGGCTCAGTCAGCCCAATGCGGGGACAGAACGAGGCGAGCGGGCAGTCCGCACAGCGGGGCTTGCGCGCGAGGCAGACATGCTTTCCATGCCGGTTCAGGGCATGGGAGAAGGCCGTCCGCTTCCCGGGTTCCACGAGCTCCGCGATGCGTCGTTCCATGTCGCCCGCATCGGCTTTCGCTCCGATGCCGAGCCTCAGTCCGACGCGGAGCACATGGGTATCCACGATGATCCCCGGCGCCCCGAAGCAGGCCGAGAGGACCAGGTTGGCCGTCTTTCTGCCCACCCCGGGAAGGGCCAGGAGCTCATCCATGCTCTCGGGAACCCTGCCGCCGTGCCGCTGTTCGATCGCCGAGGCCGTGCCCACGAGGTGTCGGGCCTTCGTGTGGAAAAAGCCGACGCTATGGATGACCTGCTCCAGTTCCTCCGGGCCCGCCCTGGCCATGGCGGCGGAGTCGGGCCATCGGCGGAAGAGCTCGGGCGTCACCCGATTCACCTGCTCGTCGGTGCACTGGGCGGAGAGGATGACAGCGCAGAGAAGTTCGAAGCAGTCATGGTAGTCAAGGAGGGGCGTGGCGTCCGGCCAGAGCGGCACAAGACAGTCATGGACTCTCCGGACGAGGAGGGCAGTTTTATCGTGGGTGGTCACGGGCCTGTAGTCTAGTCCGCTCATGACGCGGAAACAAGCCGCGCAATTCCGCCTTGTTGACGCGGATTCGACGGCTCCCCGGTCCTTGCAATGTTCGCGTCATGAGTTATAATTCTCCAAGAACGGAGGGATGCATGAAACGAAATGTCATCGTATTCATACTGCTCGTCATCCTCGCGGCAGGTCTCGCCGCAGATACCTCCGCCTTTTACCCGGTGCGCCTCGACGTGGTCAAGGTCTTCACGCATTCCGAGGGTTACAGGGTTGTCTATCGCAAGGGCTATGGCGACTTCGCCGATCTGTACGTGCCCGTGGGCTGGTTCAAGACCACGACCGACTCCTCCGGCACCTTGCATCCCGCCAAGGCCGTGCTGGTCCGCGGCGATGATCCCAGCTATCCCTATGCGATCGTCTACTACAAGGACGGGAAGTTCGACCATCTGCTGCTCTTTGTGAAAAGCGATCCGCACGATCCCATGTTCGGCATGCTCGCTCCCGACGAGGGAGCCGGCAAGTTCAAGGACGAGGATCCCAAGCTCGAGTTCTGACGATCTGTCAAGAGGTACCATGTCTTTTTGTCTCTCGCATTCCATGGTCCAGCGGGGATCCCGATGAGGTCTGTACCTCGGGCCCTGCTCGAATTCATCGATCAGTACGACACGTTCTACGTGATCGGCCACAAGGAACCGGATGGGGACTGCGTGGGTTCCCAGCTCGCCCTTTCCTCCTTCCTCCGGCGAAACGGCAAGGGCACGGCGGTCTGCTCCGCCGGTCCCTTTACGCGGACCGAGATCCTCTCTTTTGAAAGCCGCTTCACGCCTGTCGTCCCCGCGGAGAAAGCCTCCGAGCGGGCCGCGGCAATAGTTCTGGACTGCTCCAGCCTCGGGAGGATCGGGTCGGTAGCCGAGACCCTGCCTCCGGTGCAGATCGCCTTCATCGA
>DATJQN010000013.1:0-29709 GCA_035505775.1 Rectinemataceae bacterium | reverse complement strand
CCGAACACCTCGATGCCACCAAGGATGGAAAAGAGGACGAGCAGGGGGTGCATCTCGAGCCGGTCTTTCAGGAGGAAGGGCCGGATCACCGAGTCCGTGAAGGTCACGACCGAAATCCCGATCAGGAGAAGGAGGGCGGCCGAGGGCAGCCCCGACGTGATGGCCTCGATCGCGGCCACGGGCAGAAGGGCGAGCGCCGGCCCCGCGACCGGCACGAAGGTGGAGAGGGCGGTGAGCACGCCGAACAGCAGAAAGCCCCGCACGTGGAAGGCGGCGAATACCGCCGTCATGACCGTGGCTATGATCCCCATCACGAGCAGGTAGCCGCGGGCCAGATCCCTGGTCGAGCTCTGCAGCTTGGAGATGAAGAGAATTGTGTACTCCCGCTCGATCGGGATGGACCCCACGAGGACGGACATCAGATGCCGCCCGTCCATGAGGAAGAAGTACAGGGTGATCGCGAGAAAGACCAGACCCAGCACGAGCGAGAACGTCTTCTGGAGGAAGACACCCGAGAGCCCCAGGAGCCGGTTGCCGCTGCCGTAGAGGAACTTGGCGAGCTCCTGCCCGATGTTGACGCGGGACAGATCGACCAGACCGTCGGTCAGCCGGTACACGAAGCCGCCGATCTGGCTCGACGGCGAGAGGTCGAGAATGCTGGGATCTGAACTGAGACTGGAACGCACCGCCCGGCTCAGTTCGATGACCTGATGGGCGAGGCTCCCCGCCAGGTAGCCGAGGGGGAGCACGACCAGGACGACCCCGCCGACGGCCAGGATCACGGAGACCAGACGGCGCATCCCCTCCGACTCCTCCGCTCCGAGGCGCCGCAACGCGAAGCGCTGCAGGGGGGAAAGGATGGCGAAGAGTATCCCCGACCAGATGAAGACGGTCATGAACGGATAGAAGAGCCTGAGGACGAGGAGGAGGAGCCCTATGAACAGGCCGATGAAGAGATACCGTCGCATCCTCGAACCGTCTGTCGCCATCTATACCTTCCTTGGCCTGCACTGCGAGCAGCCCAGCACGTGGACGTGCTTGCGCCCCGGTCGCTCGAAATAGCGGGCTACCGCCCAGTCGTCGGCCGAGAGGGCCGAGCCGCAGACGGGGCAGGTCCGCCTTCGCGCCGGAGTGGCCGGCCAGCACTGGGGACAGCCGAAGATCCGCATGATCCTGCCGTCGCGGCCCGGCCCCGACTGAGGATTGATGTCGGACTTGAGGCGCTCGCCGGCTGCGAGCGTGGCCCCGCAGAGCAGGCAGCTCCCCGGCGTCACCTGTGTCGGCCCCGTGGCCGCCGGGCCGCCCGCCGGGTCGCCGTACCGGCCGCCGTTCCGGCCGCCGGAACCCTGCCGCGCTGAGCGACGCCGCGCTCGCAGCGACAGTCGGTCCCAGAGCAGGGCGAGCAGCGCCGCGAGGAGGGCCGCGGCGATGACGGCGGGCACGAGCGGGTTCACCGAGTGAGTATATCCGGCTTCGGCGCTGCGGGGTAGACGCGGAAACACCCTGCGTCCTCCCCGTCCCGCATTGACCCTCGTCAGGGGGGATTGCATACTCGGGGCCATGGGAAAACTCTGTCTGGTGGCGACGCCCATAGGGAACCTGGGGGACATCACGCTTCGGGCCCTCGAGACGCTCCGCGGCGCCGACGCGATCGCCTGCGAGGACACGCGTCATACCTTGAAGCTGCTCAGCCACTTCGACATTCGCAAGCCCCTCCTGTCCTGCCACGCTCAGGACGAGGAGCGGGGTGCCTCGCGCGTGCTGGCCCTCCTCGCCGAGGACAAGACCGTGGCCTACTGCAGCGACGCCGGGACGCCCGGACTCTCGGATCCGGGCTCGCTCCTTGCCCGGCGCGCCCGGGAGGCCGGACACCAGGTCAGCCCCCTGCCGGGGCCGAGCGCCTTCGCCGCGCTGATCAGCGCCGCCGGCGTGGGAGGCCGTTCCTTCCTGTTCGACGGCTTTCCCTCCCCCAAGGCCGGCCGGAGAAAGTCCAGGCTTCGGGAAATCATGGCCAGACCCGAGTCCTTTGTACTTTACGAATCCCCCCATCGCATCGATAAGCTGGTAGCGGACATAGCGTCCATCGACCCGGGGCGCCGGGTCTGCCTCGGTCGGGAGATGACCAAGCTCCACGAGGAGTTCATCGTGGGAAGCGCTTCGGAGGTCCTGGAAACCCTCGTGGGGAGGGGGGAAAGCCGTGGAGAGTTCGCAGTGCTTGTCGCCGGGGCCGAATTGGCGTAAACTATTCAAGGATCACCGCCGATAATTCAGGTGAAAGGCAGGGGAGCGAGATGACCATTGATCGCCTTAACTCCATGGACCCTATCCGAGACCCCATGAAGCCCGCCCAGTCGGGGAGGGCGGACAGGTCTGGCAAGGGCGACTCCATCTCGATCTCCAACGACGCCTCCACCAAGGCAGAGCTCTTCCGCGCGGCTGAAATAGCCAAGGCTGCACCCGAGATTCGCCTGGACAAGGTCGCGGAGCTCAAAGCCAAGATCAACGAGCCGGGATACATCGATGACGCCGTCCTCTCCATGACGGCGGACAGGATCATGGACCAGCTGTTCGAGGGGAGCTGAGCCGGTACCCGGTCTCATCCGGATCCAGTCAGGACCGGTTTCCGTTTCGGGACGGGCTGTAAGAGGAGCCAACAAGGCGGGAGCGGGTCTTCCGCCTTTTTTGTTGCCAGGGGGCATCAGCGTGCCGGATTTCTACTTCCATGTCGGGCCGCGCGTCTGGATCGGCCCGGACGCGCTCCTTCGTCTGCCGCTGCTCGCCGCGGAACTCGCCGGCCAGGGCAGGGCCCGCGCCGTCCTTGTCGCCGATCCCATGCTCTACGAATCGAAGACAGTCGACCGTGTCCGAGGGCTCCTCGAAGACCGGGACGTCCAGGTGCTCGTCTTTGACGAGCTGCCGGAACGGGCGTCCAGCCGGGCGGCCGATGACGCCCTCCGCCTGACCCGAGGGGCGCGGGCCCCCCTCATAATAGGCCTCGGCGGTCTCAAAACCATGATGATCGCCCGGACCGTGGCCACCCTCGGCGCCTCGACCGTGGATGTGGACGGCTTTCTCGACGGCGCCGAGGTCAGGAGCACTGCGCTTCCGCTGATCGAAGTCCCGACTTCCCTCCGCCATGGCTTCATGACCGACACTATCGTCCTCCTGCCCGACGGCCGGGACCGGCGCATCCGGCTGGTCCGCGCGAGCGGGGCATCCCCCAGCGCCGTGCTCGTCGATCCCCTGCTGTCGGCGGGGCTCTCCCCCAAGGTGGGCGCATCCTGCGCCATCGACGGTCTTCTGGGAGCGGTCGAAGCCTACGTTTCCTCGAAGGCCAGTTTCATGAGCGATCTCCTTCTCGAGCGGGCCGCGCAGGCGCTCGCCGCCGGTCTGGACGGCCTGATCGCCCGCCCGGACGACCCCAGCGCGCGCTCCGAGGTCTGGCGCGGCTCCTTCCTCGCATCCCTGGGAGCCGGCCTGAGCTCGCCGGGCATCGGCACCGCACTGACCTTTGCCATCAACTCCCGGTGGCCCGTGCCCAAGGCCAGCCTGGCAGCCATCCTCCTGCCCTACTCCCTGGAATCGGCCTCCAAGAGCCGGCTCGAAAAAATAGCCCGGCTGGCCGGGCTTTTCGGCGAGGACAGCGCCCAGCTGAGCGATGTCGATGCGGCATCAAAGGCTGTGGAGTGGCTCAGGACGAGACTCGGGCAGCTGAAGATCCCGAGCAGGCTCAAGGACTTCGACCTGACCCTGGATCGGCTCGTGGAGACCGCGCGCGATGCCCGGGAGCTCGATTTCATGAACTACCTGCCCCGCGCCGTCTCGGTCGACGATGTCTTCGACTTCATCAAGATGGCCTTCTAGGCCCCTCCCGACGTGATCCCCCTCGAGAAGCTGGCGAAGCTCTCTCCCCGCCACCGCCTTCGGAAGACCGCCCTGGTCCTCGAGGCGGCGGAGCGGCAGCTGCTCGCGGATCCCTCAGCGGCGGCGACGCTCGCGGGCTACCTGCGCGGTCTGGCCGGGCTCCTCGGGGCGGATGCGGCCTCGGCTGAGTCCCCGCAGCGGCTTGCCGGGAGCGCCGAGGCGCTTGAGCATGCGGCGGCGGCCGGCGAGCCCTCCGGGGCCCTTGTCCGTGCCGTCGACGCCCTGCGTCATGCCGCCCTCGCCGAGACTGGCCAGGCGCCGGCCGACTGGGACCTCATCGACCCCGGTACCGGGCGTCGTGACGCCGGGCGGCGCCTCGTCCGTCCCGGCCTTCGGGTCTACGTCGAGGATCTCCGCTCGCCCTTCAACATGGGCGCCATCTTCAGAAGCGCGGAGGCCTTCGGGGTCGAGGAGATCCTGCTGTCCCCCCTCGCCGCCGACCCGCGTCATCCCCGGGCCCTGCGTTCAGCCATGGGCGCTGTGGAGCTCGTGCCCTGGAGGCGGGCGGGTCTGGATGCGCTCGAGGGAAGCGGGGAGGTCTTCGCCCTCGAACTCGGGGGCAGCTCGATCGGCTCCTTCCCCTTTCCGCACCGTGGAACCGTCGTGGTGGGTTCGGAGGAGCTCGGGGTTTCCCCGGAGGCGCTCCGGCGCTGCTCGCTCGGCCCGGTCTCCATACCGATGCGCGGAGCCAAGGCCTCCCTGAATGCGGCGGTGGCCTTCGGGATACTGCTGTACGCCTGGGACGCCTCCCTGGGGGGGCTCTGAAGGGCTCCCGGAGATCGCCGGCACCCGGCTTTCATGTTTGACCGTTCGCCGAACAGCGGCTATACTGACCGACACTAACATAACCCCACAAGGGAGGCTCCAATGGCCAAAGTGGAACTCAAGAAGATCGGCAAGGTGTACGAGGGCAACGTTCGCGCCGTGGACGACGCGAATATCACCATCAGCGACAAGGAGTTCGTCGTTTTCGTAGGCCCCTCGGGCTGCGGCAAGTCCACGACGCTTCGCATGATCGCGGGCCTCGAGGACATCACGGAGGGCGAGCTGCTGATCGACGGCAAGCTCGTCAACGACATGCCGCCCAAGGACCGGGATATCGCCATGGTCTTCCAGAACTATGCGCTCTATCCCCACATGACCGTCTACGAGAACATGGCCTTCGGCCTCAAGATCCGGAAGCTTCCGAAGGCCGAGATCGAGACCCGGGTCAAGGAGGCAGCCCGGATCCTGGACATCGAGAAGCTGCTCGACCGCAGACCCAAGCAGCTCTCCGGCGGCCAGCGCCAGCGCGTCGCCGTCGGGCGCGCCATCGTGCGCAATCCGAAGGTCTTCCTCTTCGACGAGCCGCTCTCCAACCTCGACGCCAAGCTGCGCGTGCAGATGCGTGCCGAGCTCATCGAGCTTCACGATCGCCTCAAGGCGACGATGATCTACGTCACGCATGACCAGGTCGAGGCCATGACCATGGGGGACAAGATCGTGGTCATGCGGGACGGCAAGGTGCAGCAGATCGGCAGCCCCCTCTATCTTTACAATCATCCGATCAACAAGTTCGTCGCGGGCTTCATAGGCTCGCCGCCCATGAACTTCCTCACGGTCAAGGTGGGGGAGGAGGGCGGCAAGATCTATATCGAGGAGAGCAGTTTCAGGCTCAGCCCCGCGCAGGAGCACCAGGCTCTTCTCAAGCCCTACGTGGGCAACGAGATCTCCTTCGGCATCCGGCCGGAGGATCTGCCCTACGCGGAAAATTCCGACAGCTCACACGGCCTCATCAAGGCGAAGGTGTCGGTCGTCGAGCCGCTCGGCGCCGAGATCCATCTCTGGTCCACCACCGGAACCCAGCCCATGGTCGCCAAGGTCCCGCCCCACCATCTGTTCAAGATCGGCGACAGCGTCGCCTTTGCCCCGGTGATGGAGAAGGCGCGGTTTTTCGATCGCGATACCGAGCTTTCGATCCTTCCGGTCAAGTGGGACGAGAGCATAGCCTAGATTCCTCCAAGCCATGGGGCGGCGGGCCGTCCTTGCGACGTCCCGCCGCTTCGTCTATAGTCTCTTCTGATGTCGACATCGATCGGACCTCTGATCGCCCAGCTCATCCAGGAAGCCGCGCGCATCGAAGCCGAGAGCGAGCGGGTCTACCTCTCGCTCGCGCGGATCTTTCCCCGGCTGGCTTCGGAACTGTCCAGGAGCGCGGACGTCGCGGGCGCCTCGCTCGACCAGATCAAGGGGCTCCTTACCGAGGGGGCGCTGAGGCGCGACCAGCGGGATTCCTCCGATTCCAGCGACTTCTTTCGCAGCCTCCATGAGCGCGATTCGGCCTTTCTCGCGCGCATCAATGACAGCATCAAGCGACTCGGTTCCCTGGACGAGGTGATTTCCCGTGTCCGTCTCGACTCGGAGGAGATGGAGATTGTTTCGCTCAACGCGATGACGGTCGCCCTGAAGTCCGGAGTCGAGGGCAAGGCCTTCTCCGTCATCACCGACGAGCTGAAGCGGCTCTCGGGGCGCACGATCGGCCTCACGGACAATGTCACGAATCGCGGCAGCCTGCTCATGGAGAGCTTCGGTACGCTCCGCGCGAGTCTCGGCGACCTCGATGCATTCCAGAGCGAGTTCTTCGAGTCGGTCGACCGGATCCTCGTGAAGGGCTTCCAGCACGTGGAGAGAGAGCTCTCCTCGAGTTTCGAGTTCTTCCGGCAGCTCCTGGACGAGGCCAGGCAGGTCAGGGATCCCGTGCAGCGGGTCATGCAGGAAATCCAGCTGCAGGACATCGTGCGCCAGTCCCTGCAGCATGTGGGCATATCTCTCAGGGAGGCGGAGGATGCCTCCGGTTCGGATGCCGACGGAGGGGGCACTGCCTTCATCGCGGCCGTGATCGAGCTTTCCGCCGGACTCGTGGACGAGGTGGTCGGAAAGCTCAACGCGAGCGCGGAGAGCTTCCGCCGGGACATGGACAGTGTCCAGTCGGTCGTCCGGGACTGCGAAGGGCGCCGCAGGGAGCATCTTGAATCCGGGAAGAATGCCGAGATCGTCGACGCCTCAAGCTTCTCCGAGAGCTCGACGCGCTATCTGGGGCTCACGCGGGACATCATCGCCACCGCCCGGCGTCTGTCGAGCCAGGTGCAGGGTCTCGACGAGAGCTTCAAGGGCATCTCGGCCCTCCTGTCCCGATTCCAGACCATCGTGGTCGCCTCCAGGATCGAGGTGGCCAAGAATCGGGCCCTGCAGAGCGTGGCCACGACCGTCGGAGGCATGATAGCCCTGACCGCCAGCATCGAGAGCGACGTATCCGAGGCGATGGATACGACGAAGGAGTTCATCAAGGTGGCTGTCGCCGCGATCGCGGAATACGCCCAGGAGAGCGAAGGCTCGGGCGCCCATCTGGTGAAAGCCCTGGAACAGGTCGAGTCGGACCTCCAGCGCCTCGAGTCCGCCCGGGGATCGGTGCGCGAGGTTCTCGGCGGCTTCCTCCTGTACACGCCCGACTTCATCTCCCTTCTGTCGGAGGCCGGGACCGAGCTGGGGCGCCTGACCCGGCTCGCCGACGGGCTGCAGTCGGTGCGCACGCGTCTGGCAGGGCTCCTCGCCGACCTGAATCATGAGCCCGGCGGCGCCATCGTCGGCGAGCAGGCCGAACGGCTCAAACGCATGGTCGAGCGCTTTACCATCTTCACGCACAAGAAGACGGCGGGAGAGATCGGCAAGTTCGCCGTCGAGGATGGAAGCGCCGCCGGCGAGGTGACCCTCTTCTAGGGTCCGGGGAGCCGCACGTGTTCCTGCACCGCCTCTCCCGATTCGAGCAGCAGATCCTGACGATCCATCCGGGGGAGTTCTACGCGACCGGGGACGACGTGGTCATCTCCACGGTTCTCGGATCCTGCGTCGCCGTCGGCCTGTACGACCCGGGGGCGGGGATGGGCGGGCTCAACCACTTCATGCTCCCCGGCGTGATGAAGAAGGACGAGCTGATCGCGAATCCCAACGCGCGCTACGGCATGCACGCGATGGAACTGCTGATCAACGAGCTGATGAAACTCGGGCTCAGGAAGCGGGATATGGTCGCCAAGGTCTTCGGCGGGGGATCCGTCCTGCGACTGCACGGAACCGAAGCCTCGGCCATTCCCCGCAGCAACATCGAGTTCGCCTTCGAATATCTCGAGAAGGAATCGATTCCGGTCGTCGCCTCCGATGTGGGCGGCCGGCAGCCGCGCAAGATATTCTTCTTTCCCCGGAGCGGCAAGGTGCTCCTCACGCGGATCGGCGGCCAACGTGCGGGTGTCGTGGAGAAAGAGGAGGAAGAGTACCTGGAGGCCATCCGGCGTGCGCCGAGGGAGGGCCCCATCAGGATGTTCAAATGAGAGACCGGAGCCAGGCCCGAGGAGGCGATGTCCCCGGGCCCGAAGGCGGGGGGCCCGCCGGCCCGAAGGCCGGGAGCTGCCGGGCTGGAAGGAGGCTCACTCTTCCGAGCTTTTGGAGTCCTTCTTCGCCTTCTTTTCCGCACGCTTTTCCTTGAGGGTTTTCTGGGCTTTCTTCTTTTCCTCGCCCTTCTGCTTATCCTGCGATTTCACCGTACTTCCTCCTGCGCCACATGCGCCTTCAGCTATATTGTAGCCCGGAGCCCGCCCATTTCAAGCGGGCTCCGGGAGTGGGCGGCCAACGCGTGGCCGATCCGCCGGCGGCTCCGCAGCGGCTAGATGCAGGCCCCGCGGTCCATGAACTGCGACTCGACCCGGACGGCGTCGCCCTCGGGAATGTACACCCGGGAGAATGCAGGTACCGAATGCGTCAGCCACACGTTTCCGCCGATGATCGAGCCGCGGCCGACCACGGTGCATCCGCCGAGTATCGTGGCACCCGAGTAGATCGTCACTTCATCTTCGATCGTGGGATGGCGCTTGACCTCGCCCTCTTCCTTCTTCACCGAAAGGGCGCCGATGGTGACGCCCTGATAGAGCTTGACGTCGTCGCCGATGACCGCGGTCTCGCCGACTACGACCCCCGTGCCGTGATCGATGAAGAAGCGCCGGCCTATGGTCGCACCCGGATGGATATCGATCCCCGTTTTCCCGTGGACATGCTCGCTCATCATGCGGGGCACGAGGGGGAGCGCCTCGACCCAGAAGAAATGTGCCACCCGGTGCGCGACGACTGCCTCCAGTCCCGGGTAGGCGAGGATGACTTCCTCGATCGTCTTGGCGGCAGGATCTCCGCGGAATGCGGCCCCGACATCCTCCATGACGAGGCTGCGGATTCCCGGCAGCGCCTCGAAGAACCGCAGCACGAGGTCGCGGGCCTCCATGTCGCAGGCGGCGGGGCAGCCGGGCTCGCCCGCCATCCGGTACCGGTACTCGAGGCTCTTCTGCACCTCTCGCGCCAGCACCTTGGCCGCGCGATAGGCGAGCTCGCCCGCCACGAAGGGGATGTTGGCGTCGTCGATGCTCTGGTCCTCGCGGAATCCGGGGAAGATCAGAGTCTGGATGTCAGCCAGCGCGGCCACCACGGCGGCCCGGCTCGGCAGGTTGGGGCCGGCGGCATGATTGACTCCGCCGTCGCGGGAATAGGCATCAAGCAGCGCGTCGACGGCCCGGTCGAGTGGTTCCATCGAAAGTTCCTCCAGCGACTCCGTCGGCGACCCCGTCCGCGACCCTGTCGGCGACCCCGTTCGGGGATGAACGGAAGTACTCAGAGCAGCCGGCCGGCAGCCATCCGCCTCACGGTGAGTGGAAGCACGCAGCCGGCGCCGAAATATCGTTCCATCAAGGCGGTGAATTCCGCAAGCCGGTCGCCGGGCAGGTAGGCCTGGACCGTGCCTGCGAAGCCCCCGCCGTGAACCCGCCAGGCCCCGTCGTCGGCGATGGTTCTTTCACACAGTGCCAGTGCCACACAGAGCCCCTGTTCCGTGGGATGGGCGGGGGAATAGAGGTTCTGAAGCAGCTGCCACGAGGAGGCGCCGGATTCCCGGACCAGCTCCAGGTATCCCGCCAGGTCGTCGGCAGCCAGGGCCGCGGCCATTCGGGTAACCCGTGCGTCGTCGGCCATGAAGTGGAGGGCCCGCAGGAACGCGCGGTCCCCGCAGGCGCTCCGGATTTCCGGTCCGCGCGCCTCGAGTTCCCGGGGATCGACATCGCGGAGCTCCGGGACGCCGAACAGGGCGGCCACCGCCCGCATCTCCCGCGGGATCGAGGCGTAGTCCTCGGTCAGGTCGGCGTGGCTGCCACCGGTGTTCACGACCGCGAGGCAGAGCCCCTTCGCGGCGAAATCGTAGTCGATCCGCGTGACGCCGGGATTCTCCATGCTGCCGAAGTCGATGGCCACGACGCCGCCGACCGCGCTGGCGGCTTGGTCCATGAGACCGCAGGGCTTGCCGAAGTAGCGATTCTCGGCAAACTGGCCGATTCGGGCGACCTCCATCGCGGGGAGCTCGACCCCGGCCAGATCCGCAAGCACGCCGGCCATCAGGACCTCAAAAGCGGCCGAGCTCGACAGGCCCGAACCCGGCAGGACGCGCGAATGGACGCGACCGACAAAGGCCCGGGGAGCTATTCCCCGATCCGCGAGGCCGCCGGCGACGCCGCGGATCAGGGCTTCGGTGCTGCCCCGCTCCTCCGGCCTGGGCCCCAGCTCCCCGATATCGACGATGATGGGCCGCTCGTAACCCTCCGACCGGATCACTATCCGTTTTCCCTCGATGGGGCTCACGCAGGCGGCCGTGTCGAGGTCCACCGCGGCGCAGAGCACATGTCCGCGGTTGTGGTCGGTATGGTTGCCGCCGAGTTCGGTGCGGCCCGGGGCAGAATAAAACCGCTGGTCGCCCCCTGCCGCGCCGACAAGGCTCTGCATGTCGTCCGCGACCAGCCCGGAGAGCCCCGTGTAACGTTCGACCATGTTCCCGGTCCGCGAAGGGCCGTACAGACGCTCTATGGCTTTTCCCAGCGCTCCCTGATCATACCGATCAGCCTTCCTGTTCTCTGCGGCCACCCCATGCTCCTTCGCTGCGCGGCATTCCGGGAGGCGGCGACCACCCGCCGTCACTCGCACGGAACATAGTAGCCGAAAGCCCGGGGCAGGAAAAGCTCGGGCCTCCGTCCGGCGGCGAAAGCCCGCGGCCGCGGCCCCCTCGCGCCCCCATGGGAGCGTTCACGGGAGATATTTGACATAACTGCAGGTCTGCCGTATTCTGAACCTGTAGGATGGTGGCCCGATTCCTCCTCGGCCGCACCGTGCCGCTCCGGGAAGCGTCCTGCCGGGACAAGGGGCGGCGAGCATGTGGGCGAGAGGGCGAGGCTCGCGTGTCTCGCCTCGTTTGCTGCCGCAGCCGTCCGGGGTCGCGGCGCAATTCTGACGGCGCAGGTCGTGCACTGTCACGTCTACCGAGAGGTGGGAGCCTATGATGTTGAACAGCCTGGAAGACATCCTCGCGGGAGCCGCCCCGGATATCGGACGTCGCTGGCTCTCCAAGATCCGGTCCGCCAAGAACCTGCGCGGGCTCAACGAGATCGGCGACGGGGAACTGCTTTCCGTGCACGAATCGCTCATGCACATCCTCGCCGGCTGGTTCGACAGGAGCGCCGACCGCAACGTCATCGGCGCCTTTTTCGTCATGATGGGAAAGGAATACTGTGCCCAAGGCATCGCCGTCTCCGAGCTGACCTTCGCCCTGAGTCTGGACAGGAAGTCCGTTTCCGAGCACCTCGTCGAGGGTGCCGTGCTCGAGGGCGCCCATCGCATGTACGCGCTCATGGAATACTGCGATGAACTCTCGGAATTCTTCATGCTGGGAGCCTACTATCTCACCAAGGGCTTTCTGGAGGAGACCTTTCTCCGGATCAGCAGCTGCGAGAATCTCCCCGGGGACATCTTGACCAAATACTTCAAAGACGATTTCTTCTTTAAGGCCACTTGATGGACCGCCCCGCCATGCCTCGGCGCCACGCGGTCCCATCCGGTCCCATGTCTTGAGCAGAGGAAGGCTCATGAGTCAGAGTCCGTTGGGAGATGGATTTGCAGCTTCAGTCGCGGCCATTCTGCCTCGACGATCACGCCTGGTCCTCGTCTCGGGACAGGCCCTGCTCTGTGCCGCCGCCTTTGCATGGTCAGTCCAGGCGGGGCTCGCTGCCGTGGTCCTTTCGGTGATTTCCCTGTTCCGCTACGTGTCGCTCGCTTCCTTTGCCGCGGCGCTGGGCTCGCAGAAGACCCTTCTCATGCTGTTCAGCGGCGGACTCTGGCTTGCCGGCTTCCTGGCCCTCGCCGCCGCTCTCGTGGCCACGGCGCGCCTGGCCCATGCGGCCCTTGTCTGGGCGGCGGCCGCCGCCTGCCTCGGACCGCTCCTGGTCAGCGCCCTCGCCCTCGTGGCGGGCGGACGCGCACTTCTGGGCGGCCGCCGCCTCGCCGGAGGACTCCGATGAGCGGGGCTGCGGAACCCATGAGCATCAGCGAGCGCATGACCGAGGCGATCTCCATCAAGACCGTCTTCACCGTGCATGCCTTCGGCCTCACGATTCCCGTGTCCGATACGGTGGTCGCGACCTGGATTATCATGGCGATTCTTGCGCTCCTGTCCTGGCTTGCCACGCGCAGGCTCAAGGAGGTGCCGAGCAAGCCGCAGATCCTCGTCGAGGCCTTCATCGGTTTCGTCAACCGCATTGCCGAGGAGAATCTCGGGCATCACTGGCGCAGCTACGCCTCCTTCCTGGGCACGATCTTCCTCTTCCTCATTGTCGCCAATCTTGCGCCCCTCATCTCGCCCGTCGGCGGCTTCGGGTACGAGCCGCCCTTTGTCATCAGGCCGCTGACACGGGACATCAACGTTACGGCCGCATTCGCAATCGTCGTCATCCTGACGGTCATCGGGTCGAGCGTGCGCTACAAGGGCTTCGGCGGTTTCCTCAAGAGCTTTGCCCAGCCCAAGGCCATCATGGTGTTCTTCAATCCCATGGAGTATCTGATCAAGCCGCTCTCCCTCGCGCTCCGGCTTTTCGGCAACATACTCGGTGCCTACATCATCATGCAGCTCCTGGAAGCGGTTGTGCCCGTCGTGGTGCCTCCGGTCTTCGCCATCTACTTCGACATATTCGACGGCCTCATTCAGGCGGTCGTATTTTCATTCCTCTCGACGATTTATATCGCCGAGGCTATCGAATAGGGAGGAATCATGGATTTCCATTTCGCAGCGCTCATTGGTGCAGGCATGGCCGTCATGACCGGACTCGGAGCAGGTATCGGGATCGGACTCGCCACGGGGAAGACCTCCGAGGCCATCGCCCGTCAGCCCGAGGCCTCCGGCAAGATCCAGGGCGCGTTCATCATCGGTATCGCGCTCGCCGAGGCCACCGCCATCTACGGTCTCGTCGTTGCCCTCCTCCTCCTCTTCAAATAAGGTCGAGAGGCTCGGGAATTCGGGAGGGTTAGGCCAGTGCTCAATTTCGGCGTCAGCTTCTTCATCACCATCGTCAATCTTCTGGTCCTCTATCTCGTCCTGAGGCGCCTGCTGTTCAAGCCCGTGACCACCTTCATGGAAAAACGGGCTTCGAAGGTCAAGAGCGAGCTCGCCGAGGCGGCGAGCGCCAAGCTCAGGGCCGAGGAAATGGCGAAGCGCTACGACGGTCTCATCGCGGGGGCCGACTCTGAGGCCGAGAGACTCATCAAGGAAGGCGAGGATCGCGCCAAGGCGGAGGCCAAGGCGATACTCGCGGCGGCTCAGGCCGAGGCAACGGAGCTGAGGCGACGCGGCGAGGAGTCGGCGGCGCGGGAGCGCGAGAAGGCCCGGCAGGAGCTTGCCGGCGATATCGCCCGGCTGGCCACGGAAGTGGCCGGACGCCTGGTCGGTCGCGCGGCCGAGGCGGAGGACGCCCGCTCGGCGGAAGCCCTGGTCAGGGAGCTGGAGTCGGGCAATGCCTGATCGACGCCGGGCCTGGGCGCGCGCCCTGTTCGGGGCCGCAGCGGAGGCGGGACGCCGCGCGTCCTATGCGGACGCGCTCGACGGAATCGCCGCGGTCATGGCCGAAAACCGGCTCATGGCCAACTTTCTCAGCGATCCCTCCGTGCCCAAGCCGGAAAAAAAGCTGTTCCTTGCCTCGGCCCTCCTTCGTCCGGCCGGCGCGCCGGAGGATGCGGTATTCTCGCGATTCTGCGCCCTCCTCGTGGACAAGGGGCGCTGCCCCCTCATCCCGGCCATAGCCGCGGAGATGCGGCATCTCGTCGATGCGGAGCAGGGCCTTGTGCGCCTCGAGATCGAGGCCGCCCGGGAGCCGGACGCCGACACGATCAGGCGCATACGCGAGGCCTGGACCAGGTCCGTCAAATCCGCCGCGACGGTCTCGACGCTCAGAGTGCGTCCCGAGCTCATTGCGGGCTATCGCCTGCGCTCGGGTTCGATTCGAATCGATTATTCAGTCGCCGGCCGCCTCGAGCGGCTCAGGCGTCAGCTCGTCCGACCGCTGGGGGCCAGCCCTCAGGAGAGCGGACGAGGGGAAGGATGACAGATATGCCCCAACGACCCGACGAAGTGACCGGGGTCCTCCGCGAGCGGCTCGCGGCATTCGAAGATCGTCTCGAACGCAACGAGGTCGGGACAGTCGTGCAGGCCGGCGACGGCATTGCCCGCGTCTACGGCCTCGATTCCTGTTCCTATGGCGAGCTCCTCGAGTTCGAGTCGGGAGGCGTCGGCATGGCGCTCAACCTCGACGAGGATGATGTCGGCTGCGTGCTCTTCTCCCAGCAGGATCTCGTGCGCGAAGGTGAGACCGTGAAGCGCACGGGCCGCGTCGCGGAGATCCCCGCCGGAAAGGGATTCATCGGCCGCGTCGTCGATCCGCTCGGCGAGCCGATCGACGGACAGGGCCCCGTGGAGAGCGAGCGCCTCATGCTCGTGGAGCGCCGCGCCCCCTCGGTCATCAGCCGCAAGTCGGTCACGGTGCCGTTGCAGACGGGCATACTCGCCCTGGACGCCATGGTACCCATCGGCCGCGGCCAGCGCGAGCTGATAATCGGCGACCGGCAGACCGGCAAGACTGCGGTCGCCGTCGACACGATCATCAACCAGAAGGGCCAGAACGTCATCTGCATCTACGCGTCGATCGGGCAAAAGGCCTCGACCACCGTTCAGGTCGTGGAGACGCTGCGCCGCTTCGGCGCGCTGGACTACACGATCGTCGTCGCGGCCACGGCCACGTCCTCCGCGGCCCTGCAGTACCTGACCCCCTACTCGGCATGCGCCATGGGCGAGTTCTTCATGGACCAGGGCAAGGACGTCCTCATCATCTACGACGACCTTTCCAAACATGCTGTCGCCTATCGTGCACTGTCCCTGCTGCTGCGCCGACCGCCGGGGCGCGAAGCCTATCCCGGAGACGTCTTCTATCTCCACTCGCGCCTCCTCGAGCGGGCGGCGCGCATCGCCCCGGAAAACGGCGGAGGGTCCATCACGGCCCTCCCCATAGTGGAGACGCAGGGCGGCGACATCTCGGCCTACATTCCCACCAACGTCATCTCGATCACGGACGGCCAGATCTTCCTGCAGAGCGAGCTCTTCTTCTCGGGCGTCCGGCCGGCAATCGACGTCGGCCTCTCGGTGTCGCGCGTCGGCGGCGCGGCCCAGTCCAAGGCGATCCGCAAGATCGCCGGGCGGCTGCGACTCGACCTGGCGCAGTACCGGGAACTTGCCGTGTTCGCGCAGTTCGGCTCCGACCTCGACAAGGCGACGCAGGAGCGGCTGGCGCACGGCCGCCGACTCGTCGAGGTGCTCAAGCAGCAGCAGTACGAACCCATGCCTCTCGCCCAGGAGATCGCCACCCTGTTCGCCGCCATCAACGGCTATCTGGCGGATGTCAAGGTGGAGGAAATCCGTTCCTACCTGGGCCGGCTCATGCAGCACCTCAACTACAAGCATTCCGCCCTGCTCGAGGGCCTGCAGACCACCGGTGAACTCGGTTCGGACGCCGAGAAGGAGCTGCGCGAAGCGCTGGATGATTTCCGGAGCCATACGAGGGCCGAATAAGTGGAGACGATGCGGGACATCCGTAACCGGATGAAGAGCGTCCGTCAGTCTCTCCAGGTGACGAGCGCCATGAAGCTGATCTCGACCGCCAAGCTCCGCAAGGCCCGTCGCAGGCTTGATGAGACGCTGCCCTACTTTACCGCCATCCGGGAGGTCATGCGCGACATCGAGGCCAACGCGAGCGACTACGGGGAGAAATGGTTCGACCTCCGGGCCAACAAGCCCGACCGGAAAGTGGCCACCCTCGTGATCACGGCCGACAAGGGCCTGGCCGGAGGCTACAACCATTTCGTGATACGGTTCGCGGAGGAGCACTGTCCGCCGGGTTCCATACTCATGCCGCTCGGCGCCGTGGGCAAGCGCTATTTCATCGAGAAGGACTACGTCCTCCTCGAGGACTTCGCGCGATCGGTCAAGGAGCCGACGGTCTACGAGGCCGCCGAGGTCGCCTCCTTCGCCGCGGGGCAGTACCTCATGGGACGCGTGGACGAGTTCCGGGTCATCTTCACCCGCATGCACTCGACGGTCAAGCTCGAGCCCGAGATGATCACCCTGCTTCCCCTCGATGTCGAGGCCATCCGGGCCACGGGGCACCGGACATCGGAGCGCACCGTCTACAGCTACGAGCCCGACGAGAGCGCCCTGTTCGACATCCTGGTGCCCCAGTACGTCGAGGGCATCGTGTACGGCGCGCTCGTGCAGGCCTTTGCCAGCGAGCAGGCGGCGCGCATGACAGCGATGGATTCAGCGTCCAAGAATGCCGACGAGATGTTGGGTCGGCTTCAGCTCGTATACAACCGCGCGCGGCAGGCATCGATTACCAGCGAAGTTTCGGAAATCGTCGCCGGGGCCGCCGCCCTGGAAGACTAAGGGAGCATATATGGCCGAGTGTTACGGAACTGTGGTGCGGGTCACCGGGCCCATCCTCGATCTGAGATTCGAAGGCGGGGTGATGCCCGCCATCCTCGATTGCGTGGAGATCGAACGCGCGGGCGGCGGCACGGTGCTGTCCGAATGCCTCCTGCACATGGGGGACGGAATCGCGCGCTGCATCGCCATGGAGGCCACCGAGGGCCTCGCGCGGGGACTCAAGGCGCGCGGCACCGGAGCGGCTCTCAGCGTCCCCGTCGGCAAGGAGGTGCTCGGCCGCATGTTCGACCTGGCCGGCCGGCCGATCGACGGCGGCGCGCCCGTGCAGGCACGGCGCTCGCCCATCCACCGGGAGGCGCCGACGCTCGAGGAGCAGAGCACCGGAGCCGAGATCCTCGAGACGGGGATCAAGGTCATCGACCTCATCGCCCCCTATGCCAAGGGCGGCAAGATCGGACTGTTCGGCGGCGCGGGTGTCGGGAAGACCGTCATCATCATGGAGCTCATCCGCAATATCGCGACCGAGCATGCGGGCTATTCGGTCTTCGCCGGGGTCGGTGAACGGAGCCGCGAGGGCAACGATCTCTGGCACGACATGAACGAATCGGGGGTCATCAAGAACACCGCACTCGTCTTCGGCCAGATGAACGAGCCGCCGGGGGCGCGCATGCGGGTCGGGCTTTCGGGGCTGACCATGGCCGAGCACTTCCGCGACGAGCTCGGGCAGGACGTGCTGCTCTTCATAGACAACATCTTCCGTTTCGTGCAGGCGGGCAGCGAGGTCTCGGCCCTGCTCGGGAGAATCCCGAGCGCGGTCGGATACCAGCCCACGCTCGCCAACGAGCTCGGCGCCCTCGAAGAGCGCATAACGTCCACGCACAAGGGCTCCATCACCTCGGTGCAGGCTGTCTACGTTCCCGCGGACGACCTGACCGACCCGGCGCCCGCGACCACCTTCACCCATCTCGACGCGACCACCGTGCTCTCGCGGCGGATCGTGGAGAAGGGCATCTATCCGGCGGTCGACCCGCTGGCCTCCTCGTCGCGCATGCTCGACCCGCGAGTCGTGGGGGAGGAGCACAACGCCGTGGCCCGCCGCGTGCAGGAGATACTCCAGCGCTACCAGGAGCTCCAGGACATCATCGCCATCCTGGGCATGGACGAGCTCGGGCCGGAGGACAAGCTCACGGTCTACCGGGCTCGCAAGATCGAGCGCTTCTTCTCCCAGCCCTTCCATGTCGCCGAGCAGTTCACCGGCATGAAGGGCAGCTACGTGCCCCTCTCCGACACCATCAAGGGCTTCAAGGAGATCATCGACGGACGCTGCGACGACATCCCGGAGCAGGCCTTCTACATGGCGGGCACGATCGAGGAAGTCCGTGAGCGCGCGAAGAATCAGTAGGCCGCAGCGATGACCGAGTTCCACTGCGAGATTCTGACGCCGCACCGGCTCTTTTTCACGGGGCAGGCCGAGTCCGTCACTTTCGTCACCCACGACGGTGAGATCGAGGTGCTCGCGTCGCATGAGCCCTTCGTCACACCGGTGCTGATCGGCCAGCTCCGCATCCGCACCGAGGGCCAGCACAAGCTGGCGGCGGTCACCGCGGGCTTCGCGCGCGTGAAGGCCGGGCGCATCGACATATTCGTGGACGCCGCCGAGTGGCCCGAAGAAATTGACCGGGAGCGCGCCGAGCGCGCCCTGGCGCGGGCCAACGAGCGGCTCGCCACCGTCGCGGTGAAGTGGCAGCTCGAGGCTTCCGCTCTCGCCGCCGCGCGGGCGCGGAACAGGCTCGCGATATCGGCCATGGTGGAAAAGCCCAAGGCCGCGGCGCCCGAGGCCGTCGGCGCCGCATCGCCGCGGAATCCGTCGTAAGCGCCCGTCCGGAGCCGGGGCGGACCCCAGGCGTCATGCGCACGGCGGAACGCTAGGCCGACATCTCCGCGATATAACCCGTGCGCAGGCAGGTGTCGAACAGCTCCTGGCTGAGAAAATCCTCCTGCACATCCTCCCAGTCCTCGTGCCTGTGGACGATCCGGACGAGATACCCGCCCTCGGTCTCGTCGATGAGTTCGAGTATGGAAGGGTCGCGGCCGGCGGCCGATGCTTCGGATTTGATGGCGTACTGTCTCATGCGTTCGCTCCTTCTGTTCCACTATCGGAAGGAACGATCATCCGGTTTAGCTTCGCCGGACTTCGCGGCTGTCCCGGGCCGCCCGGAGGGCCAGCGACGCGTAGGCGCGGGCGTGGTCGTGGAGATCCCGCACCTCCTCCTCGCTCAGGCTTCGCGCCAGCCGCGCCGGGCTTCCCATGATGAGGGAACGGGGTGGGAAGCTCTTGCCCTGCGTGACGAGGGAGCCGGCCGCCACGATGCTCTCCTCGCCGATGACCGCGCCGTTGAGGAGTGTCGCGGCCATGCCGATCATGCACCAGTCGCCGATCCGGCAGCCGTGGAGCACGGCGCGATGCCCGACGGTCACGCCCCTTCCCAGCACGCAGGGGACCTCGTGGTCGACGTGGATGACGCAGCCATCCTGGATATTCGTCGTGGCGCCCACGACGATCCCGGCCACGTCGCCGCGCAGCACCGCTCCGTACCACACGGAGGCGTCTTCGGCGAGGGACACCTCACCCACCACCTCGGCGTTCCAGGCGACGAATGCGCTCGGATGAATGTTCGGTACCCGGTCCTCGAAACTGTGAATCATGTCGTCACTCGCCCAGGGGGGAGCGGTATCGCGTCCCCGCTCCGGAAACAAAACGGGACGGTCCTGCGCGGCATGAGCCGGACAGGACCGTCCTGACGTGATGCGAAGGAATTCTACCGAGCCGCCCTGAGCGCCTCGATGGCGAGAGCGACTGCCGTGACATGGATGGTGGCACCGGAAATCGCGTCGGTGGTGCCGTCGGACTTGACGGCGATCTTGCTGGGATCCTGCGCGGCAATGATGGCTGCCTCGACCTTCGCGGCCTGCACGTGCCAGGGACCCTGTTTGGCGGCCTTCTCGAGACCGTAGTTTCCGGCCAGACTCTCGACGAGCTTGGACTTCATCTTGGGGTCCTTGCTGACGGAGTTCCACAGCACGTCGACGATGCGGCCGTTCACCACCGTGATGAGGACGTTGTCCTTCCAGCCCGAGTGGGCATCGAAATCGGGCTGCGAGGCGAAGTACCAGCCGTCCTTGGAATACATACCCTTGGCGACGGGGCCGGCGGCGAGAGCCTTCTTCACGAGGTCGAAGAAGTTCTTCACGTGGATGCTGGCGCCGGAGATGGCGTCAGTGGTGCCGTCGGGCTTGAACTGGTTGAAGCCGACGTTCTGGGTCTTGACCAGGTAGGCCTCAAGATTGGCGGCTTCCTGGTTCCACTCGAGGCCGAGCTTGGAGGCCTTCTTCATCCCGTAGTTGCCGGCGGCGGCATAGGTCTTCTTGTCCGCGACGCCCAGGTTCGACACGGCATTGTAGTTGGCGGCGGTGATCTTCCCGCCGGCGACAGTGATGACAACCTGCTCCTTCCAGCCGCTGTTGGGCGCGAAGTCGTTGTCCTGTGCGAAATAGACACCATCTTTTGCGTTTACTTGACCAAATGCCATTCCGGCGGCGACGAGAGACAGTACGAGAGCCACGCAGAAAACGCGCTTCATCGAGCTCCTCCTGAAGATGACTGCGATGCTTCAGTATGGAAGCATATATGGCGGTTCTGTCAATAGGACAGGACAGCATCTCTTGCCCTGGAGCCCGTCAGCGCCCCCTCGGCTTGACAGGGACTTTCGCGCTGTTTACCGTGACGGCACGGAAGGGGTGCGATTCAATGAGCACATTGGCTGATGAGCTGAACACGGTACTCGATGGCAGCGTCGCCGGACGTCTTCTCTCCGATCTGGGAAGGAGAATGTACTTCCCCAAGGGAATCCTCTCGCAGAGCGCCGAGGCCGACGCCAAGGCCAAGCGCTTCAATGCGACCATAGGCATGGCCTACGAGGGTGGCGAACCCATGATCCTCGACGCCGTGCGCGAGTCCCTGCCGGGACTGAAGGCCGCCGAGGCCGTCGCCTATGCCTCCACCGGCGGAGTGGCCACGCTCAGGCAGCGATGGAAGGCGGAGCTGGCCCGGAAGAATCCCACGCTCGCGTCCGCCTCGTATTCCCTGCCCGTCGTGGTGCCGGGACTCACCGCGGCCGTGTCGTACATCGCGGACCTTTTCGTCGAGCCGGGCGACACGGTGGTCATGCCGGACCTTCACTGGCCCAACTACCGCCTGATCGTCGAGGAGCGCAAGTCGGCGGCCGGGCTGACCTTCCCCGTGTTCGCGCCGCGCAACGACGGCAAGCTCGGATTCAACGTGTCGGGGCTCGAGGCCCGCCTCCGGGAGGCGGGCGCCCGGCGCGGCAAGGCCGCCTGCGTGCTCAACTTCCCCAACAATCCCACCGGCTATACTCCCACCTCCGAGGAAGCCGCCGCCATCGTCGCCGCCCTTGTGCGCGTCGCCGAGGAAGGCACCGATCTCCTGGTCATCGCCGACGACGCGTATTTCGGCCTGCAGTACGAGCGCGGCCTGCTCGAAGAGTCCATCTTCGCGCGGCTGGCGAGCGCCCATCCGAACATTCTCGCCGTCAAGGCGGACGGGCCAACGAAGGAAGACTATGTCTGGGGCTTTCGCCTGGGCTTCGTCACCTTCGCCGGCACGGCGCTCTCCGAAGCGCAGCAGAACGCCCTGGCGCAGAAACTCCTGGGAGTCATCCGTTCTTCGGTGTCCAGCTCATCGGCACCCGCCCAGTACATCTTCCTCAAGGCCCTGGACTCCCCGGGCTACGAGGCGCAGAAGGCGCGCTACCGGGCCATGCTCGAGGACAGGTATCGCCGCGCGCGCGACGTCCTGGCCACGCCGGCCCTGCCGGCGGCCCTGCTGCCGCTCCCCTTCAACTCGGGATATTTCATGAGTTTCGACTGCCGGGGGATCTCGGCGGAGGCGCTTCGGCTCAAGCTGCTTGAGGAACGGGGCATCGGGACCATCTCGATGCAGGACCGCTACCTTAGAGTCGCATTTTCGAGCGTAGAGGCGCCGCACATCGAAGAGCTCTACCAGGAGATATTCTCCGCGGCACGGGAGCTCTCCGGCGCAGCCCGAGGTCGCTGAGTGGGGATCGGGGGGAGGGGGCCGACATTCTGAGGCCCCTGCGTTCCGGCGCCGGACTCCTCGCGCGCATGACCCTGCTCGCCGCCCTGCTGGCCTGCGCCTATAGCGCGCTTCCCCAGACATCGGGCGTCGGGGACGCCACTGCCTTTACGGGCATCGCGAGCTGGTATGGACCGGGATTCGCCGGCAGGCCGACCTCGAGCGGGGAGATCTACGATCCCTCCCGGCTCACCGCCGCCCACAGGAGCCTGCCCTTCGGCACCTATCTCCTCGTCCGGGATCTCGACAGCGGTGCGAGCGTCGTCGTCCGGGTGAACGACCGGGGCCCCTTCGCGCGCGACCGGGTCATCGATCTCTCCGAAGCCGCGGCCCAGATCCTCGGCATGATACCCTCAGGCATCGCCCGCGTGAGCTGCTCCATCATCCCGCGCGAGGAAGCCCTGGCCTGGAGCGGGGCAGTGCCTTCGGCAGTGCCTTCGGCGGCGCCGCTGGCGGCGCCCCAAGCCGCGGCGCCTGCAGCCGCCGGCCAGGCCTCGCCGGCGCGGGCGGCGGGAGGAGGGTCCGCGGCCCCGGTCACGACCCATGTGCGCATCCAGGTCGCCTCCTATGCGTCGGAGGCCAATGCCCGGGCCACCCTTACCCGGCTGCGGAGCGCGGGGCTCGAGGCTGTCATCGAGCGCTCGGGTTTCCATGTCCGGGTGGTCTTCCCCTCGCTCAGCGTGGAGGAAGCGCGGGCCATCCTGCTGAAGCTCGACGACCTGGGCTACCACAGTCCCCTGGTCACTTCGTGGGAGGACGAAGCTCCCACGAAGTGAGGTCGCTCAACGCAGAATGTAGGACTTGAGGGGCGGGAATCCGTTGAAGTAGATCGAGGAGTAGCTCTGGGTGTAGGCGCCTGCCGTCAGGATGTACACCCGTTCGCCGATGCGGGTCTTGTCCGGCATCGTGTAGGTCCACTTCTCGTAGAGGATGTCCATCGAGTCGCAGGTGGGTCCGGCGATGATGATCTCGATGGGCTTGCCCGCACCTTCGAAGTAGATGGGGTACTTGATCGCCTCGTCCAGGGTCTCGATGAGGCCGCCGAACTTGCCGATGTCCAGGAACACCCAGGGGTAGCGCTCGTGGACCGACTTCTTCGCGATGTTGACGATCTCGGCCACGATGACGCCCGAGTCTCCGGCCATCGAGCGTCCGGGCTCGATGATGATCTCCTCGGGCCAGCCGTCGCTGAAGCTGTAGTCGAGGAAGCGCTTGATGTCATCGGCGTACTGGGCGAGCGAGTCGGTGGGCTCGAGGTAGTTGGCGGGGAAGCCGCCTCCCATGTTGATCATCTTGAGCTCGGCGTGGAGTTCCTCCCTGGACCAGCGGAAAAGCTGGCCGACGCTCGTGAGCGCCGAGGACCAGGCGCCGACGTCGCGCTGCTGCGAGCCCGGATGGAAGGAGATGCCGTAGGGCTTGAGCCCGAAGCGGACCGCGGTCTTGATGAGCTGGCGGGCCAGGTCGGGGTGGGAGCCGAACTTCTTGGACAGGGGCCAGTCGGCGCCCAGGCCCTCGGTGAGGAGGCGGAAGAAGACCTTGGCCCCCGGTGCGGCGCGGGAAATCTTGTCCACGTCCGACAGGGAGTCGGTCACGAAGAGCCTGACACCCTTCTCGTAGAAGTAGGCGATGTCCCGCTCTTTCTTGATGGTGTTGCCGAAACTCATCCGATCGGGGCTGACGCCGAGGCGCAGAAGCTGGTCGAGCTCCCATCGGGTTGCGACGTCGAAGTTGGAGCCGAGATCGCGCAGGAGCGCGACCACTTCGTCGTCGGGGTTGGCCTTGACCGCGTAGTAGATCTTGGCGAAGGGGAGGTGGGACCTCAGCTCCTCGTACTTGGCCTTGATCACGTCGAGGTCGATGATGAGGCAGGGAGTCTCCTTGTCCTTGGCGAACTCCTTGATCCGCTCAAACTTCTCCCGCGCCATGAAGCGCTCGAGCGGAAAACGGTACTGGTCTTCCAAAGTAGTACCTCGGGGAAAAGTGATAGTCGTCTGCACCTCCCGGGGACCGGCTGCAAGCACTGGGCTCCCAGCCGGACGCCTTCGGCGTTCGCGGCTCCGCCGCAACCATAGTTATCCGCTTGCCATCTTGTCAAGGATGCGATATACCGCAACATATGATAGGATTTTTCTTCAAAAAGACGTTCTTCGACGGATGGGACAATCTGTTCACCCTCGTACTGCTCAACGTGATCTTCGTCATCCTTGCGGCGCTGGGCCTTTTCCTTCCGGCAGCCCTGCGCTCGCCGTTTTGGCTCGAGGCGGCGTTCGGCGTGATCGCCGTCGGCGCCGGAGCGATCTGGTGGTCCGCCTGCGTGTTCGCGCTCAGGGAAGTGGCCGATTTCCATTCGATCAGGCTGCCGGCGGTCGTCGCCTCGCTCCGAAGCGGAGCACTTCCCGGTATCCAGCTCGGCCTCATCTTCGGCGCACTGTGGCTCCTCCTCTCCGTGGGGCTCCCCTTCTACCTGACGCATGGCGGGGTGGCGGGCGCCCTGGCCGCGGGCGTCCTCTTCTGGTTCGGACTCGTCGCCTCGATCTCCCTGCAGTACTACCTGCCGATCCGGGCGCGTTTCGGCGGCGGCCTCGGCAAGAACCTCCGCAAGAGCTTCATACTCTTCTTCGACAACCCCCTGTTCTCGCTGTTTCTCCTCATTTACAACCTCGTGAGCCTGCTTCTGTCGGGCTTCCTGGCCTTTCTCGCGCCGGGACCTTCGGGAGTCGCGCTGGCCCTCGACGAGGCGGTGCGGCTCAGGATGCTCAAGTACGACTGGCTCGAGCAGCACCCTGAAGCCTCCCGGCGCGACCTGCCCTGGGAGGAGCTCCTGACCGAGGAGCGGGAGCTTGTCGGCAAGCGCACGCTCAAGGGCCTGATCTTCCCCTGGAAGGACTAGACTCCGTCTCCGCCCCTCCCGGCGCGAGGCCCCGGTAGTCCCGCGTCGTTGACCAAGGTCTGGGGATGACCTATTATTGCCCCAGGCCTATGTCGATCACCACGAGCCAGCAGATTGCAAAATGGTATGAACTCTACCGGACGATTGATGTCACCTACACCAAGGAAATCATCAAGACCACCGGGCTCGACACCCGCGGGGTCTTTCTCAAGTGCGTCGGCGAGCAGTGGCCCTGCGTCATCTATTCGGCCTCCTTCGACGGCGCCAAGGTGGTGGCAAGTTCCAAGCAGGCATTCGCCGACCGCATCAAGAAGGCCAACAACCTCGTCTCCCTCCGTTTCAGTTTCCGGACCCCCGACAAGCCCGAGCCCCTGAGTTTTTTCATCTCCGCCCGCGTTGTCGGCGTCGCGCCCTACACCCAGAGCGGCGGCGACCTCCAGTTCACGAGTCTGCAGTTCACGCAGCGCCCCCCGGACGACTTCATCGAGATTCTCGGGCGGCTGCTCGATGCCAACATCAACTCGACCCGCCGGCGCGAGGATCGCATTCTCCTGACCCCCGATTCCATGCGACGCATGTGCATCGTGTCCAAGGAGAGTTATATTTTCGTGCAGGGCGTGCCCAGAAAGTGCATACTGCGCGACCTCTCGTTTTCGGGCTGCAAGGCGATCATCGTCGGGCTGGCCAAGTTCCTGGTCGGCAAGGAATGCACGATCAAGATCGAGATGGACGAGCCGCGGGAGACCGTCGAGATCAGGGGGAGCATCGTCCGCTACGAGGATGTCGAGGGCAGGAAGGACCTGACGGCGGTGGCGCTCAAGTTCGACGAGCACGCCGTGCCCATGAGCTACAAGATGCATGTCAACGACTTTCTGGGTCAGGTACGCCAGAATCGCGGCGAGGACGCCGCGCAGTCGGCTGAGAAACAGGAACAGGCCACCGCCCAGAAGGCGGGAACCGGGGGCGTACAGCCCGCCGCCCCGCATCCCGTGCCCGCACGGAAATAGCCGATCGTCGCAGGGTGCGGAGGGCCCCGGGCGCATGCCGGCGCCGGGTCACGATTGCATCGAAGCACAGCAAGCAAGGAGTTCGCGTGGATATTTCCGACTTGGATGATTCGCCAGAGCCCGATTCGAACGCGGTCGGCACCGCGGCCCTGAGGCGGCTGGTCTTCATAGAGCTTCCCAACGCCTTGGTCAGGGAGATCGGGTCGTTCAAGCCCGACCCCGGCATCCCCCTGCCCGTCGAGACCGGAGGGGAGCCACAGCGCTTCGACCCCCGGGAGATCACGGCCGAGGCGGTCGTGGCGGGCATGTTGCGGCTTCTGGCCTGGAATCCCAGCCACGAGCATGCGGCCTACTACCGGAACTTCGTCCGTGCGGTCAAGCCGGACATCCTCACCGAGCTTTCGCAGGCGGGGATCGCCAAGGCGCAGGGGAGGGACTGGGAGATAGCCGAGGAAATCTTCCGGGCCCTCGCCGGGCTGTTCCCCGAAGCCCCCGAACCCCTCCTCGATCTGGCCATCTTGTCCGAGGACCGCGCTACCGCCTACGCGGAGTCCGGCAGGGAGTCGCTCGCCGAGGAGATGGACGAGCGCGCCTTCGACGCATACAAGCGTCTGCTGGCCATGGAGCCTCCCTTCGCGCCGGCTTTTTTCAATGCCGCCTTCTTTTTCATGCGGCGGCGCAACTTCGAGCGGGCGGCCTCGCTGCTCGAGACCTACGTCAAGGTCGGGGACGACGAGGAGAAGCGCGAGCGCGCCCGCGAGATCCTGAAAAAACTTGGCGAGCAGGGCTACCTCGACAACCTGTTCAAGGAATCCTACGATTTCATCCGCCTCGGCGAGGAGGAGAAGGGGCTCGCCAAGGCCCGGGAGTTCGTGGATCGCCATCCCTCGGTCTGGAACGGCTGGTTCCTCGTCGGCTGGGCGAACCGCCGCCTCGGCCGGTGGCAGGAGGGCAGGGAGGCTTTTGAGAAAGCCGTGGCGCTCGGGGCCGAGGGCACGGATGCGCTCAACGAGCTGTCCATCTGCCTGCTCGAGCTCGGCGAAACCGTCGCAGCCCGGCGGAGTCTCGAGCGGGCGCTCAAGCTCGAGCCCGAGAACGTGAAGATCATCGTGAATCTCGGCGCGATCGCCCTGCGGCAGGGGCGGGAGTCCGAGGCGGTGGGATTCTTCCGTGCCGCGCTGGAGATCGATCCCGAAGATCCCGCCGCCACGGACTGGCTCCGGCGCATCGAGGCGGGGGAGCGCTGAGGTCATGGCGACCGCGCAGTCGGAAGCCCGGCGGCTGGCTGCGAGCGCGCACGAGCTCGGCCTGCGTCCGCGGCTCCCGGGCGCGCGGGAGCTGAGCGATCTCGTCGAGGCCGCCATCGCGGCGGAGCGTTCGGAGCCGCCGGATCTGAGGCCTCGGGACTCCTCCGGACAGCCCGGGGGTCTCATTTGCCTTCCCGCGCGACCGACCATACTCGTACCCGATATCCACGCTCGTCCTGTACTGCTTTCCGCGCTGCTTGCGTGGACGGGCCCGGAGGACTCGCCCTTCCCCGCCCCTGTGGCGGAGCTGCTCGCGGACGAGTGGCTCACCGTGCTCTGTGTCGGCGACGTCTTCCATTCGGAGGCCGGCGATGCGGCGCGGCGCTGGCAGGATGCCTATCGCGAGTACGCGGTCGGCTGGTCCTCGCACGGGCGCATGGATGAGGAGATGTCGCTGACGCTGAGCGCGGTGCGGATCGTCCTCGACTGCAAAGCTGCCTTTCCGCGCTCGTTCCACTATCTGAAGGGCAACCACGACAATGTCTCGAACGACTCGCAGCGAGGCGACCGCCCCTTCTACAAATTCGTCGAAGAGGGGGAGATGGTCCGCTCCTGGTTCGACCTCGTGTATGGCGCCCCCCTCCGCGGACGGCTTCGCGAGCTGGAGCTCGACTACCCGGTGCTCGCCCTGGGAGACGGATTCGTAGCCAGTCACGGGGAGCCGGCCTTCGCGATCGGGCGGGAGGACGTGATCGAGTACCGGAGCCATCCGGAGGTCGTGCATGCGCTCATCTGGACACCCAACGACGGAGCGCGTCCGGGATCCGTCTCCCGGAGCCTCGACGCCCTGCTCGCTTCCGGGCCGGAGGGGAAGGAGCGCTCCAGACAGGCACTCTGGTTCGGCGGCCATCGTCCGGTGGACGGCCCCTTCGCCCTGCGCGCCGGAGGGCGCTACGTGCAGTTTCACAATCCCCAGCGATTTCAGGTGGCCTGTCTCCTCCCGGGGAGACCGGCGGAGCCGCGACGGGACATATATCAGCTAATGGCCTAATATTGACCAGCCCACTGCCGATCCATATCATGACGCACTATGGCAACCGGGCGACGTACGAACAAATCCAGCAGTAAGCCGGGGGGAAGCCCCGGTTGCCTGCTCGTGCTCGCCGCTCTGGTCGCGGTGCTGCTGCTCTTCCTGCTCAACCTTGGAAAGATCCGGCAGACCCTCATCTCCACCAACTTCAACGATATCGTCCGAACGCAGCGCGGAGCCGAACCGCAGAAGCCGGCTCCCGCCTCACCTGCCGCCAAGCCCCAGAATGGCGGAGGCGCAGCCGCGGGCGGCGCCGGCTCGAGTGTGGGCCCCGCTTCCAGCCCGGCCGCGACGCCGGCCGGTGGCGCTGCCTCAGGCGCTGCCGCGGGCGGCTCGGCTGCCCCTGCCGCGCAAGTCCCGGGCACGGGACCTGCGGCTTCCGGCTCAGCCGGCTCGACCTCCGGCCCGGCCGGCTCGACGCCCCCATCGGGTCAAAACGCCACGAGTCGACCCGGCGCGGGCGGCACGGCGCAGGGCCAACCTACAGGGCCCGGTCAGGCCGTCGGCATCCAGCCGGGCGGCACGGGAAGCGAAGGCGGGGCCTCGCAGAAGACGGGAGCCGTACTGCCCCCGAAGACTCGCGCCGTGTCCCTGTACTTTGTCCGCATCGACGACGACGGTGTCATTGTACGGCAGGAAGTCAAGCGCCCACTTACCCTCTCCGACTCGCCCCTCACCGATGCGCTCGATGCCCTCCTGCGCGGGCCGACCGAGGACGAGCTCCGCAAGAACCTCATCAGCCTCGTGCCGCAGGGGACCAAGCTCCTCGGTGTCCAGGTGCGGGGCTCCACCGCCTACATCAACTTCAGCGACGCCTTCATGTACAACCACTACGGCATCGAAGGCTACGCAGGCCAGCTCAAGCAGATCGTCTATACGGCGACATCCTTCCCCACGGTCCAGGACGTGCAGATCCTCATCGAGGGGGAGCTGCACGACTACCTGGGAGGAGAGGGCGTCTACATAGGGAAGCCGCTGTCGCGGAACAGTTTCTAGTTACAGCATCGCAGGCCCCGGGTATCTGAGGCCGCCGGCGCGGGCGGCAACTCTATCTGACGTTAGGCGATTTAAAATGAGTCAATGACTGAGGAATCAGAACTTCATGAAACTCGAACAGAAAACGTTGACCGAAACCATCTTGCGCACTATGCTCCGACTATTTTCTCGGAATTTCCGTAAGAGGATCTTGAATGTAAAATCTTCTCGTCATTTTGGTACTTGTCGTCGTGGCCGCATTCGCGTTCGGACAGGGGATGAGCGTGGGTGGTGGGGTGGCCTTCGATCCAACGTGGATGACTATGCGGTTTACGCAGGGTTCCACCTGGACCCAATCCGAAAGCGCGGTATCGGTGTTCGGAGCATCCGCTTTTTTTGATGCCACGTATGTCCAAGCCTCAGTAGGGTTCCTGACCAATTCCAAAAATTACACTGATTACGGCTCGGATAGCACTGGCGGCACCTCGTCGACAAGCTACTCGGACCTCAATGTAGGGACCTGGATCAGCCTGTG
>DATJQN010000012.1:0-7316 GCA_035505775.1 Rectinemataceae bacterium | reverse complement strand
GTATCCGGCGACGCGGAAGATCGGGGAGCGGAGATGCAGCATCGCGTCCTCCGCGATGGTGGCGGCGAGCTCGGCCCCGAAGCCGGCCGTCCGGGGAGCCTCCTCGACCACCACGACCCGGCCCGTCTTCCGCGCGGAGGAAAGGACTGTTTCCTCGTCGAAGGGGCTGAGTGTCCGGAGGTCGATCAGGTCGATATCGTAATCCTCGAGGGCTCCGAGGCAGCGGTGGAGCATGCTCCCCCAGGCGATGACGGTGACGCTCCCTCCCTCCCGGAGCAGCGAGGCCTCGCCGATCGGAATGGTGAAGTCTTCCTCGGGTACCTCCTCCTTGGCCAGGCGGTAGAGCCTGGTGGGCTCGAGGAAGATGACCGGATCTGCATTGCGCATCGCGCTCGTCAACAGACCCTTGGCGCTCCTCGGGCCCGAGGGGACGACGACCTTCAGCCCCGGGGAGTGGCAGAAGAAGGCTTCGCTGCTCTCCTCATGCATCTCGGGCGCCCTGATGCCGGCGCCGTAGGGCGCTCGTATCACGAGGGGACAGGAGTAGCGCCCCCGCGACCTGTTCCTCATGCGCGCCGCGTGCGTCACGACCTGATCGAAGGCGGAGTACAGGAAGCCCATGAACTGGATTTCCGCAACGGGATGGAGCCCTCCAAGGGCCATGCCGATGGCTGCACCGACGATCCCCGACTCCGCCAGCGGCATGTCGATAACGCGCTCCGGTCCGAAGGCCTCGACGAGCCCTTCGGTGACGCGGAAGACCCCGCCGTCCACGCCGATATCCTCGCCGAGAATGACGGTCCGATCGTTCCGCTCCAGCTCCTGACGGAGCGCCAGATTGATGGCCTGGACGACGTTAAGCACCGCCATTCGCCAACTCCCTGAGCTGCCGTTCGAGTCGCGGCGTGGGCCGTGCGAAGACATTCCCGAACATGTCCTCGTGTCGCGGCGGCGGAGCCGCTTCGGCAAGCCGCACGGCCTCGTCGATGAGTTCGTCGCAGGAGCGTCTGACCTCCCTCCGGCCCGCCTCCGTGAGCACTCCCCGCGATTCGAGATACCGACCCAGCCGGTCGATCGGGTCGCGCTTCTTCCAAACCTCGACCTCGGCCGGGTCGCGATAGCGTCCGGCGTCGTCGGAGGTCGTGTGATGGCCCATGCGGTACGAGTGGCACTCGATCAGGGTCGGCCCCTCCCCACGCAACGCGCGTTCACGCGCGGCCCTGGTGGCCGCATGGACCGCGAAAACATCGTTCCCGTCGACCTGGACGCCCTCGAAGCCGTATGCGACGGCTTTCTGCGCGATGGTCTGCGAGGCGCTCTGCCGGTCCCGCGAGAGGGAGATGGCCCATTGGTTGTTCTGGCAGATGAAGAGCACGGGGAGCTTGAAGACGCCCGCGATGTTGAGCCCTTCATGGAAGTCGCCCTTGGAACTGGCGCCCTCGCCGAAATAGACCGCGGAAACCGCCTCGACCCTGCGGAACCGGAGCGCGAAGGCCGCACCGACGGCCTGCGGTATTTGCGTGGCCACGCTCACGCAGGCGGGAAGCAGGTTGATCTCCTCCGGCCCGGCCAGCCCGCGCTCGTCGCCCGCCCAGTAGCGGAAGAGCAGGTCGAGGGGATAGCCGACGGTCGCATAGACCCCCGTTTCTCGGAACGAGGGGAAGATCCAGTCCTCTTGTTCGAGAGCCAGCGCGCTGCCCACCTGGGCCGCCTCCTGGCCGAGAATCGACGGATAGGTGCCGAGTCTCCCCTCGCGCTGCAGACTGACCGCCCGCTGATCGAAGCTGCGCGCGAGCAGCATGAGCCGATACATCCGGAGCATGAACTCGCTGTCAAGCTCGAGCGGCGTTGCCTCGTCGACCCGGCCGTCCTCATGGAGCAGTTCGAGGCGCGAAACGGAAAAGGAAGCGATCGTACGTTCAGCCATGGACACTACTATAATATGACTGAATCGGTAATAAAAGACCCAAAATGGCTCCCCCTCCTCGACTCACGAGGCGGGCCGTCGACTCGCCGCACTTTGACAGCCCGGCCATTTGGGGAGATACTGAGCCGAAGGAAGTCGTCGAGATGGGAGACGAGTCCAGTGCCGTCAGAGCTCTGCGGGAGCGGATGCTCGGGACTCTTTTGCGGGTCATGGCCGTAGGCGGAGTCGTCGCCTATGTTCCCAGCGCCTACCTCTCGATCCGTGAAAAGATCTGGTCGGTCCTGGCGGCGGACAGTCTGGCCTGCGCCTACGTCCTGCTCCTCGCCCTGTTGCCGCGAGTCTCGTATCGGCTCAAGGTGGGCTCGATACTGGCCATTTCCTACCTCCTCGGCCTCCTCCTTCTGGTTGCCACCGGGCCCTTCGGAGCTGGACACCTGTTTGTCTTCGCCTTCGTCTTCCTGGTCGCCCTCTTTGGCGACCTCAAAGCCATGATCGCCGCCAATCTGCTGGCCATACTGACCCATGCCGGCATTGCGCTGGCGGCGGCCCTCCATCTGGTCCCCTGGCCTCAGAGTGCCGCATCGGTCGTCGTGATCTCCGCGAACTTCGTGCTCGTGAGTCTTGTCCTCTCCTTCGCGGCCAACTATCTGGTACGAGGAGCGACCGCCACCGCGGAGGAGGAACGCAGGCTCCGCAACCTCCTCGAGCTCATGCTCCGGGAGATCGAGCATCGGGTCAAGAACAACCTGCAGGTCATCTCGAGCCTCGTGAACCTGAAAGCCCACCCCGGGGCCGACTCCTCCTCGGCCCTGGTCGAGGTGAAGGAGAGTCTCTCGGCCATTTCGGTGGTCCACAAGCTCCTGTATCGCAAGGAGGCGTTTTATCTTGTGGAGCTTGGGGAGGTTCTCAAGTCCCTGGTGGAGAGACTCGGCCTCATCCACGACAGAATCGAGTTCAGCTTCATCTGGCAGGGGGACTGCGCCGAGATCGACGGCGATCGTGCCGTGAGTCTGGGTCTGCTGGCGAACGAGATCATACTCAACTCGATCAAGCATGCCTTTCCCGACGGCCGGGACGGGCGCATCTCCGTCAGCGGGCAGTACGATGCCCGGGAAGGGGACCTGGTCATCGAGCTCGAGGACAACGGGATCGGTCTGGTGAATTCCCGGGACAGGGAACGCGGGAGCGGGCTGTCGATCATCGAGGCGCTGTCGCGCCAGCTGGGCGCGACCATGGAGCGCAGCGGACCGCCCGGTCTGCGCTACCGATTCGCCATGAAGCTCGAGAAGCCGGTGGCCGACCTGCGCGCCGCACTCGCGCCGATGAACTGAGGTCGGGGGCCCCCGGAGAGGGCTTTGCAGCCCGGCGAGGCGCGCTGCTCCCCCGCCGGTCAAGGCTAGAGACGCCCGGCCTTCCCCTGCAGTATCTTTCTCCACTGTGCCGGCCCCGCATGATTCGGGCCGGGCAGAGGTGGAAGTGTGAGCTCAAACAGCGGCGGCTCCCTCGGCACGGACCTGTCCAGCCGGGGCGGCAGACCGGGCCATATCGAATACAAATGGATCGCCCTGAGCGTCACGACCATCGGCGCGCTGATGGCCTCCATTGACAGCACCATAGTCATCCTCGCCCTTCCGCAGATGATGGCTCATCTTCACGCGGGACTGGTCGAGATGATCTGGGTCATCATGGCCTACATCCTCGTGAGTACCGTCCTCCTCCTCACCTTCGGCCGGATAGCCGACATGTTCGGACGAGTGAGACTCTACAACCTGGGCTTCGTGATCTTCACGGTGGGGTCCGCGCTCTGCGGCGTGTCGCGCAGCGCCGGCCAGCTCATCGCGTCACGCGTCATCCAAGGTTCGGGGGCCGCCCTCATGATGGTGAACAGCACGGCCATCATCACCGAGGTCTTTCCGCAGGAGGAGCGGGGGAGGGCCCTGGGAATCAACGGCATCACCTGGGCCATAGGCGGAATCGCGGGGCCGCTCCTCGGCGGCTTCCTCCTCTCGATGGCCAACTGGCGGTGGATCTTCTACATCAACGTGCCGATCGGCCTCGTGGGCAGCATTTGGGGATATATCGCGCTCAGGGAACTCTCGCACCGCGACCGGAGCGAGGGCTTCGATGCGCGGGGCATGCTCGGCTTCAGCCTCGGTCTTGTGGCCCTGCTGTTCGCCCTGACCAACGGCATACAGTTCGGCTGGACGTCCTGGCCCATCCTCTCGCTGTTCGCCCTGTCCGCGATCCTCTTCTCGGCCTTCTTTTCCCTCGAGCGCCACGCCGCATCGCCGGTCCTCGACCTCTCGCTCTTCGAGAGCAGGACCTACAGCCTCTCCGTCATCGCGGCCATGCTTCAGGCCCTGGCGATGTTCGCCGTCACCTTCCTGGTCACCTTCTATCTCCAGGTCGTGCGGGGCTTTGACCCCTTGAGGGCTGCCCTTCTCCTCATCCCCCTGTCCGCCGTCTCCGCTGTCGTCGGTCCCCTGAGCGGGATTGCGGCCGACCGCCTGGGCGCCCGGCTTCCGGCCACGCTGGGGCTCGTGATTCAATGCGGCGCCCTGCTGTGGTTCATCGGTCGCCTTACGCCGGACAGCTCCTATGGCGTCGTGGCGTTCGGGCTGGTCCTCGTGGGACTCGGCGGCGGGCTGTTCTGGGCTCCGAATACGAGCGCCGCGATGAACGGTGCGCCGCGCAACCGGCTCGGAATCGCCTCCGCCGCGCTGGCCACCCTCCGGCAGACCGGCATGGTGACGAGCTTCGCTCTCTCCCTTGCCGTGGCCGCGGGCAGCCTTCCCCGGGGTGTCATGATGCAGCTCTTCGTGGGCACGGGCATCTCCCTGGGCTCCGCTCCCCGGCAGGCCTTCGTGCTCGGCATGCGCCACGCCTTCATGGTGTCGGCGCTGCTCTGCGCCTGTGCCGCGGCGATTTCCCTCGTGCGGGGGCCCGAGCCCGCGAGCCCTGCGACCGTCCGGGCACGATAGGGGGCCCGGCGGGCGGCGCACCGGCGCGCAGCCGCGGCGCCCCGCAGCACCGCCTCGGCCCCCTGCGCGCCTCAGGTCTGCGAGCAGCCCACCTCGTCCAGTCCCTCATCGGACTCAATGAGGTCTTCGCATTCGATGAGGATGGGAGCCACGATCTCTATGGTCTCCTCGTCCACCACCAATTCGCGATCGTCGTCGGACATGGCCCCCTCCTTCCCCGCGATGTACCTGTTCAAGATACCGCTCCATCGGGTGGCGGGACCATACAGCGTTCCCGGGACCCTTCGCGGCCGCCGGGATTGGGCATGTCCCGGCTCGGCAAAGACGGAAAAACCCGGTATCTTCGATCCATGGATGCGCAGGTAGACTCATACATCGATCACACGAGAGCGTTCTTCGACGAGAAAAGGGCTTTCTTCGACGCCGGTTCCACGCTCGACCCAGGATTCAGGCGAGCCATGCTCGGCAAGCTCAAGCTCATGCTCGCCAGGCATGAGGAAGCAATACTCGAGGCGCTGGCCGCCGATCTGGGCAAGCCCCGCTTCGAGGCCTACAGCTCGGAGCTCGCCATCCTCTATGGCGAGATCGACGAGGCGCTGAAGCACCTCGCCACCTGGATGCGGCCCGAACGGGTCAAGACGCCCCTCGTCATGATGCCCTCGCGGAGCAGGGTCTACCGATCGCCGCTCGGCGTCGTGCTGATCATCGGGCCCTGGAACTACCCCTTCCAGCTTCTCCTGGCTCCCCTGGTCGGTGCGATGGCGGCGGGAAACTGCGCCGTCCTCAAGCCTTCCGACCAGAGTCCCCGCTGCGCCGAGCTCCTCGCGAGCATGGTCGCGGAAACCTATCCCCCCGACTATGTCAGCGTGGTGCGCGGTCCGGGCGCTTCCATGGGGCCGGAACTGCTGCAGAGATACCGTTTCGACCACATCTTCTTCACGGGGAGCCCCGGGGTGGGCAGGAAGATCCTCGAGCTCGCGGCCCCCAACCTTAGCCCCGTGACACTCGAGCTGGGAGGCAAGAGTCCGGCGATCGTCGCTGCGGATGCCGACCTGGACGTGGCCGCCCGGCGCATTGTCTTCGGCAAGTTCTTCAACGCGGGGCAATCCTGCGTGGCGCCCGACTACCTCATCGTGGAACGGAGCGTGAAGGACAGGATGGTCGCGCTCCTCCGTTCAGCCCTGCTCGAAGCCTACGGCAGCGACCCCCAGGCATCCGGAAGCTACGCCCGGATCATCAACGACAAACGGTTCAGCGCCCTCGAAGGACTCCTCAGCCAGGGACGGATTCTCGCCGGGGGAAGGACCGACCGCCGGGCCCGGTATATCGAGCCGACACTGATGGACGACATCGAGCCCGACTCGCCCCTGCTTCACGAGGAGATATTCGGCCCGATCCTCCCGATCCTCGAATTCGATCGGCCGGAGGAGCTGGTGACGATCATACGCCGGAACCGGAATCCCCTCTCGCTCTATCTCTTCACGAGAAGCCGTGAGCTGCGGCGCTTTGTGCGGCGGCGGATCGAGTTCGGGGGGGCGGCCTTCAACAACTGCATAGCCCAGCTTGCGAGCCCCCACCTGCCCTTCGGTGGCGTTGGCGGGAGTGGCATGGGCAGCTACCATGGACGTGCCGGATTCGAAACCTTCAGTCATCGCAGCGGCATCCTCGAATCCGCGAGCAGACCCGATTTTGCGATGCGCTATCCTCCCTACACGTCGTCCAAACTGGCTCGGGTCGCGGTCCTGCTCGGGGGCAGGGCGGGGATAGGCCGGCTTCCGCGAAAATGACGCGGCACTGCTTTTCAAGGGACTAGGTTTCGTGCCGATAACCCTAAGTGATCAGCTCCGGAATGATTGCCAATCGTGATCGTAAATGTGCGCTATATCTGCCACATCGCGTAGGCAGGATCATTCCGGAATGTCTCGAGCAGTTCCTCTCGTTCTGTCTCGGTTATGCGTCGCAGGCTTATGTCGGCCGAATAGTCCTCCATGCCCTTGGTGATCTTCTGCACGAACACAAAATCCGCCACCACTAGCCAACCCGGTTTATACGGAAGCGGTATATCCAGGCTGTCATGGCCATCTGGACCTCTGAATCGGGAATTGGGGCTGATTCGACTGTACAACTCCTTCACACGAACCGTAGGTTCGCGAATCACAACCATAGCCCATTTCCGGTCCAGAGTGGCCGGCGGGTAGTCCCCAGTAAACAGATACTGATAGATCCGGGCATTGAGTGCGTGGCCGGCTGATGTACCCGCTTGCATGTCTACCTTCATGACTACGAGGCAATCTTCGGCGCTTGTCATCTGATACTTTGGTGTGCTTGTGCAATTTGAGAGCAATGTAAGGCACAGCAAGGATGCAGTGATGAAGAGGGGCATTTTCATATTTGTTCCTTTGCTCCGA
>DATJQN010000011.1:0-16353 GCA_035505775.1 Rectinemataceae bacterium | reverse complement strand
CCGCCAGCACCGCGAGCGGCAGGATCGAGAGCAGGTCGAGCTGGGTCATGGAAGCGCCCCCGGTGCCAAGCCGAGACCGGCCGCGAGTCCGCCGAGCAGCCGAAGGGCTCCCTGCGGGTACAGACCCAGCCAGAAGAGTCCCGCGACCATTCCGCCGAGGGTCGCCATTTCGAGGGCGCCGAGATCGGGGATGCTGAGCTTTTCCCGCGGCCCGCCGTGGAAGGCGAGCTGGAACATTCTGAGTGCGTACACCATCGCCACGACGAGTCCGAGACCCGCGACGATCGCCACGGCCGGATTCACGCGGTAGCTGCCGAGGAGGACGAGGAACTCGCCGATGAAGTTGCCCAGGCCCGGCAGGCCAAGGAGGGCGAGGGTCAGCACGAGGGCGAAGGCGCCCATCCGCGGCGCCTGGCTCCAGATGCCGCCCATTCGGGCGATATCGCGCGTGTGTATCCGGTCCTGGAGCCCGCCCACCAGGATGAAGAGGGCCCCGGTCCCCAGACCGTGACTGAGCATCTGGATGACCGCCCCCGAAATGCCCTGCGAGTTGAGGGCGAAGACCCCGAGCAGCACGAAGCCGAGGTGGCTCACGCTCGTATAGGCCACGAGACGCTTGAGGTCGGACTGCGTGAAGGCCATGAAGCCGCCGTAGACGATGCCCGCCACGCCGATCCACATGGCGACGGGCGCGAAGAGTCGTGATGGATCGGGGAAGAGCGGCAGGACGAAGCGTATGAGCCCGTAGCCGCCGGTCTTCAGGAGGAGGCCGGCAAGGATGACACTGCCGGCGGTGGGCGCCTCGGTGTGGGCGTCGGGCAACCACGCGTGCAGCGGGAAGGCCGGCAGTTTCACGGCGAAGGCGGCGAAGAAGCCGAGCATCAGCACCATGCCCGACACCGGCCCGAGAGCGGTGCCGAGCAGGACGCGGTAATCGAAGCTGTAGTTGCCGGAGGCCCGGCCGTGGATCAGGTAGAGACCGATGATCGCCACGAACATCAACAGGCCGCCGATCTGCGTGAACAGGAAGAACTTGATCGCGGCGTGGTGGCGTCCCTCGTGCCCCCAGAGATCGATGAGGAAGTACATGGGGATGAGCATCAGTTCCCACATGAAGGCGAAGAGGAAGAGATCGAGCGAGAGGAAGACGCCGTTGATGCCGGCCAGCACGACCGCCAGGGCAAGGTGGAAGGGCAGCACCTTGGTCTGAATCCCCTTCCACGAGGAGAGCACGGCGGCCAGGCCCAGAACCGCGGTCAGGCTGACAAAGAGCAGGGAGAGTCCGTCCAGGCCGAGGGTCAGCGATATGCCGAACGCGGGGATCCAGGGATGACTCTCGACCAGAAGCCAGCTGCCCTCTGCCGCCTGGATCTTCCCGGTCGTGCTGCCGACCCAGAGCAGGACGGCGATGACCAGGTTGATCGCGTTGGCGAGCAGGCAGGCCCAGCGGGCCACGGCGCTCCGGCGCGGTCCGGCCGCAAGCATGACGAGGGCGGCCACGAGGGGCACGATGATGAACAGGCTGAGTGTCATAGCAGCACCGCCGCCGCGACGATGAGCGCGGCTCCCAGCGCAAGGGCGCCGATGTAGAGACGAACCCGTCCCGTCTGGCTCTTGCGCAGAATCAAGGATGCAAACATGTTGAGGGCTCCGAGCCCCTCCGAGAGGACGTTGACGAAATCCCTGCGGTTGATCCTCGCCAGCCACTCGAAGGGTCGTTGTATCAGGAACTCGTACAGGGTATCGAAGGCCCAGCCGCGCTTGAAGAACGAGACGAATCCGTTCGGTTCCGGGAGGCCGGAAGCTGCCGCGACGCCGGAGCCGGCGGCCATGACAGCGGCCTCGCCGACTGCAGCCCCTTCCATGGCGGCGGCGTAGCGGCGCGCGCTGCCACGTGCGAGGAGGGCGCCGAGGGGGATGCCGACCAGTGTCACAAGGAGGGGCAGGAGGGCCAGCAGGGCCTCGCTCATACCCCCGCTCTCCGCCGTTGCGGTCGTGGGCAGCGCGCTCGCAAGGAAGCGGGTGATGAAGGGGACGCCGCCCAGGAGCCGCGGAAAGTCCAGGAAGCCCCCCACGAGGCAGAGGATGGCGAGAATCCCGAGCGGAACTCCCATGACGGGGCCCGCGCGCAGTCCGGAGTCCTCACCATGACCTGCGTGTTCCCGCGCGGAAGACCCCCGGCCTCCGAAGACGAGGAAGAGGAGCCGGAAGGTGTACACGGACGTGAGGAAGACCCCGAGCATCGCGACAGCCCACAGGACGTGGCGAGGGTCGCCAGACTCCCAGACCTTCGCGACTATGGCATCCTTGCTCGCAAAGCCTGCAGTGACCGGCGGCAGGGCCGTGAGCCCGAAGGCGCCGATGAGGAAGACCCAGAAGGTGAAGGGCATTCTCCGGGCGAGTCCGCCCATGGCCCGTATGTCGTGCTCGTGGTGCAGGGCGTTGATGATGACGCCGGCGGCAAGGAAGAGAAGCGATTTGAAGAAGGCGTGGGTGACGAGGTGGAAGATCGCGCCGGTCCAGGCGCCCACGCCGAGGGCGAGGAACATGTAGCCGATCTGGCTCATGGTGGAGTAGGCGAGCACCCGCTTGATGTCGGTCTGGGCCACTGCGCTCGCCCCGGCCACGAAGAGCGTCGCAGCCCCGATCACAGCCACGGCGAAGAGCACCGGCGGAGCGAGCGTGAAGATAACGTGCGTCCGCGCTACCAGGTAGACGCCGGCGGTCACCATGGTCGCGGCATGGATGAGGGCGCTGACGGGCGAGGGGCCGGCCATGGCGTCGGGCAGCCAGGTCTGGAGCGGCAGCTGGGCGGACTTGCCGAGGGCGCCGCCGAGGATGAGGGCTGCGGCCCAGATCGCGGTCGGGGAGCCGACCGGCCAGGCGCCGAGGGCACGTTGTGCGCTCTCCTGTATGTTGAAGCTCCCGAGGTTGAGAACCACGAGGAAGATGCCGATCAGCAGGGAGATGTCGCCGACGCGGGTGACGATGAAGGCCTTGCGGGCGGCCCGTCCGTTGGCCGGGTCGCGATACCAGAAGCCGATGAGCAGGTAGCTGCAGAGCCCCACGCCCTCCCAGCCCAGGTAGAGCAGGACGAGGTTGTCGGCGAGGACCAGCATGAGCATGGAACCCACGAAGAGGTTCATGTAGGCGAAGAAGCGGGGGTATCCCTCCTCTCCGGCCATGTGCTCGATCGAGAAGAGATGGATCAGGAAGCCGACTCCCGTGACGACGAGGACCATGACGAGGGAAAGGGCGTCCACCGTGAGTCCGATGGAGGATTCGAGCCCGCCGGAGGAGAACCACTGCCAGAGGAGCAGCGTAAAGGAGCCGCCCGCCGGAGGCGACACCGAGTAGGCGGCGAAGACGGCCAGGGCCGAGAGGAAGGAGAGCCCCACCGCGAGGCTGCCGACGACCCCCGCGCGCCTGCCCGTGAGACCGAGCTGGCGCGAGAACAGCAGCACGATGAAACCTGCGAAGGGAAGCGCGGGTACAAGCCAGATCACGCTCATGCTAGCTTTCCCCCCCCGAGGCCAGACTGTCCACTTCGAGGGCTTTCCCCCTGCTGAACATCAGCAGGATGAGCGCGAGGCCCACCGCCACCTCCGCGCCCGCCATGGCGAGGAGGAAGATGAACATCACCTGCCCGTCGCTCTGGGCCCAGCGGGCGCCGGCGACTATGAAGGCGAATCCGGCGGCGTTGAGCATGATCTCCGTGCAGAGCAGCATGAAGACCAGGTTTCTCCGCACGAGGATGCCGACCAGTCCCAGCACGAAGAGAGCCGCGGCAAGCAGGAGACCGTATTCGAAGGAGACGGGGCTCATCGTCTTCCCTCCTCTGCCGGACGGGGCCCGCCGTCGCTGGGACGCCTCGCCAGATGATAGGCGCCCACGAGACCGGCGAGAAGGAGGAAGGCAGCTATCTCCGTGCCCACCACGTAGGGTCCGAGCAGGGCCATGCCCACCTCCTGCGGCTTGATCGCGACGATGTTGAGCAGCGAAAGGCCGCCCGGGCGCTGGGTCAGGACGTAGAGCACCTCGCCGAGGAGCACAAGGCCGAGTACGGAAGGACCTATCCATGCCCGCGGGCGCAGCGTCGAGCTGGCAGCGCCGATCATCATGACCACGAAAATGAAGAGCACCATGATGGCACCCGCGTAGACGATGATCTCCAGCGCGCCGACGAAGGCCGCGCCGAGGAAGAGCATGGTCACGGCCAGGGCGAACAGGGACACGATGAGGTACAGAAGCGCGTGGACGGCGTTCCGCTGCACTATTACCAGAGCAGTCGACGCGATCGCGACGAGACCGGCGATGACGAAGGCCGTGTTCACCGTATGCCTCCCGTCCTCATGGCAGAAGCCCCTTCACGTCGACCGGCGGCCGTTCGTTCTCCGCCTCGCCCTTGCCCTTGCCCTTTATGGCGAGTCCCGCCGCCCGGTAGAAGTTGTATCCGGGATACTTTCCCTGGCCCGATATCAGAAGATGCTCCTTCTCGTAGACCATGTTCTTCCGCTCGTATTCGCTCATCTCGTAGTCCGGGGTCAGCTGTATGGCGTAGGTCGGGCAGGCTTCCTCGCAGAAGCCGCAGAAGATGCAGCGGGAGAAATTGATGCGGAACACGCCGGGATAGCGCCGTCCGTCCTCCCGGGTCTCGGCCTGGAGCGAGATGCAGGAGGGAGGGCAGGCCACGGCGCACAGATAGCAGGCGACGCAGCGTTCCTCCCCGTCGGGGTCACGCGTGAGAACGATGCGCCCGCGCCAGCGCGCCGGAAGCCTTCGCTTGGTTTCCGGATAGAGAACGGTCACCTTCGGGGCGAAGACGCGCTTGAGGACTATCCAAATCGAACGCAATATGCTCCACATGCTCCGCTCCTCAATGGCCGCTTGCGAGTACGATGCCGCCGGTGACCGCGAGGTTCAGTACGGCAAGCGGGAACATCAGCTTCCAGCCGAAGGCGATGAGCTGGTCATAGCGGGGGCGCGGCAGGGCCCCTCGGATGAGGATGAAAACCCCCACGAAGAAGGCGGTCTTGAGAATGAACCAGGCGGCGGGCGGGAGCCAGGGACCCTGCCATCCGCCGAAGAACAGCGTGGCGATCATCGCCGAGTTGAGTGTCACTCCGACGTACTCGCCGAGATAGAACATGGCGAACTTGAAGCCGGAGTATTCCGTATGGTATCCGGCGACGAGTTCGTTCTCGGCCTCGGGCAGGTCGAAGGGGATGCGCCGGGTTTCGGCCAGTCCGGCGATGAAGAAGACCACGAAACCGACGAACTGGGGGACGACGAACCAGAGCCTGCCCTGGGCCCTAACGATGTCCACGAGGCTGAACGAACCCGTCTGGAGGACGACCCCCAGCAGCGAGATGCCCATGAAGACCTCGTAGCTGACCATCTGGCCCACCGCGCGCACGCCTCCCAGCAGGGAGAATTTCGAGTTGGAGCCCCAACCCGCGAGGGCCACGCTGTAGACGGCCAGGGACGACATGCCCAGGAAGAAGAGCAGGCCGACGTTGATGTCCGACATCACGACCAGCGGCGTCAGGGGGATCACGGCGAAGGACGCGAGGGTCGTGACGATGATGATCGTCGGTGCGAGGACGAAGACGGGCCTGTCGGCGAAGGGGGGAATCCAGTTCTCCTTCGTCATGATCTTGACCATGTCGGCTATCACCTGGAGGAGTCCGAGGGGCCCGACCCGATTGGGCCCGTAGCGCTCCTGGTAGAACCCGAGGAGCCGCCGCTCGGCCCAGATCGTGAGGGCCGCGAAGAGGAGAACGCCGAAGAACAGGGATACAGCCAGGCCAAGAACCGCCAGACCGCTCATCGCCCGGCCCCTTTCGCCCCGCCGCCTTCCGCAGCGGACTCGACGCGAATCCACGACGGATACGGGATGTCCGGAATGTCGGTCATGCCGCGGGGAAGAACGGCGATGCCCTCGGCCAGCTCTTCGATGCGAAGCGGCAGATTCAGGTCCAGCCCGTCGCGACCGCCGCCGGCCGCATTCAGGGCCGCGCCAGGGCTCAGGCGGACCCGCACGATCGCGCCCTCGGCGAGGCCGCGTCGCTCGGCCTCTGCCCGGCTCAGGGCCAGATAGGGCCCCGACGCTCGAGCCGCGACGCTCGGTGAGCGGGCGGAGAGCTCCTCCGAGCCGAAGGTTTCCGTACGCCCGAGCAGGCCGAGCTCGCCGTGGGGAGGGTTGAAGGCCGCGGGCGGAGTGCCGTCATAGGCCGGCGCACCGCCGGAGGCAATGCCAGAGGCACCGCCGGAGGCAATGCCGGAAGGCTCGAGGAGGCGCCTGCCCGAATCGCCGCCGTGGAGCGTGCCCTCGATCTCGTTCTGGAACTTGTTGATCGACTGATCCGAGTTCCAGCCCGGCGACCAGAAGCGGGGAATGAGTGCCGCAGGGGCGTCGAGCGCGCTGCCCTCCATCGAATGCGACAGCGGCGAGTCGGGATCCTCAGGCGGCGCCGGCTCGCGTACGCTGATGTTCGCCGTGCGTGCAGTGCGGCCGCTCTCTCGGTGGCTGCCACGCGCGATGCGCTGGCCGTTGATCCGGAAGGCCGCGTCCGGCGCGGCACCGGCGATGCCGGCGAGGACGGGAAGCTCAGCCTCGATGTCGGCGATCAGCTCGTCCAGGCCGTTCCAGGCACGCTCCGCCCGCCCGCTCGCGACCGAGAGCTCGGCCAGCCAGCGCCATGCTTCCCGTATGGGCGGGGCGGGCTTGAAGACCGCGAAAAAACGCTGGGCCCGGCCCTCGCTCGAGACGGCGGTGCCGGAGCTCTCGCTGAAGGGGGCAGAGGGGAGGAGGACGTCGGCGGCCTCGGTGGTCGCGCTCCGCACGTGGTCCAGGACGATGCGTCGCGAGGCGAGGGACAGGAGTCGCGAGCCGTGCTCGGGCCCCAGGTTTCGCCCCAGGTCGGCCTCGGCCACGACGAGGGTGGCAGGGGCTCCGTCGCGCAACGCGGCCTCGGCGGATTCCAGCCCGCGCGCGCCGAAGAGGGTGACGCCGAGGCTGTTGACCTCGGGGAAGACGAAGAAGGCCAGCGGCGCCTTGCCCGCGCGGTGCAGAGCCGTGAGGACGTTCGCCGCGGCACGGATCGTCGCCTCGCTGCCGAGACTCGACCCGGAGACCACCACAGCCTGGCGGGCCGCGAGGAGGTCCTGGGCGATTCGGGCCGCGAGGAGGCGGGCCGGCTCCGGCAGGCCGGGCACGGCCGGGGCGGCGGGATCGATCTCGTGGGCGACCGCGTAGCCGAGACGGGCGATGTCGTCGGGGGCGGCGCGGTACTGCTCGCGGGCCATGTCGTCGAGGCGCGTCGGCATCGGAGAGGCGACGAACAGCGGGCCGACCTCGTTCTGGACGGCCTCGCGCAGGGCGGCATCGTCCCAGGGGGCAATGCGCTTGCTCTTCATGGCGGCGGCCTCGGGGGCGCGCCGCGAGCTCTGGCGGAGGGCAAGCCCGAGGATCGGGGCGCTGCTCCATACGTCCTCACCGAGCACGAGGGCCGCGTCGGACTCCGAGACTTCCTTGATGGTGGCGGCGCGCGCGGGACCGGTGGCCAGGGTCTCGGCCATGAGGCGCTGGAGGTCGAGCTGGGCCTGGGGCGTGGAGACGAAGAAGTTGTGCTGGCCCACCAGTCGCCGCAGGGCGAAGTTGGTCTCCAGCGAGGCGCGCGGCGAGCCCAGTCCGATGACGCGACCGCCGCGGAGGGCGGCGGCTGCGGCATCACGTGCGTCGGCCTCGTCGGCTGCCGCGAGCCCGGCGGCGCCGCGCAGGAAGGTCGAGCGCGGGCGCGAGTCGGCATTGGCGAACTCGTAGCCGTAGCGGCCCCGATCACAGAGGAAATAGCCGTTGACCGCGGAGTTGTAGCGCGGCTGCACGCGGCGGATGATGCCGTGGGCCTCCGCCGGCGATGTGTTGCAGCCCAGGGAACAGTGGGCGCAGATGGAGGGGGCGGTGCGGAGGTCCCACTTGCGCGTGTAATGCGCCTTGTAGGTCCTGTCGGTGAAGACGCCGGTGGGGCAGACCTCGCAGAGGTTGCCGGAGAACTCGTTTTCCAGGGGGCCGTCCGAGTGCCGGCCGAAGTACACGCCGTCGTGCCAGCCCTGGACGGCAAAGTCCCGCCCCCCGGCATAGTCGCGGTAGAAGCGGACGCATCGATAGCACTGGATGCAGCGGTTCATCTCGTGGTTCAGGAAGGGGCCGAGATCCTGGTTGACGTGCGTGCGCTTGGTGAAACGATAGCGGCGGTAGGCGTGGCCGGTCATGACGGTCATGTCCTGGAGGTGGCACTCGCCGCCCTCGTCGCAGACCGGGCAGTCATGCGGGTGGTTGACCATCAGCAGCTCCACGATGCCGGCGCGGAAGCTCTTCGCCTCAGGGTCGTCCACCGAGACGCGCATGCCGTCGGCCACGGCGGTCATGCAGGACATGATGATCCTGCCCTTGCTGTCGTTCTCGTCCCTGAACAGCTTGACCGCGCACTGCCTGCAGGCCCCGACCGAATGCATAGCGGGGTGCCAGCAGAAATACGGCAGATCGAAACCCAGGGAGAGGCAGACCTCCAGAAGGTTCTTTCCCTCCCCGGGATCCACCGCATATGGCTTGCCTTCGATGTAGATGGTCACCGTCTTCACTTCCATGGGCAGCTCTTCCGGCGCGCGTGCGCCTCGAAGTCCTCGCGGAAGAGCTTGATCGCGCTGCCGAGCGGTTCCACCGCGCCGGGTGCGAAGGCGCAGAAGGTCCGTCCGGGTGCGAGCATACGCGCGTGCTCCTCCAGAATTTCTATGTCGCTCATCTCGCCCCGACCCTCCTCGAGGGCCTCGAGGCTCCGTACGATCCAGGGCAGTCCCTCCCGGCAGGGCGTGCACCAGCCGCAGGACTCCCTGGCAAAGAAGCGCTCCAGCGAGAGAACCATGCCCACGGGGCAGGTCCTGTCGTCGAGCGCGACGATCGTGCCGGTGCCGAGCCGGCTCCCGGCCTTGGCCACCGAGTCGAAGTCCATGGGCAGGTCGAGCTTGTCGGCACCGAGGAAGTCGGTGGAGGCTCCGCCGGGGATGAAGCCGCGAAGGCTCCGCCCCTCGGCCATTCCTCCGGCGTGCTCCTCGAGTATCTCGCGGACCGTCGTGCCCATGGGCAGTTCCCAGATGCCGGGCTTTTTCAGCCAGCCGGAGGCTCCGTACAGTTTGGTGCCCGCGTCCGGCGAGGAGCTGAGCGACCTGAACCATTCGGGACCTTCGCGCAGGATGTGGGGAAGGTTGACGAGGGTCTCCACGTTGTTGACGAGGGTAGGCCTGCCCCACAGGCCGCTGACCTGGGGAAAGGGAGGCTTGTTGCGCGGCGTCGCGCGCTTGCCTTCCAGGGCATTGAGCAGTCCCGTTTCCTCGCCGCACATGTAGCGTCCGGAACTCAGATGGAGGCGCAGGTCGAGATTGAAGCCGCTGCCGAGGACTCGGTTGCCGAGTTTCCCGGCCTGTCGGGCCTCGGCCATGGCCTGCTCGAGCGCCGAGGCGCTCACGCTGTACTCCCTGCGAAGGAAGATGTAGGCCTCGGCGGCTCCTATGGCATAGGCCGCGATGGCCACCCCCTCGATGAGCTGGTGGGGATCGCCCTCCATGAGGAGGCGGTCCTTCATGGTACCCGGCTCTTTCTCGTCGGCGTTGACCACGAGGTAGCGCGGTCCGCCGTCGTCCTCCGCGGGCACGAAGCTCCATTTCTGGCCGGTGGGGAAGCCTGCGCCGCCACGTCCGCGCAGCCCGGACTTTGTAACGAGGTCGATGACCTCGCGCGGAGCCATCGTGAGGGCGCGTGCCAGACCCTTATAGCCGCCCGCGCCCTCGTAATCCCGGAGTCCGACCGCGGCGCCGTCGGGACGTATCCGTTCAGTGAGCGGTTTAGCCATTGCGTCCCTCTTTGAGTCGGGCGAGGATCTCGTCGATCCGGCCCGGTGTGAGATTCCCGTAGAGCACACCGTCCACGCTCATGGCAGGAGCCTGCTCGCAGGCGCCGAGACAGCCGGCGGGGAGAAGGGTGAACAGGCCGTCCCCGGTCGTCTCCCCGGGTCCGATGCCCAGCGCCGACTTCAGGTGGGAAAACAGGGAATCCGAACCCTTGATCCAGCAGCTCACGCTGTCGCAGACGAGGAGCACGTGCTTCCCCACCGCACGCCGGAAGACGAGCTCGAAGGCGGTCGCTACGCTTTCGATTTCCTCCCGGGTCAGCCCGAGAGCCCCGGCTACATCGGCGAGGGCCTCATCCGACACCCATCCGCGGCTTTCCTGGACGATCATGAGGGCCTCGGACACCGCGGCACGCCGGTCCGGAACCTGCCCGGCCTCGTGCGCTATTCTGCTTCGCTCAAGTTCGCTCAGCATGCATTTCCCTCTCTAGCGGTCGACATCGGCGAGCACGTAGTCCACGCTGCCGAGGATGGCCACGAGGTCGGATATCGTGAGCCCACGGCTCATCATGGGCACCATCTGGATGTGGGCGAACGAGGGGGTGCGTATCCGGGTGCGATACGACATCGTGCTGCCGTCGCTCACGAGGTAGTAGGTGTTGTTGCCCTTGGTTCCCTCGATGGTGGCCGCCACCTCGCCGTGGGGGATCACCGGGCCCCAGCTCACGTTGAGGAAGTGATGTATGAGCGTCTCGATGTCGTGCATCGTGCGCTCCTTGCGGGGGGGCGTGGCGAGGGGGTGATCCGACTTGTAGGGGCCCGCCGGCATGTTGTCGAGGCACTGCTCGATGATGCGCAGACTCTGCCGCATCTCCTCGACATGGACCTCGAGCCGGTCGTAGGAGTCGCCCGTGGCGGCGGTGGGAATCTCGAACTCGAACTGCTCGTAGCCGCCGTAGGGCCGCTTTTTCCTGAGGTCCCACGCGAGGCCGGATGCGCGGAGGAAGGGCCCCGTGGCTCCCCACTCGATCGCTTCCTTGAGGGAGACGACGCCGATGTCCCTGCTGCGGATCTTGAAGAGCTTGTTCTTCATGACCGCCGAGTCGTAGTCCTTGAGCCGCTTGTACATGTAGGGGATGAACTCGCGGACCATGCTGTCCCAGCCCTGGGGCAGGTCCTGGGCCACGCCGCCGATGCGGAACCACGCGGGATGCATGCGCCCGCCCGTGACCGCCTCGACGATGTCGAAGGCGCGTTCGCGGTCGTTGAACATGTAGAAGACCGGGGACATCTGCCCGACGTCCTGGCTGAAGGTGCCGTAGAACACGAGGTGGCTGATGATGCGGAACAGCTCCGCCATCATGATGCGGATGACCTTGGCCCGGTCGGGGACCTGGATGCCGGCGAGTTTCTCGACCGCGAGCACGTAGGGGAAGTTGTTCATCACGCCGGCGAGGTAGTCGATCCGGTCCGTGTAGGGTATGTAGGTGTGCCAGGACTGACGCTCGCCCATCTTCTCCGCGCCGCGATGGTGGAAACCGATCTCGGGAATCAGGTCCACGATGACCTCGCCGTCGAGCTGGGCGACGAGGCGGAGCATGCCGTGGGCGCTCGGGTGCTGCGGCCCGATGTTCACGAAGAGGTACTCGTGGCCGTCGCCCTCGCGCGGTAGGCCGTACTCCTCCGGATTGAACTCCATGGACGCGAGCATCTTTCCCGCCTCGTCGCTGTCGAGATGGAAGAGTCCCATCTCGGTGCCGCGGGCCGGATGCTCCTTGCGCAGCGGGTGACCCTCCCACCAGGGCGGCGTGAGAATACGCCGGAGGCCAGGGTGGCCGTCGAAGCCGATGCCGAACATGTCCCAGACTTCGCGTTCGTAGAAGTTGGCGCTCTCCCAGATCCGCGTCGCGCTGTGCGCGCTGGGCTTCTCGCCGTCGAGCGCCACCTTTACCCTGATGTCCTCGTTGCGGTCGAACGAAAGCAGCTGGTACACGAGCGTGAACTCCGACGCGGGCTGACCTTCCCGATGCCTGCGGCTCCGCTCGTCGATCGCGGTGAGGTCGTAGAGCATCGGATAGGCGCCGTTCGGCGCGGTCTTGAGATAGCCCAACGTGTCCATCACGCGGTCTCTGCCCACCCATACCGTGGGAATCCCGTCTTTGGTCTCCTGGACGGTGAAACTCCCGGAGCCGAAGCGCTGTTCAAGTTCCTGAATGATCGCCGACATGCCCGTCCTCTCCTGCGCCCTGCCGGGACTAGATGCCATCCGGCGAGCGAAGGTCGGTCGCCTTCTCTCGATCGGGCTTCATGATGTCGCGGAGCGAGGGCTTGTCGAGCTTGACGACACCCTGCGGTCCGACGACCCACGAGAGGGGCCGCTTCTCGGTCCCCACCACTTCCTGCATGAGGAGAAGGCCCCTCATGAACGAATCCGGGCTCGGCGGGCATCCCTGGATGTAGACGTCGACCGGAAGAAAGGAGTCCACGCCCTGGACGACGCTGTAGATGTCGTACATCCCGCCGGAGTTGGCGCAGGATCCCATGGAAATGACCCACCTCGGCTCCATCATCTGCTCGTACATATGCAGGACGAGGGGGGCCATCTTCTTGAAGACCGTGCCCGCGATGATCATCAGGTCCGCCTCGCGCGGCGAGCCGCGGATGATCTCCGAACCGAAGCGGGCGATGTCGAACTTGCTGGTCAGCGAGGTGGCGAGCTCGACATAGCAGCAGGAGAGACCGAAGTTGAAGGGCCAGAGGGAGTACTTGCGTCCCCAGGCCATCAGGTCCGAATGACGCGCAAATTGCACGTCCCCGTAGGGGTGCCGGGCCAGATCGATTTCCTTCATATTACATCCCATGCCTTTCGAGGTGCTCGCGCCTGCGCCGCGCACCCCAGTCGAAGGCGCCGGACTTCCAGAGGTACGCGAGTCCGGCCACGGTCTCCACCATGAAAACGAGGATGGCGGTATAGCCGGCCCAGCCCAGTTCCCGGGCCGCAACCGCCCAGGCGAAGAGGAAGACCGCCGCGACGTCGAAGACAACAAAGAACATGGCCACCAGATAGAAATCAGCGGGGAAGCGCAGGCGGGCGGAACCCGTGGGAAGCATGCCCGATTCGTAGGGTATGTCGGTGCCCCGTTGCCGGTGTCGTTCGCCGAGCAGATGGGTGAGCACCATGATCAAGGTCACCATGACGATGACGACGATCAGGTAGACCCCCAGCGATGACAGATCGTTCATTGATGTGCCTTTCGTTCGGCTCTCCCGACCATCGGGTCGGGGGGAGCTGTCCAGCGGTGTACGAATGCAGACAAATACTACGACGGCGCCGCAATGGGGTCAAGCGATAGATTGTCCCGTGACATAGTCGACGAGGTCCTTGAAGCGGTCGCGGAAAACCCCGTGCGGGAAGACCCCGGCAAGCTCCTGGGCCCTGCGGGCATAGCAGAGCGTCTCCGCCCGGAGGTCGACACCCGGGTCCAGGCCATGGTCCTGGTCGAGCAGGTCATCCACCATCTGGAATGTCAGGCCGAAGGTGAGACCGAAGTCCTTGAGATTCCGGCGCCGGGTCTCGCCGGCCCGGACGACGACGGCCGCGGCCTCGCAGCATGCAGCGAACAGCGAGGCGGTCTTGTCGGAGGAAATCTGTATGTAGTCCTCGAAGGCCAGGGGCTGGGCCCGCGCAGCAGCCTCCTGGGCGAGTATCTCGCCGATGCACATGGCGCGCGTCGTGCCGATGAAGATGTCGAGGATGTCGAACCGGCTCTGGGCGTCAACCTGCGGGAGGCCGGTGATGAGGGAAAAGAAATGCGTGTACAGTATGTCGCCCGCGAGGACCGCCACTCGGTTGCCGAAGGCCTTGTTCAGGCTCACCTGGTGGCGCCGCTCCTCGGCGTTGTCGATGATGTCGTCGTGGACGAGGCTCGCGGCATGGAGCACCTCCACAGCTGCCGCGAGCTTGATGAGCGGTTCCCGGGGAAAGGAGCCGTCGACCGCCCGGGAGGCGAGCAGCACGAGGGCGGGGCGGATGCGCTTGCCGGGCACCGCGAAGGGATGCTTGATGATGCCCGGAAGGATGCCGAGCGGGCTGCGTTGCTGTCCGCTTCCTCCGGCGCCCTCGGCGATGCGCGACATGGCGGTTCTCAACTCCCGCTCGACGAGCTCAAGTTCCCCGGAGACGGGCTCGAAAATCGCTTCAAGCTGCATTCAAGTACCTCCGGACCCTGTCTTCGATTTTGGCCTTCCGCTGCGATTCAAGGTTCCGTTCTCAGGCGGCGCCGCCGACGCTGCCGCCGGCTTCGCCGTCGTCGGGCGAGGTGCGGCTCGAGCTGGCCGCGGGAGGCATCGCCTTCGGGGTCACCTTTGGCGCGCTACCTATGTGCAGGTAAACCGTTCCCAATGTCAAGGCGAAATGTTCGATCTGGCTCAGGCCCGCCTCCGCCATCAGCTGATCGAAGGCCTCGGGTCGAGGGTAGGCCAGGATGGAATCGGCGAGATAATGATACGCCGAGGTGTCCTTCACGATGAGGCGGGCGAGGGAGGGCAGGAGCTTTTTCAGGTAGAAGCCATAGAGCCGGCGGAAGCCGCGCGAGGGGGCGAAGGTGAACTCGAGCACCATGACAAGGCCGCCGGGCGTCACTACCCGCGCCATCTCGGCGAGGGCGCGCCGCTTGTCCGGGATGTTGCGCATGCCGAAGGCGATCGCGGCGACGTCGAAGCTCGAATCGGGAAAGGGAAGGGCGAGCGCATCGCCGAAGCCGAGCTGCACCCGTTCCTCGAGCCCGAGATCGAGGACCTTCCTCCGGCCGACCTCGAGCATGGGCTCGGCGAAGTCCACTCCCTTCACGCTGATTTCCGGGTGGTGAAGCGCCGCCGCTATGGCCAGATCCCCGGTTCCCGTGGCCACGTCAAGGAATGCCCGCGTTGCGGGGAACCGCATTCGCCTGACGGTTTCCCGCCTCCAGGCGATGTCCCTCCGGAAGCTCAGGAGATGATTGAGTCTGTCGTAGGTCGGCGGAGCCGAGGCGAAGATGTCCTTGACGACCATCGTTCGTCGCGTGGCGTCGAGCGCCGCGACGGGGAGGTAGCGCTTGTCGCGCGGATTCTTGGTTGGCCTTTCGTGCATTCGCTCTCCCGGTACGCAGAGGTCGAGACGCGGCTGGAGCCGTTTCCCCCGCGCCGCGCGACTATAACATACTTCCAAGAGCCGAGGGAGGGGAATGGCGGGGCGACTTGACGAGGACGAAGGCTTCGGTAGAATGGTGCCCTCGAAGGGATCATCTGCGGGGACCGTGTCGGGCTGGGGCGGCAGATGCTTCCGGACCGCACCGCCCCCCGCCGGCAGGGAACGTGATGAAAGGAGCGGCGTGAGCGTACTGCTGCAGGCACAGCCCGAGAATGCCCCGGCCGCGACGGCCGGCCCGGTGAGCGGCGGCGTGCTCCGCTTCGGAGCGGGCGCGGCATCGTGAGTCTCGGCCTAGCCCTCATCCTGATGCTGCTCGCGATTCTCATGGGCGGCTTCATCCTCTATCTGGTGACAGCCCGAAGGTACGAGTCCGCCGGCACGGTGGCGCGTTCCTACGACGACTGGACTGCGGACGGGATATTGGAGTTCTACTGGGGAGAGCACATCCATCTCGGCCACTACGGCAGTCCTCCCCGACGCAAGGATTTTCTCTCCGCCAAGGTGGATTTCGTCCACGAGATGGTGCACTGGGGCGGGCTCGACGGATTCAGACCGGGGGCGACCCTGCTCGACGTGGGCTGCGGCATCGGGGGCTCCAGTCGCGTGCTGGCGCGGGACTACGGCTTCGACGTCACCGGCGTCACGATCAGCCCCCGCCAGGTCGAGCGGGCCAGGGAGCTCAGCCCGGAAGGGCTTCGGCTGCGCTTTCTTGTGGATGACGCGATGGCACTATCCTTCCCCGAAGCGAGTTTCGATGTCGTCTGGTCCGTCGAGGCCGGACCGCACATGCCCGACAAGGCGCGGTTTGCCGGGGAACTCCTGCGCGTGCTCAAGCCCGGCGGCGTTCTGGTCATGGCCGACTGGAACCAACGGGACGATCGGGTCAGGCCGCTCCGGACCTGGGAGCGGGTCGTCATGCGCCAGCTCCTCGACCAATGGTCCCACCCGGCCTTCGCGAGCATCGAGGGCTTCGCCGAGCTGCTGGAAGCGACGGGCTTTGTCGAAGGAAGGGTGCGCACGGAGGACTGGACTCTTCAGACCCTGCCTTCCTGGATGGCCTCGATCTGGCAGGGTGTGCTGCGGCCGGAGGGGCTTCTGCGTTTTGGTCCCCGAGGCTTTGTCAAATCGATGCGTGAAGTGCCCACGTTCATGCTTATGCGCCTCGCCTTTGGAGCGGGGCTGTGCCGTTTCGGAATGTTCAGCGCGCGCCGGTCGGAGGGACCGGCCGCGGGTCCGGCAGCCGGTTCGCGGCCGTCGGAC
>DATJQN010000010.1:0-4468 GCA_035505775.1 Rectinemataceae bacterium | reverse complement strand
GAGGTATTTACTTCATCCGCATCGTGGCGCCCGGAATCGACGAGATCAGGAAGGTGCTGGTCATCAGGCAGCAGTGATGCGGCTTCGCACCGCGTGAGCGTGCAGGGAACACCACGCCGGGAGGCCGCATGTGCGGCTTTCCGGCGTTTTTTGTATCGGCGTAGTCGGTGATGTGCAGCCTGCGGATGGCGCGGCCCTGGGATGGTCGTCTGCAAAGTGAAGCGCTAGGGCGTGCGGCGTACCCGAAAGTGGCCGGGGCCGCCTGCGCGGCCCGTGGATGGAAGTGCCGTTCCCGCGCGGCCCGCGCCGGAGCTACACCCTAACCAGTTCGTACTCCCGCGAGCCGAGTCCGATGCGTTCGCCGTGCTCGAGCTGGACGAGGCCGCGAGTCTCCGGATGGATGGCGGCGAACTTGTCCTGACCCGCCGCCGCCTTGCCGTCGACGAGTGAGCCGGCGGAGGGGGGGGCTGCGGTCACGAGGTCGTAGGCGGCCTGGTCTATGGCCACGGGGTCGACGGAGGCGAGTATGCCGAGGTCGGCCACCATCGGGGCGTCGGACCAGGGGGCGCAGTCGCAGTCGGGCACGACATCCTTCACGAAGGTGACGAAGAGTCTGCGACCTTCCTTGCCCTTGACGGCCGCATGGGCATACTCGGTCATCTTCTCCGTGAAGGGAACGATCTCGGTCTTCCAATCCATGCTGATGGCCTTGACGGGGCAGCGCGATGCGCACTCGCCGCAGCCGATGCACTTCGTCCGGTCGATGAGGGCCGCGCGCCGGCCCCCGGAAAGGGCTGCGCCCTCGAGCGAGATCGCGCCGACCGGGCATACCTCCACGCAGGTGCCGCAGGCCGTGCACTTCGCCTCGACGACGAAGAACTTCACCGCGTGCTGCTCGCGCTTCCCGGCGGGTGGCGCGCAGCCCATGGCGATGTTCTTGATCGCGCCGCCGAATCCCGCCATCTCGTGGCCTTTGAAGTGGGAGATGGCGACGAAGGAATCGGCGTCGAGAAAGGCCGAGGCGATCTTGGCCCGCTTGAACCATGTTCCGTCCAGCTCCACCTCCCTCCAGTCGGAACCGCGAAGCCCGTCGGCTATGAGCACGGGGGCCCCGCAGACCTCGGGGACGAAGCCGTGCGCGTGCGCCGTGGCGAGGTGATCGGCGGCGTTGGAGCGGGACCCGGAGTAGAGGGTGTTCGTATCCGCGAAGAAGGGCTTGGCGCCGAGGGCCCGGACGGCGTCGGCGATCCGGCGCGCCTGGACGGGAGACACGAAGGCGTCGTTCCCGAGTTCTCCGAAATGGATCTTGATGGCCGTGAGGTCGCCGGTCCTGACGATGCCGGAGAGGCCCGCGGCATCGAGAAGTTTCCCCAGCTTTGCCAGCGTGTTGCGTTTGGGACCATTGGATCGGTAGTCTGCAAAAAAGACGGGAACTGCCATTGCTGTCCTCCTGGCGGAGTCGGGTGACGCCCATGTTAAGGCGCCGGCCGGGGAGGTCGCGCTCGCCCCGGGCGGAGACCCGACGGTGTACGGCCCCAGTATATCGGTCTTGGGGCTCTTGGTGGAGAGGAGGCCGTGTTGCGCAAGGAGAAGTCGAACAGGTATACTTCAGTCTCGATGAACGAAGCCCCGCGCACGACGAGGAGACCGAAGCCGTGAAAATCCTTATGGTGACGAGCGAGGCGCTGCCTTTTGCCAAGGCGGGCGGTCTGGGCGACGCGGTTTCCGCGCTTGCGAGGGCCCTCGAGCGTGCCGGCCACGACGTCCGCATCGCGATGCCGCGGTACTACGGCGTGGACAAGACGAATCTGGAACCGCTCGAGGGTCCCCTCGGCGTTCCGGTGGGCATCGGCGAGGAGTGGGCGGCGATCTACCGCGCGACGCTGCCGGGCTCCAGCGTCCCGGTCTACTTTTTCGAGCACGAGCGCTTCTTTGGCAGGGACGGCATCTATGGCGACCGCTGGGAATCCGATTTTGCCGACAATCCGGAGCGCTTCGCCTTCCTCTCCCGCGCCGCCTTCCAGCTCTGCAGGCGGCTCGCCTGGATTCCGGACATCCTCCATGCCCACGACTGGCCCTCTTCACTCGTGCCCGTCTATCTGCGACACAGCGAACGCTACTCGGAGTTCGCGAAGTGCGCCTCCGTGCTCAGCATCCACAACCTCGGCTACCAGGGGCTGTACTCCAAGCGTTCCTATCCCTACTTCGGCCTTCCCTGGGAGCTCTTTCACGGCGCCGGCTTCGAGTACTACGACCAGGTGAACCTGCTCAAGGCGGGGATCACCAACGCCGACTGCCTCACCACGGTCTCGCCGACCTACGCGCGGGAGATCCAGACTCCGGACTTCGGCTTCGGGCTCGACGGGCTGCTCCGTTACCGCTCGGAGGATCTGGTGGGCATTCTGAATGGTGTCGATCTCTCGGAGTGGGATCCCGCCACCGACAGCTTCCTTCCTTCGACCTATTCTTCGGACAACATGAAGGGCAAGGCCGCCTGCAAGGCGGCGCTCCAGCATGAATTCGGCCTGGCGGTCGACCCCGCCAAGCCGCTCGTCGGCATGGTGTCGCGGCTGGCCGACCAGAAAGGGGTGGGCGAGCTCTTCGGTCCCCTGTACGGCAGCGCCTACAACATCTGCGCCCAGATGGATCTGCAGTTCGCCCTGGTCGGTTCGGGGGAGCGCTGGTGCGAGAACGAGATCCGCTCGCTCGCCGGCCGTCTTCCCAATTTCAGGGCGATCATCGGGTACGACGAGCGCCTTGCCCATCTCATTGAGGCGGGCTCGGACTTCTTCATGATGCCGAGCCGCTACGAGCCCTGCGGCCTGAACCAGATGTACAGTCTGCGCTACGGGACCCTGCCCATCGTGCACCGCACCGGCGGCCTTGCGGACACCGTGGAGAACTACAACCAGGAGACGGGGCTCGGCACCGGGTTCATGTTCGACCAGCTGACGCCGCGCTCGATCTTCGACACGACGGGCTGGGCTGTCTGGGCCTGGTACAACCGTCCCGCGCATATCAGAGCGATGCGGGAGCGCGCGATGTCGCGGCGCTTCTCCTGGGACCACTCGGCCCAGGAATACGGCAAGCTCTACGAGCGCGCGCTGGATTCGGTTTGGGGAAGAGGAAAGCCGGGACCTGAACGCACAGTCAAGGATCATCCGGAGGATTGACGATGCCCACGGAAAAGAAGGTATACGACTACGCGCCGGAACGCGTTCGCGACCAGCTGCTCGATGTCTTCAGGAAGCGGAAGGGCGAGGCGACGACCGCCGATCTCGTGGCTCAGACCGGGCTGCCCACCACCCAGGTTGAGACGGAGGTCAAGGCCGTCGCCGACGAGTATGGCGCCCGGCTCCGGGTGACCGAGTCGGGAGAAATCCTCTATTCGTTCCCCAAAGGTTTCCGCAGCCGGTACCGCGGTCTCCTGCCCTCGCTCCGGCGCGGATGGAAGGCCTTCAAGAAGGGAGTCGCGAGCGTAGCAACCTTCCTGTTCAAGATCTGGATCGTCGTCATGCTCGTCGGCTATTTCCTCCTCTTCATCGCTCTTGCGCTTCTCGCGATGCTCGCCTCCATTGCCGTATCCATGTCGGGCAACTCGCGCGACAGCCGCTCGAGCAGCCGCGGCGACGGCCTCGGCGGTCTCATGCTGACGGGCCGGCTCCTCGATGCGATCGTGCGCATCTGGTTCTATTCCGAGCTGTTCAAGGACCCCTACCAGCGCCAGTACGAGCGCTCCGCGAGGGCTCAGCGCAGGGGACAGCGAAGGCCCCTGTACAAGGCCATCTTCTCCTTCGTGTTCGGCGACGGCGACCCCGACGCCGGCTGGGAGGCGGTCGAGAAGAAGGCGGTCATCGCCTTCATCCAGACCCACCGCGGTGTCATCACGCTTCCCGAGTTCATGAGCATCACCGGGCTTCCGCCCCTCGAGGCCGAGACGCACATCAACCGCTATCTCTACGAGTTCGAGGGGAGTCCCGAGGTGTCTGAGGGCGGCGCGCTGTACTATTCATTTCCCTCGCTGATGCGACGGGGAGAGAGGGTCGACCGGAGCCATGGCGGAACGGTACAGCTGAAACCCATTGCCGCCTTTTCGTCCAATCCGCACAAGTCCAACGTCTGGTTCTGCGTGATCAACGGCGTGAACGTGCTCTTCGGCGGGTACTTCGGCTACCAGGCGCTCCAGCCCCATAGCTTCCCCCAGGCTCTGTTCAGCGTCGCAGGAACCAGCGCCACCGCAGTCCCGCACGGCGGCGACGCATTTTACGTCATCATTCACCAGCTCATCACCAGGTTTATCGGAATTGCCGACCCGACCGCCCTGATGGGGATCGCCCTGGGAGCAGTGCCGCTGGCCTTCTCCGTGATGTTCTACGCCATCCCGGCCATCCGGTCGCGACGGCTGGCCGCGCGCAACGAGCGGGCCCGCCTGGAGAATCTGCGCCGGGTCGCCTATCGCAGCATCCTG
>DATJQN010000009.1:0-3173 GCA_035505775.1 Rectinemataceae bacterium | reverse complement strand
CTCCGGACGCCCCGAGACTCGCTGACGAGTCCATGCTATCCTCGGGCGGTGGCCGGGGGCATCCTGAGGACGCCCCCGGCCCCGGGACGATCCGCGCCGCCACAGGGCAAGCGCCGGCGTCCGGACCCGCTGACACACGGCACAGGTGGAGGAAGACATGGCTGGCGACATTCTCGTGACCAACATCGGCGAGCTTTCCACGCCGCTGGGTACCACGGCCCGAAAGGGCTCGCAGATGGCCGACATCAGAGTCGTGGAGAACGCGGCAGTCCTGGTCAAGGACGGAATCATCGTCTATGCCGGTCCCGGTACGGATGTCCCCTGGGAGGAGGCCGACGGCGTCCCGGTCATGAGCGCCGCCGGGCGGGCCGCCCTCCCGGGCTTCGTGGACAGCCATACGCACTTCGTGTTCGCCGGTTACCGTGACGACGAGTTCATGTGGCGCGCCTCCGGGATGCCCTACATGGAAATCCACGAGCGCGGCGGCGGCATCAGACGGAGCATGGAGTCGACGCGGGCGGCGAGTCTCGAGGAGCTCGTGGAACTCGGCGAGCGAAGGCTGTGGACCATGCTCTCGATGGGCATCACCACGGTCGAGGGCAAGTCCGGCTATGGTCTCGATCTGGAGACCGAACTCCGGCAGCTCGAGGCCATGTCACAGCTCTCCGACCGCACCCCCGCGGCGATCGTCCCCACCTATCTCGGACCCCACGCCACGCCGCCGGAATATCAGGGCCGCAGTTCCGAATATCTCGACTACGTCATCGAGGAGGTCCTCCCCTCGGTCCGCGCCCAGGGCCACGCCAAGTTCTGCGACGTGTTCTGTGAGCAGGGCGTGTTCGGTCTGGATGAGTCGCGGCGCTATCTCGAGGCTGCCGCTTCCATGGGCTTCCCGCTCAAGCTCCATGCCGACGAGATCGTGCAGCTGGGCGGTGCAGGGCTCGCAGCCCAGATGCACGCCGTGAGCGCCGACCATCTCTTGAAGGCATCCCCCGCGGACATAGCCGCCCTGGCCCGCGAGGGAGTCGTGGCCACCTGCCTCCCGCTGACCGCTTTCACGCTGCGCGAGCCCTATGCCGACGCGCGGGCCATGATCGGCGCCGGCTGCGCCGTCGCGCTGGCCTCCGACTTCAACCCGGGCTCCTGCTACAGCCAGTCGATCCCCCTCCTGTTCGCCCTCGCCGTCCTGTACATGCACCTTTCCCTCGAAGAGACGATCACTGCCCTGACGCTCAACGGCGCCGCCGCTCTCGGCCTGGCCGACAGAATCGGCTCGCTCGAACCCGGCAAGGAGGGGGATATCGTCATCCTGGAAGCCCGCTCGGCCCGCTTCCTCGCCTACAACGCGGGCATGAACGTGGTGGCCTCGGTCATCAAGGGAGGGGAGATCGCCTATCGCGCCTGAACGGCCCTGAGCCGGTTTCTCGTCGCTGCATAGAGCACGACTGCCGCAATGACCGTCGCAAAGGCCACCCTGAGCGGCTCGGTCATCCGCTCGGCGTAGACGAACAGCCCCAGGGCAAGCTGTCCCGTCGGCGAGACGTACTGGATGAAACCCATGCGCTGAAGCGGAATGCGGTTGGCCGCAAAGGCGAAGGTGATCAGGGGGACTGCGGTGACGACACCCGCGAGCACGAGCAGCGCGGTGGCAAGGTGATCCCCGGCTCCGAATATCGCCACCCCATGTCGGTGCTGAAGCGCGAGGTAGGCAATGGCGAAGGGAGTCGCGATGACCGTCTCGGCGGCCAGTCCGGTTATCGGGTCGAGCGCAGCCTTTTTCTTGACGGCCCCGTACAGGGCGAAGCTCGAGGCGAGCACCAGGGAGATCCACGGAAGCCCTCCCAGCATGACGGACGCCGCCCCGATGCCGCCCGCTGCTATGAGGACCGCCGCGCTGGTCCAGCCGTCAAGCTTCTCCCTGAAGATCAGCGCACCGAGGAGCACCGAGAGCAGGGGGTTGATGTAGTATCCGAGCGAGGACTCCGTGACATGACCGGCGTTTACCGCCCAGATGTAGGTGCCCCAATTGATTGTGATCAGGATCGCGCTGGCGAGAGCCGTGATCGCCCGCTTCCGGTCCTTGAACAGGGTGAACAGGGTGGCAAGTCGACCCTGCACTGCCAGAAGAATCAGGGAGAACAGGGCCGCCCAGACAATGCGATGACAGAGAATCACGAAGGGATCGATTGCGGCCAGGCGCTTCCAGTACAGCGGGAAGAGCCCCCACATTGCGTAGGTGACAAAGGCCGCAACCGTGCCGGCCCGCAGTGCAGCGGCCCGACTTGCTTCCATACCTGCGTTGGCCGATTCGCTTGTGGCCCGCTCCCGACTCATGCCGGCATCATAGACTCTGGGCGGGTCGCACGCCTAGGAGCACAAGGCCCTACATCGACTGCGCTTCTCCAAGCATATCCTTGGCCATCTGGATGTCGTTCCCCGCGAGGGTGCCGCCATTCAAGGCGGCCTGAAGTACTGAGATGGCCTCATCCTTTGCGCCGGAGTCTATGTCGAGTCGCCCGAGCAGCAGAGCTCGCGGCCCCGCCCACACCCCCGCCGGACGCATCATCCTGAGGATCTTGACAGACTCGATCGTCCTGCCGCCCGCTGCGAGCGCCCAGGCCTGGCCGTAGAGCGCGTCGTCCTTTCGATCACCGTCGGCGGCAGCGGCGGCCTGGCCGAACTTGTCGGCGGCTTCGACAAAATGCCCGTCCCGTACGAGCTGGCGCGCGCTCGCCATGAGAGCGTCGGTGTCGACAGTGTCCGACTCCCAGGTCATCGAGTCGGCGGACTGGTCCCCGATTGCCGCTCCACGCACGCCCGCTGCCGTAACATCGGTAGTCTGCGCCTTGGGATCGACGAGCTTTCCGAGCATGTCGAGCGCACCCGAGGTGGCCTTGGCGGAGGCGAGCCCCCGCTTGAGCAGCGTGTCGAGCACAAAGACCCCCGGGGCGGTCAGCGAGATCTTTCGTCCTCCGCCGGTGAACTCGGCGCTCGCGCCGGCGGCGAGCCTCACCTTGGAGGCGCTGTCGATCTTGTCACCAAGGTTGAGCGGGATCCAGCTCGAACCCGAGAGTTGTTCAACCTTGCCATCGAGCCAGGAAACCGTCAGCGGAGACGCGCTGAGGACGATGGCCATTGCCACGGCGAATATGAGGATAAGCGCAACTTTTTTC
>DATJQN010000008.1:0-6880 GCA_035505775.1 Rectinemataceae bacterium | reverse complement strand
CATCGCGGGCAAGGGGGTCTCGGCGGCCCTCATCATGGTCCAGGTGGCGACCATGGTCATCAACTACTTCAATGACTGGAAGAAGGCGATGCCGCGCAACATCGACCTGACGGATCTCGCCTACAAGATCAACGACTTCATCGAGGAGCGCGGCTTCACGGGTCGATTTGCCGCGTTCACGCTCGGACTCTGGGACTCCCAGGAGGGCACGGCCTACCTCTGCGAAGCCGGCGACAGGAAGCTGCACATCTGGGAGGACAAGCGGCGGACCCTCGTGGAAGAACTCCTGCCGGACTCGCCGGCCGCGGGCATCTTCCCCAGCTTCATGGTGCAGATGAAGAATCCCATGATGCAGATCGTCCGCAGCTTCGAGCGGAACGACATTCTCCTGCTCTACACGGACGGCATCGAGGAAGCGAAGCGACATTTCCGCAACGCGGATTTCGCCGTCATCGAATGCACGGGGGCGGCCAAGGACCAGCCGCACGAGAACCACCAGGGTGGGCAGGACAACGAGGAGTTCGGATACGACCGGCTGACCGCGATCCTGGCCGCGGTCGACGGCAGAGGCTCCTACCGTTTGCAGAAGCATCACAATCCCATCCCCGGCGAGCTCCTCAGCTTCGATTTTTCCGGCTGCACGGGCAGCCTCGAGGAGAAGGTGCTTGCGCTGGTCTCCGTGGAGAAGGTATTCCGGATGTACCCCGACCCGTCCGCGACCGAGAGCGATTTCGTCCTCGTCGACGCGAAAGTCGACGCCTTCCTCGAGCGCCACTTCGACCAGTATCGGCTCTACTGCTCCAGGAAGCGGCCTTATGTCGATCCGCAGAACGACAATCCCGGCTACCTGCTCTACGCCGGGATCAGGGAGGACGATCAATACGACGATCTGACCATCCTGGGCATCAGGAGAAAATGAGGAGGGACGGGCTTCCGCTCCTCCAGCCTTGACGCGGCGGCGGAGGCCCACACAATTATTCAGTAGACTGCGGCCCAGGAGGACGGATGCCGACTGTCGCGAGACGCCTGCTGCTCGTCGAGGACGAGGCCATAATCGCACTTTCGGAGATGAAGACACTCCAGTCCGAGGGCTACGAGGTGGTCCATGTGCCCAGCGGCGAGGCGGCAGTCGATCTGGTCCGCGGGCGGACCGAGCGCTTCGACCTCATTTTGATGGACATAGACCTGGGACGCGGCATGGACGGGACACAGGCCGCCCGGGAAATTCTGAAAGAGCACGACCTGCCCGTGGTCTTCCTCTCCTCGCATACCGAACACGATCTCGTCGAACGCGCCGAAAAGATCACGAACTACGGCTACATACTCAAGAGTGCCGGCGCCACCGTGCTATCCGCCTCCATCAGGATGGCGCTCAAGCTCCATGCGGCCACGATGGAAGTCACCGCCAATCGTGACGCGCTGAGGCGCTCGGAGGAGCAGTACCGATCCCTGGTCGAGAACATCGACGCGGGCATACTCGTGGTCGATCTGGAGGACCGCTTCATCTACGCGAATCCGGCCGCCCACGGAATCTTCCGCATGCACGGGGAGTCGCTCACGGGCCATTGCCTCGGCGAGTTCATGGACACGGAGAACGCCCGGATTGTCGGCTACCAAACGGATCTCCGGAAACGCGGGCTGCGCAGCGAGTACGTGTTCGAGATCCTCAGCAGCGACGGGGCCCGCAGAAAGGTGAGCGTCGTGGCCACCCCCCGATGGGACGGCGAAACCGTGATAGGCACCCTCGCCATCATCAGGGACATCACCGAGCTCAATGCGGCGGAGGAGGCGCTTCGCCGGAGCGAAGCCCGGTTCAGGCTCATCTTCGACAACAGCCCCCTGGCCATCGCCCTCTCGACTCCCGAGGAGGGCAGGATCATCGACGTCAACCCCGCCTTCTGCCGCACCTTCGCCTACGAGCGCGAGGAGCTGCTCGGAAAGACTGGACTCGAGCTGGGGATGTGGGTCGAGGCGGAGGAACGGCTGGAGGTCGTGTCCACCCTGGGGGGAGACTCGAGCGGTTCGGGCAAGGTGCGGAAACTGCGCACGCACGACGGCCGGCTCATCAGCGCCCGAGTCTACGCCTCTCTGGTCACCGACTGGGAAACGCCCGCCGTGATCTTCATGGTCGAGGATATCACGGAGACGCAGAACGCCCAGACCATGCTCAGGGAGAGCGAGGAGTCGCTCCGCAGGGCAGAGCAGCTTGCCGGATTCGGCAACTGGGAGTTCGACCTGAACGGCGGAACGGTCAGGGCTTCGTCGGGAGCGATGAGCATCTACGGTCTGGTTCGGCCGGATGACCTGATCAAGAGCGTCCAGAAGCTGCCGCTTCCGGAATATCGCCGGCTGCTGGACGAGGCGCTGGAGGACCTCGTCGCGGGACGGAAGCCCTACGATGTCCGGTTCAAGATACGCCGCCCCCTGGACGGCCGGGTCGTGGACATCCACTCTCGCGCCGAGTATGACGCCGCGTCGCGGCGGATCTTCGGCGTGATCCAGGACGTCTCGGACGCAGTACGGCAGGAGGAAGCGTCGCTTCGGCAGGAAAGTCAATATCGCGAGCTCGTCGCCAATCTGTACGAGGGAATTTGCATCGTGGATGCGGAGGATCGGTTCGTGGTCGCCAATCCCGCGGCGCACCGGATCTTCGGCGTGGCAGAGGGAGCGCTTGTCGGCGCCCGGCTCGATTCCTTTCTTGACGGCGAGAACGCGGCCATCGTCGCAGGCCAGACGATGAACCGGCGCAAGGGACGACTCGACGAATACCGCATCAGCATCAGGACGGGGGAAGGACGGACGAAGTCCATCGTCGTCGTCGCCAGCCCGCGCCAGGACGCACAGGGACGGTTCATCGGCACCTTCGCCATAGTCCGCGACCAGAGCGAGCTGGACCGGGCGGAGTCGGAGCGGCGCCGCATGGAAAGCCACTACAAGTTCATCTTCGACAATGCCCTGACCGCCCTTCTCGAAGAGGACTTCTCCGCGCTCAAGCAGGGCCTGGATGAACTGCGGGCCGGCGGAACCGAAGACCTGGCGGAGCACTTCCGGCTCCACCCGGAGCTCGTGACCGAGTATGCCAGGAAGGTCCGGATCACCGACGCCAATCGGGAATACCGGGAACTCATCGGCGCCGCATCCAGGGACCAGGTGCTCTCCGGTGACCTGACCTCGCTCGGTACCTACAACCCCGCCACCTTCGGCGGGCAGCTGGCCTTCCTCCATGCCGGTCATCAGCTGTACGAGGAAGACAAACGCATCCTTCTCCCCTCGGGCGAGGAGAAGCGGGCGAAAATGCGGCTGGGGATCGCCCCGGGTCACGAGTCGGACTGGGCGAGAGTGGTGGTTTCGTTCATCGACCTCACGGAGGAGCAGCGCGCGCTTGCCGAGCTCGGCCGCTCGCTCGAACAGAAGGACATGCTCGTCCGCGAACTGGAACACCGGACCAAGAACAACCTCGGAATCATCTCCAGCCTGCTCAGCCTCGAGGAGCAGAGAATCGCCGATCCGGCGAGCAAGAGCTTTCTCCGGGACATGCAGGCGAGGGTGCAGTCGGTCGCCCTGATCTACGAGCTGCTCTCCCACGGTACCGCCATGGAGACGATGGACAGCAGACCCTATGTCGAGGAACTGCTCGCGCTTCTCCAGAGGACGCACGGCTTCGAGATGCAGGGCCTCCGGATACGGCGGGAAATCCTGGACATCAAGCTCGATACTCGGCATGCCGTGACCCTGGGACTCATCCTGAACGAGCTTCTGACCAACTGCATCAAGTACGCCTTTCCCCAGGGCCGCGCCGGGACCGTCGTGGTCTCGCTTTCCCGTGACGGGCAGGCGATTCTCCTGGTTGTCGAAGACGACGGCGTCGGACTTCCCGAAGGATTCGACTGGCGCACCGCAAACAGTCTCGGCCTGCAGCTCGTGGATACCCTCGCGGGCCAGCTCCGCGGAACGATGAGCCTCAGATCATCACAGGGCCTTCGCGTGGAGCTTCGCATCCCTTTCGCCGAATAGCCGGTCCGATCCCGGGGCGGCAGCGACTCGGCGCAGGGGCGGGCGGGCCTGATTTCCGGAAAGACAGAGGATATGCCCTCAAGGTATCGAGGCTTGCCATATACGTATTGGACGCTGACCGGCGCCCCGGGATATCGTAACTCTGTAGGGTTTGGCCGCAGGAGCCTGCCCCGTTTCCCATCAGGGGGTGTATACTACCGGGACGAGGGATGCCGATATGACTGCCCTCCTATGGTCTGGATTGTTCTCCGTTTCTCGTCCCGGTTCTTTTCTCCACCGCAGTCTGCGCATGGCGGGGGCCATGATCCTGTTCGGGCTGGCCGTCGTTTCCCTGCTCATGCTCTCCTGCGCAAGTGCCGCTCCCCTGCCCGAGCGCGGCCCCGCGCAGACTCAGACCCGCGCGGATTCTCTCCGGCTCGCCGTCGACGACGCGCGCAGCGCGGCCGAGGAAGCGGAGGCGGACAGCCTATTCCCCGACCTCTATACATCGGTTCAGGCGGAGTACAACGCCGGCATGGACGCCGAGGAGTCCGGCGCCACGGAATCGGCGGCTGCAATCTACCGCACGTGCCTCTCCCTGTATGCGACCCTTGCACGCCTGGCGGACGCGCGCAGCCTCTGCGACGAGCTGTCAAACAGCCGTCCGGAGCTGCTTGGCAGTCAGGCAGGGCTCGAAGCCGGCGTCGACCTCGAGACGGCCATCGAGGCCTTCTGGGTGGACGAGCAACAGGCCTCCCGCGGCGCGGCCGCGGCGCTCGCCGAGTATTCGGCACTCGCCGCAGGCGCCCGGCCCTGAGTCTGAAACGATGTGCGATCACTCAATGGCCGCTTTTCCCTTTACAGCTCCGGGGACCCGCCGTATGATTCTCCCGGTCTGGAGTGCGAGGAGGGAATGATGAGCGCCGTCGAACAGTGGCACAGTGAGACGATCGGTCGCGCGGCCTGCGAGGCACTGAAAAGGAACGGTTTCGATGCCCAGTATGTGCATGGCGCCGCGGAGGCCCTCGAGCTTGTCGCCAGCTTCGTTCGACCGGGCATGAGCGTCGGTTTCGGTGGTTCGATGACGGTGCGCGCGCTCGGCGCCTCCGATCGGATCAAGGAACTCGGCGGGACCATCCTCGATCACAACGCCCCCGGACTCGACCCGACGCGCAAGCTGGAAATACTTCGCGCGCAGCTGACCTGCGATCTGTTTCTCTCCGGATCCAACGCCGTCACGCTCGAAGGCGACATCGTCAATGTCGACGGCAACGGCAACCGCGTCGCCGCGCTCACCTTCGGGCCCAGGAAAACCGTCGTGGTCGTCGGGACCAACAAGATCGTCCGTGATCTCGACGAGGCCCTCGCCCGGATCGAAACCCGCGCCGCCCCGCTCAACAACAAGCGGCTCGACCGGCCCAATCCCTGCACCAAGGCGGGGCTCTGCCAGGACTGTCAGGGCGAGACGCGGATCTGCCGTGTCTACCAGATTCTGCGCCGGAAACCCAGCCTGTCCGACTTCACGGTGATCGTCGTCGGGGAGAATCTGGGCTACTAACCGGAGGGGGCGCTGCTCCGGAAGGGGATGGTGGCGCGGCCCGGCCGAGTCGGGAATCCGCGCCGGTCGGCTTCAGTTGAGAATGTCAGATCCTGCGCCGGTGGTCGCGGCCCCTTCCTGGATCAGTTTGCCGTTCGGATCGAGTTCGAGGACGGGAACATCGTCGTAACGTCCGCCGTTGTTCCAGAAGGTCATGCCCAGATTGATGGAATCCCGCACGCCCGCGACCTCGCGCTTCACGTAGTCCAGATTGTAGTACTGCCGGTCGTACTTCACGTTCATGTAGAACGCCTGGACATAGGGACGGACGACCACGCGCTTGCGCGCCATGTAGTAGGTGCGGAGCGTGCCGATATGATAGATCCGGTAGGGACGTTCGGTAGCCGGCGACTGGGCGAGGAAGTCCTGCTCGAAGTGCGAGGGATACAGCATCGGGCAGATGACGTCGACGTACTTCGCGAGGAGCTCCACATCCTGTCCCGTGCGCACGCCGGAGCGGTACCAGCCGTTGGCTCCGTAGATGTCTATGCTGATCGGCGCCGCAATGTTCTCGCGGGCATAGCTCAGGAAGGAAGCGAGGGCGCTCTCCTTGTCCATCCCGGGATCGCGCCACCGGTAGCTCGCGTTGTCGATGTTCTCGCCGTCCGTAGGGAATCGGATGTAGTCGAACTGCACTTCGTCGAATCCGCGGGCGATGATCTCGTTCGCAATGGCCACGTTGTACGCCCACACGTCCTCGGAATAGGGATCGACCCAGTATTCCTTCATGAGATCGCTTTCCGTCTGTGGCGTGGCCGGCGGAGAGGGAAGCTCGGAGAGCCCCGGCCCGGTTCCGCTCGGTGCCGGAACGGTCGGAGCGGGCGGCAGTTTCCTGGTCACCACGCCCCGCCAGGGAGCCTGCTCGACGGAGTCCCAGACCGCGTACTTCCCGCCGTCGTACTCGTAGACGACCTGGTCCTTGAAGACGGGAATCCTCGCTATGAGGTAGCGTCCCTTGGCCTTCCATTGGGCCACGAAGGACTCGACATCGAGCGGGTTTGCGACCTTCCCCATCCTCCGAAGGAGGGGGTCGTTGGGCACGAAGCGGAGACGGCCGAAATCGTCTTTCATGTCGACGACGACGGAGTCGAGCCGGCGGTCGTCCATGGTCCGGCCGTACTTGTCGCGCGTGGTCGGGTTGACGACGAAGCCGGTGGCCAGGTAGAGACCCTGCCGGTTCTCAGCGGCCGTCCTGTACGGTTTGCGGTTCCGGAAGGCGACGAGCCAGAGCTGGGAGAGCGAGGACCTGCGCCCCGCCTCGTTCCAGGACAGGGACAGGAGCTGGGCATC
>DATJQN010000007.1:0-12877 GCA_035505775.1 Rectinemataceae bacterium | reverse complement strand
AAGATCGTGGGCAGGAGAAACAGACTCCGAAGGGAGCCGCGCCTTTGCTTGAAAGCCCGGACCCCGAGGCCAATGCCCACAGCCAGGGCAGCATAGATCCAAGGGGGAGTACCGACGATAAATTCGAATATCCGTGTCATTCCATCCTCCACTCGCCATGATGGGGCGGAGGATACTCAGGACAGGAAACGAACGAACAGAGTGCCGAAAGTCACATTCCGCAGAGCTTGCGGCCTCGCCACTCGACGGATGACGAAACAGAGGCTGCGCGCGCTCGACAGCCTTCCTCCCCAATGAGCGAGCCTACTTAGAATAGGCCCAGGTCTCCCCGCAGTCGGTCTCGGGAAAACGTGTTCTGCTTCAGCATGAGTTGTGCCGCCCGCGAGGTGATCCAGTTCCTCGGTTACGCCCTTGATGAGTCCGCGGTGAGTCCTGCATTCGCTCAGATGTACTTCGCCGGGGCGGGGCTCAAGTTCAAGGCGCCGTTCCGGGAAGAAACGACGTGCAAACCAGAATGCCACGTGAAGCGCTTCTATTCTCATGCGCCAGCCCTTACCAACATGCTCTACTAGGCGCAGCTCAGCATGATCATGATGCCATTACAGGAGTGGGGGTGCAGGAGAAGCCCGGAGCCTGCGTCATCCATGACGTGCCCGAGCATTGCTCGGGCAGCCGCGATGCGCCATGTCCATGTGGCGCGAGGAACTGCGCGGGCGAGGATTTCGCAGGCAGGGGGAGCAGCGTAGCCGGCTACGCGTGAAGCGCCGGATTCGGCGCGGGGCGGCTCAGTCTCTCTGTACGCTTTCCAGCAGCACTTGCCAGCTCGGAAAGGGAACGTTCCTGCCGCTCAGTCTCTGTATTGTGGGCAGCAGCTCAGGCTCGAAGTAGTAGGCAGCTTCAAGAAGGGGCAGGCCGTCGAGCGGGTCAAACGGCATACCCGCGATGAAGCCCCTTTCGCCGGCCACGCTCCTTTTGCGATCGAAGCCTCCCTTCGAATGCACGAACTCGGCATGTGTGGCCAGGCCCTGTATGTAAGGCAGGGCGAACTCTATCGAATGCGCGATGGATCGTCCACCCACGGTGGTGGCGAAGAGCGTATAACCGTTCTGCTTCATCGCGGCGCAGAGAGAGACCAAAGGCAGGAGCGTGTAAATGTGGTAATGAAGGGCGTCCCGTTCATGGAAATCATAGCTGCTGCCATCCGGAAGCAGATTCCTTTCGATCTGCTTCGGGAACTGGGTCAGCACGAAGTTCAGATAACGCGCCCGGCCCGTGGCAAAGGCGACGAGACCCACGATCTTTAATCGATGGCTGTTCCAGTTGCTGAAGTCCGTGCTGCGCCCGGGGTGGTCGGTGAATGAGGTGATTTCCGCGTCGGCCACTTGGGAAAACCATGCCTCAATTCGAGCCCTGTCGGAGGCATCGAGGCCCTCACGCACAAAGTCGTAGGCCCGGAGGGCACTTTCCAGGTTCGTGTCGTCGATGGGGTCCCCGCGGCTGCGATTGACGCTCGCCCAGGCGACCAGATAGTCCCGAGCCTTGGCAAGCGCTTGGTCGCGCCGGTCAAGCTGCCAGACTGCGGCCAGGGCGTAGAGCCTGTCCATGTCCTGCAGCGCCTTCCTGGTCGCGATCTTCTTCGGATCCGAGGCCAGAAGCCCTTCCGATCTGATGACGGCTATCGGATGGGGACTTTCGGCGAGCGAAGCCGTGGCGAGACGCCTGAGCGGCTCGATCGCGGCCTTGGCGGACTCGTCGCTGCCGATCAGCGCGAGCAGCCGTACCCGCTGCGGCGGCGTCAACTGATAGGACTGCGCAGCGCAGGGCAGCGCACACACGATCAGGGCGGCCGCCAGGATCGCAGGTCCTGCAGTTCGGCGCGGCTCTTTCGATTGTGGCGCTTCGGATTTCATATCGACGACGCAGCTCCCCGGGCTTGTTCGCTATGCCCTCGTGCGGGCACCCACCCTGAACTGGATGAGGCTGAAGATGATCGTATTGACCACCAGGACATAGATAATAAACCCGGCATTGGCAAAGGTTACTTCCTTCAGCGTAAGCAGTGTCAGGATTACGCCGATCGGAGCGGTCAGCCAGGGCCAGGCGCGTTCAGTGTGGGGGTATTTGTAGGATTTCACCATGGTGGGGATCGCCGCAAGGCCATCCGCGACGATGCTGAAGAAGATCGCGATATTGCCGATCTTGGTGACCAGCCACAGGGCCAGGCCGACGAGAGAAAGCAGTCCGCAGAGAGCATCGAAGCGGGTCAGCTTCCACTCGGCCTCTTTGTTCGTGAAGGAGGCGATGAGGATAGTCAGAGGCAGGAAGCCCATGCTGAAGGTCAACAGGGCTTCGAGCCCGCCTCCCTGACCGACCTGGGCGGCGAAGGCGATCAAGGGAGCGATGGACCAGAGAAAGAAGGAGACTCTGTTGGGCCTGATCCTGCCTCTGACCGTGTCGACGATATAGGCGACTGAACCCACGCATCCGATACCGGTTCCAACCAGCACAAAGTAGCTTGGCAACACGACGAGATCCTACCCCGCCAGGGGGATGACGCGCTAGCTCGCTTCGCGACCCGGCTTTGGGCGGTCGCCAGGCTGCTGGAATTCCCGCCCGACATCCTGCACGGGAGGTTCTGCCTATGGGAGGCGGAGGCCGTGGGCATGCGAACGCGAGTTCCGGGAGCGAGGGGCGCGCAAAGCCAGCGATGGTCGAATTGATCGCACATCGACGAGGTCGTGGTCCCCGGTGCCCAGTACAGAGTGAGAAAGGCTAGAAGGCATTGGAAGGAGAAACGGGCCTTGAGATTGCCGCCCGAGTCGCTCCAGCAAGGCCGCTTCTCGATTATCCGGGCAGCAAGCCTTGCCGGCGAATCGGTCAGGGCCTGGCCGAGGGGCCGGGGTCGAGTGGACTCGAGCGATGAACAGCCCCCGCTCTACCACGTCCCACAGGCGGACGTCGGCCACATACTCGCCTTCCGCCGCGCTCAGGGAGACTGCCCCCTGGTTGGGGGCGGCCGGAGTTCCATCGGAGAATCTTGGGTTATAACCTTACAATAGTTCTTATCTATGTCTGTAATCACAATTTCATTTGCCATTTATAACGAAATGTAGAATATTATTCGCATGATCGACGACACAGACCGGACCATACTCGGCTTGCTTCAAGACAACGCCCGCCTCTCAAACGCCTCCCTCGCCGAGGCAGTCGGCATGACCGCTTCCTCGGTCTTCGAGCGGGTAAAAAAGCTCGAACGGCGGGGCGTTATCGTCGGCTACCGCGCGATCGTGAATGCGGAGAAGCTGGGCAAACCGCTGTTGGCCTTTATCCGGTTGACGATCGGCATGGAGGCTCATACCGAGATTGATTCGGTCTACGGCTCGGTCCTCGAGGCCTGTCTCTCGGAGCCCGATGTGCTCGAATGCCATAACGTGGCCGGAGAGGACTGCTACATCCTGAAGGTCCGGGCCGAAGGGCCGAAGCAGCTCGAAAACCTCCTCACGACGATACGCAGAAAGACCCGGAGCTCGAGATCCATCACGAACATCGTGCTTTCGACCTACAAGGACTCGAGCAAGGTGGAGCCCGCACCCGAGTCTCAGGTCGACGAGGAAGCCTGAAAAGTATGACAAGAGCTGACTTCCTTAGTTTGGTAGATTCAGTATCGAGATGATCGATGGCTTCAATCCAATGAACAGGAGGTTCACGATGAACCGGAATTCGATAGCTGTCCGATTTGCAGAGCTCTCACGGATCGCCCGAGCCGCGGGGCCCGAGGCCTCGCTCAGGTTGGCACTCCTCCATGACGAAGTGCTGCGCCTGCCACCCACATCTGCCGAACTGCAGGTGCTGTCGGGAAGAGCCTGGGTTTCGCAGAACGGCGAAGACTACATTCTCGACCGGGGAGAGCGCCTCTTCCTCGCTGCATCGAGGCAGCCCGCGGTGATTTCCGGACTGGGCGACGAAACGCTGTTCTTCGAAACCCGGTAGGAGAGCATCGTGAATTCCAGCACCGGCGCCCTCGCGGCTCTCGGCACCGCCGTCTCCTGGACGGTCACCGCTCTCGCGTTCGAATACGCGGGCAAACGTATCGGGGCCTTCGCGCTCAACTTCCTGCGCCTCTTCCTGGGTTTCCTGTTTCTGGGGCTGTACTGCCTGGTGACGCGAGGGTCTTTTCTTCCGCTGGACGCGCCAGGCTCGGCATGGATCTGGCTCTCGATCTCGGGGGTGGTGGGATTCGTCATCGGCGACCTCCTCCTCTTCCAGGCCTTCATCGACATCGGGTCGAGGGTTTCCATGCTCATCTTTGCCAGCGCTCCGGCGCTCACCGCGGTCCTGGGCTTCGGTTTCCTCGGAGAGAAGCCGGCCGGTCTCGCCCTCATCGGCATGGCACTGACGATGGCCGGCATCGCCGTCGTCGTTCTTGGCAAGGGGGCCACGGATGCCGCCGCGTCCGGCCACGAGGCACGGCCACGCCGGCTGCGCATTCGCGGACTGCTGTGTGCCGCCGGCGGCGCCCTCGGGCAGGCCGTGGGCCTCATCCTGAGCAAGGTCGGCGTGTCGAACCTGGACCCCTTCGCGGGCACCCAGATTCGGGTGACCGCCGGCGTGCTGAGCTTCGCGGTGGTCCTGTTCGTGGTCCGGGCCTGGAAGGGCACCTGGGTCGCGCTACGCGATCGGAAGGCAGTCGCGAGCCTTTCCTTGGGGGCCTTCTTCGGCCCCTTCCTGGGCGTGTCGCTCAGCCTGCTCGCGGTTCAATCCACCGAGGCGGGCGTGGCCGCGGCCATCATGTCCATCATACCGGTTCTCATCATCGCCCCTTCCGCGCTCATATACAGAGAGCGCGTCCATATGCGGGAGGTGCTTGGCTCGCTGGTGGCCGTATCAGGAGTCTTCATCCTCCTCCTGGGCTAGGCGCCCTGCACGGGACGGGGTAGGGGCGGAAGACCTGTCGCCCTATTTCGGCGCGATGGCGGCGATGAGGGCGGGCTCGCCGGTCTCCCTTGCCAGCTCGTCGATCGTAGCCCGGTGATATCCGAAGGCCGCGCCTATTCCGGCAATCGAGTTCGTCAGATTTCCCGCGGTGGCACGAAGTGGGTCGGCTCCAATCCGGGCCAGAAGGGCGGCCACCTTTGCGTTTCCGTAGATCACTGCCCACTCGAGGGGCAGGGTACCGTCGACCGCGATGCTGTTCACGTCCACGCCGAGAGCGGCGAGTCGCTTCACTTCGGCCCCGTCTCCCGATCTGACCGCCGCGTTAAGGACACTCGCGCCGAGCCAGGCCGCGCCCGTCCCTGCACTCCCAAGCACAAACGGCGCGGGGTCGAGGGCATAGACTTCACCCGAGGAGATGCGCAGGAGCACCGAGAAATCGACGAAGGGGATGTCATCGGGTTGACCCAGTCCCAGGAGTGCTATGCGTTCGCCCTTGCGGACAGGGGTCCCGGCAGAGACGAGCGGGACAGCGTACTTTGGCATCGTATAGAGCGTCCTGAGTCCTCCGCCATGATCGATCTCGATGGTCAGTCGTTTCGACGAGTCGAACCGCAGTGCGTCGACGAGGCCTCCTCCTGCGGCGCTGACGGGTGATGGCCTGTCCCCCCAGAGGCGCCATTCATGCCCGTAGCCGAATTGACCGGCGGCGTCGCCCAAGTCGGAACCCGCCGGGCTGCCGGATCGGGCACGGTCTTTGATCGGTGCCTCCGACGGGAGCTGCTCATCCGCCAGGGCAATGAGACAGGATCGGCCCTCACCGGACAGGGCGACCGTGGCACCGAAAGGTGATCGCGCGAGGGCAAATGTGGCGGCGCCCATGAGCTGCGGGGTGGCGCCGCGCTCGAGCACGGCCGGCCACGAAACCACCGAGGCATCGCGGTAGGGGAAGGCGGGCCCGCTCCAGCTCGCGAAGGATGAGGAGGCGCTTCCGAAGACAAGGCAGAGGCAAAAGGCTCCAGCCAGAAGCAGCGAAGCGAAGGCCGCCCGGGAAGCTGTTCCGGAACGGTGCCCGCGGGACCGCCAGCTCAGCACGGCCCGAATGCGGCGATCCAGGTTCCCGCCGCGCTGGCTCGCGATGCACGATGGATGGCGCTCACGGGCCGCCAGAGCTCGCGCGGCGGCGAGGAGCTGCGCCGCATATCGTGACGGCGAGATGCCGCAGTCCAGCGCCACCAGATCACAGCCCATTTCCCGATACACCCTCGCCGACCTGAGCGCCAGCCGCGGCAGAGGAGACGGCCACGCAAGGGTCGCCGCAACGCCCAGGAGCAGCGAGAGCAGGTTGTCACGGGCCTTGATATGCGCGAACTCGTGAAGCAAGGTCGAGCGGAACCGTTCGTCATCCCAGCCTTGCGCCTCGGCGGGAAGTATCACGCGCTGTCGGACGAGACCCATCACGATTGCGGAAGCCGACCCGGGGTGGAAGCGCACGCTGACGTCGCGCCTCAAGCCCACGTCTCTCCGGCACAGGGAAGCGAGACTCGCCCTGCATGGATCGATGGCGAGAGACCCGGAGGACAGGCGCCGTGAGACAGCTCGTCTGAGCCAGAGCGAACGGGCAAGGATGGCAAGGACGCCGGCGAGCCAAGCGAGCCCGAATATCCCGGCCCAGTCCACACCAACGGGCAGATCGGCGGATTTCGCCCTGGCCGGAGGGACTGCGAGGTCCTCCCCGCCCGCAGCCCCGAGCGCCGCCCCGCTCCCCTGCCCCATCGAGAAGCCGCCGGGAGTGGGTATGATGACATAGAAAGGCTTGGTCGTTGGCGCGGGCCGCAGGGACTCCCCGCCGAGCAGGGCGGAGAAGGTCGTGGCGACGAGGGCCGCCGCAAGCAGAAGCGAGACCAGTCCGGGCCGCGCCGGTCCAAGGAGGCGCAGAGCCGCGAGAGCGGCGGCGGCCACCAGACTGATCTTCAGGACAAGCACCAACGCGAGGGGAGCCAGGAAATGACCAACCTCGATGGGGCCGCACATATCATCGCTTCTCCGCTTTGGCCGCCTCGATGAGGGCGGCCAGCCGATCGAACTCCCCGTCCGTAAGCCTGGCATCGGCCGCCTCGATGAAGGCCGCCATCGCGTTCGTCGCCGAGTCCGCGAAGAAGGTTTTCACCACCTTTCGAAGGGCCTCGATGCCCGCCTCGGCGGCAGGGATGGTCGGAACGTAAACATAGCGCTTGCCCTCGGCTTCGTGACGGACGAGGCCCTTTTCCTCGAGGATTGACAGGAGCGTGCGCACGGTGGAGTTGCTCAGGTCTTCTCCAAGATCCGCCCGCACATCCTCTGCTGTCGCCCGCCCGCGCTCGTAGATGCAATCGATGATCTGCCGCTCACGCCTGCTCAGCTTTTCCCGCATCCCTGCCTTCCTTTTCGGTTCCTTATCTCGAGAGTGCAGTGATCAAGTCCTGGTCGCCACTGTCGACGGCCAACTCCAGTATGCTCGGCCCCTGATGGGCAATCGTGGGTCCAAGTCCCGGAAGCACCCTGCCATAGGTCGAGGCGGTCGCCGCGGAGGGATCGCCACCGGCCAGGACCAGGCTATGGGCAATTGCCACGCGGTGCATCATTACCGCCCATTCGAGCGGTAGGGTTCCATCCCCCGCGTGCACGTTCGGGTTGATACCGAGTGAGAGGAGGGCTGACACCCGATCCTGGTCGCCCGCCCGAATTGCCTGATTCAGCAGGGCTGCCGCAAAGGCCGTAGCCCTGGCTTCCGCGTTCAGCAGGTAGAAAGGAGTCGGATCGAGAGCGATCGGGGAACCGTCGCCCGCATCGTACAGTATTCCGAAATGCAGGTAAGGGATGTCGTCTGGCGTGCCGGAACCGAGACTGCCAATCGCCTGACCTGCCTGAACCCGGTCGCCGGGCTTCACGGCGGACGAACCGTAGCTCCCCAATCCATAGCGCGAGCGGAGCCCATATCCGTGGTCGATCTCGATCACCGGTCCAAGACGGGGATCGAGTCGTACCATCACCACCTTCCCCGCCCCGGCGGCGAGTACCGCAGTGGGACGAGCCCCCCATATATTCCAGCCATGATTGACGAAGGGTTCCCTGGCACGCAGCTCGGCGAGGGTCCCGAAGGGATCGCGCAGCCGCGGCCGATCATCGAGCGGGAGGCGCGAAGGAAGAGCCTCGACTGCGATGAGCGAGTGAAGCCGCCTGCCTTGGCCGTTCAGATCGAGCTGGCAGGACGCTCCATCGACTGCGAGGGTGAAGCTGTAGTCATCGGCCGAGGCTGCGGTCGACCGGGCCAAGAGATCCGGCCCCGCATTCCATCGGGGTGGTGACAGCGGCTCCGCCTTTCCAGACTCGAGAAAGAAGCCAATCCAGAGAAGCGGCAAAGCCACGGTGAGCAGGGCCAGACGGCCCGGCTTGTTCGAGATACCGTTCATGATTACCCCCTCATTCCCTCGGTCGGCCGACGGTTGGGAGTGTTCTGCTAAAATAATAGCACTTATCAGAGTGATGTCAAGGAAACATGCGAAAAAAATAGCAGCCTCTACGCGCCCTCGCTGGTCGCATTTGGCCTGATCTGACTGGGCCTTCCCATATTGGTATACTCAGACTATGAGATTCCGAATTACACCGAGGACTGGCAGGGGCCCAGCAGCACAGCCTTTGGTTCGCGACGCTCGCAGCTTCACCCTGCTGCCCCTCCTCGTCCTCCTTGCTCTTATGGTGGGCAGGGCGGCAGCGTCACCGGGCGCCGCGCCCCCTCTTCAGGTCGGAGGCCTCATCGAGAAGGTCGAGGGATCGAAGTTCTTCGATTCGGGTCGTGGTTTTGCCTGGGGCAGGACCGGTAATTCTTTCGTCGTCCTGCGCAGCTCGGACAATGGTTCGCACTGGAGCGCACTCAGGCTCGATGCGTTGGGACTGGAGCTTTCGGCCTTGGCCATTGGCCCAAACGGCCAACCCGGCAGCGTCTTCGTGCACTTTGCGGATCCGTCCCACGGCTGGATCGCCTGGTCGACGGATGCACCCGACCTGCGGATCGCGAGTACTTCCGACGGTGGCGAAAGCTGGCGCCTGGCAGCGACCCTGCCCACCGACACGATTGTCGAGGACGAGCTCTCCCCGGGACCCGGCCGTGACTGTCTCCTTGCCCAGATGCCCGAGGGCATGATGCATACGACGATGGCCGTGATCAGCACCGACGATAACGGGCTGACCTGGACCGAAAGCGAGCTGCCGCACGGCGACGGGGTCACGGGCTGGTCCTTCCGCACGGCCACGGATGGGTTTATCGCAGTCCAGTACCCTTCGGGTATCAGCATCCTCCTCTATCGAACGGCCGATGGCGGCAAAAGCTGGGACCCGGTGGACATCCCGCTCCCCGCCGGCACCCTGGCCGACGACGTGATGGGCACCTTCCCCGGCACACCGGCTTTCTCCGGTCCACAAGGCTTGGACGGGAGCATGCGCGTCGGCCTCTCCCTGCCCAATGGTCTGGTGAACTACCTGTATCGAACGACTGACGGCGGAAAGTCCTGGCAGGCGGCCGACAAGGGCTCGCCCGCCAAGTAGCATAGCTCCCCGGAGCCCGGTCGCTTCTCAACAGAGCGGCATCGCGGGCAGCAGCCGCGTTGTGCCGTGTGGCCAGCTCGGCTGCCCGTCTCGCGTCGGGTCGTGGGGAGCGAGACGGGGGCGGCTCATGAAGGCTCCCGTCCCGTGGGCCTACTTGCCCTTCTTCCAGGTGTGAATGCCGCCGGCGGGGCAGTTTTTCGGGTCGGGTGTCGAGGCGCAGCTCACGCTCACCGAGCAGCGTGCGCAGGTGTAGCGGTCCTGGCCTTCTTCCGCGAGATAGTTCCACTCGTGGTAGGCACCCTCCGGGCAGCCGAAGTCCGCCGGCGCCGCAAAGGTGGCCAGGAGAACCTTGCACTTGCGACAGAGGTGGACCTTTTTGCCCTTTTCGCCGCAGTAGGTCCAGTCGTGCTGGCCCCCGGCCGGACAGCCCTTACCCTCGGGATTGGCCGCCGCCTCGGCGACCGAACTGCACTTCCTGCACAGGTAGACTTTCATGCTTGCCTCCGGAGATTTCTCGAGGTTAGACGATATCGCGCCGGGAGGGCCATTCCCACGCGGCGCTCCCACCGATGCTGCTCAGTGCTCGCGGTCATTCCGGGCCGCTTCCCCTATCGTCGGCCAGTGCCGGACCCTATTCCCCGGCCCGCGCGGCCGCGACGATCTCGCCGAAGTAGATTCGATGGAAGTCACGGCCGGGGTACTGGTCCATGATTCGCGGATCGAGGAACCGCGCGGGTTCGAGGTCGTCCCAGTAGGTCGTGCGGCACTCCACGACCAAGTCGGCTTCGGCGAAGGAGGGGGCGGCGACGGCCAGGGAAGGCTCCGGATGCAGTCCCGCCTCGGCGATCTTGTCCCCGTCGCGGCCCGACTTCGTGCCGAGGAGCGCGAGAGCGCGCTCGAAGCCTTTTGGGAAGCCGCAGAGCGTGAAGGTCCCGTACTCGTTCATGAACGCGTAGGTATAGCGGGTCGGTCGCACCACGACCTGGACGAAGGGCCTGTTCCACATGACCCCGAAACTGCCCCAGCCGACGGTCATCGCGTTGTACCGTCCCGCCTGAAAGTCCCCGCTCGCGAGCAGGAGGTCGCGGGACTCGAAGGGCAGCCCGCCGTCAGGGAGCAGCTCCGAGGACTCTATTCGTATCCGCAGCATCCGTGCCTCCGTGGACAGTATAGAGTGCTCAGGACAGGCTTTCCACAACGCCGCTCACGGCGAGGCGGCGCTGTGGGCCCTGGCGTCACGCGGGCCGAAGTTCCCTCACGGAGTGGCTAGTAAGTTGTCCTGCTTTGGCCTATCATGCCCCATCCCAGCCCGACCTCAATCCAGGAAAGCCCAGTCATGACCCCGAAAACGGCAGCCAACGAAGGCATCAGGAATATCGCCATAATCGCCCATGTCGACCACGGCAAGACCACCCTGGTCGATGCGATGTTCAGGCAGAGCGGCGTCTTCCGGGAGGGGCAGCAGACCCAGGACCGGCTCATGGACAGCATGGATCTCGAGCGGGAGCGCGGGATCACCATCGCGGCCAAGAACTGCTCGGTCATCTGGAAGGGCGTCAAGATCAACATCCTCGATACGCCCGGCCACGCGGACTTCGGCGGCGAGGTCGAGCGCGCCCTCTCCATGGTCGACGGTGCGATTCTCCTCGTGGACGCCTCGGAGGGACCCCTGCCCCAGACACGGTTCGTGCTCAACAAGGCCCTCGAGGGCGGGCTCTCCATCGCGGTGGTCATCAACAAGATCGACCGCCCCGATGCACGGCCCGATGAAGTCCTGAGCCAGGTGATCGGCCTTTTCATCGATCTCGGGGCGACCGAGGAGCAGCTCGAGTTTCCGCTCATCTATGCCATAGGCAGGGCGGGCATCGCGCAGGAGCGCCTGGACGACGAAGCCGGCGACCTGCACTATCTCTTCGACACGATCATCTCGCGGATGCCCGCGCCCCGATACTCGCCGGAAGAGCCCTTCCAGATGCTCGTCTCGGACCTCGCCTACTCGGACTACTTCGGACGGCAGGCCATCGGCAAGGTGATGAACGGCTCCGCCCGCTCGAAGGATAATCTCGTCTGCATCGGCGAGAGCGGCCAACCGATGCCGCTCAACGTGTCCAAACTCCAGGTCTATGTGGGGCCGAGGATCGTCGAGAGCCCCGGAGCCGAACCGGGGGATATCGTGATGCTCTCGGGCATCGAGGACGTCCATATCGGCGACACGATCTGCACGAGGGAGAACCCGAAGGCCCTGAAGCGCATCATCGTCGACGAGCCGACGATTTCGATGCGCTTCGCCATCAACACCTCGCCCATGTCGGGCCGCGAGGGTTCGCAGGTCACGACCAGCAGGCTCATCGAGCGGCTCAGGAAGGAAACGCTCAACAACGTTTCCATCCAGGTGGAAGAGTCGGGGGTGGCCGGCTACTACCGCGTCAAGGGCCGGGGCGAATTCCAGCTCGTCATTCTCATCGAGATGCTCCGCCGCGAGGGCTTCGAGCTCTGCGTCGGCAGGCCCGAAGTCATCTACAGGCTCGAGGGCGGCACGAGACTCGAGCCCATCGAGCATCTCTTCGTGGACTGCGACGAGAATTATGCGGGGATCGTCACGGAACGGCTCTCTTCGCGAAAAGGACGCATGCTCGCCTATCATTCGCACGGCGGCGGCCGCGTCAGGCTGGAGTTCTCCGTGCCCACGCGCGCCCTCATCGGCTATCGCGACCTGTTCCTGACCGATACCAAGGGAACGGGCATCCTGAACTCCTATCTGTCGGGGTACGAGGAATACCGGGGCAGTTTCATCGACCGCTTCACCGGGTCCCTCGTGTCGGACAGAAGCGGGGCCGCGGTCACCTACGGCCTGTACCATCTCGAGCCGCGCGGCCGGCTTTTTGTCGTCCCCGGCGATCCCGTCTACGAGGGCATGGTTGTCGGCGAGCACAATCTCGACAGCGATCTGAACGTCAACCCGGCCAAACCCAAGAAGCTCTCCAACATGCGTTCGGTACTCAAGGACGAAGCCCTGACCCTGACCCCCGTCCAGCCCATGACCCTCGAGCGGGCCATTCAATTCATCAGGGACGACGAGATGGTGGAGGTGACGCCGAAATCGATACGAATCCGGAAAGCCATACTCTCCATGACCGAGCGCAAGACCTCGCAGCGGGCGGAGCCGGCGCCCATGGGCGATTAGCCCGTCCAGTGGTGCCCCTTCGCGGCGAGGCCGATCCCGCCCTACGCATGCTCCGCGGGCGGCAGATCGAGCGGGCTCGTGCGCAGCTGCCACCGCTCCCGATGGATGAGCTCGGGACGGAACTTGTCCTTGGGCTGCTCCTCTCCCCTGGGCTGGCCGATGGGCACAAAGGCGAGC
>DATJQN010000006.1:0-5223 GCA_035505775.1 Rectinemataceae bacterium | reverse complement strand
AAGCCCTTCGCACGGCCGTGCATCGCTCGAAGCCCGGGCCGCCCGGGACCGGAATCCTGGGCGGTCCGATACGGGGCATCAGGCTGCTGCTGCCGTGCTGTCCACGTCCTTTGAGCGGAAGTTCTTGAGGAAGGCGCCGATCATGTTGAAGTTCAAGACGAGCATGAAGAGGTTGACACCCAAGGCCGAGGCCGCCATGTCCACGGGCCGCGTGACCGCGGCCCGCGCACACTTGAAGAGCAGGCCCGCGACAAGCACGGCGAGCGTCATGCGCCCCGGCTCGGAGAACCTTCCCCGTCCAAGAACCTACTTCAGTTCCGAGAGGAGCTTGGGTGCGTCCTTCTGTCCGAGAGCAGCGGCCTTCTGCAGGTCCGCGCGTGCCTCGGGAATCCTGTGCGTATCCTTGTAGAGAGATCCCCGGAAGTACCAGGCATCCTTGTTGGCGTCGGGACTTGATCCGAAGGCCGCGAGGTACTCGTCGAAGAGTTGCTCCGCCTTCTTGAGGTCGCGGCCCGCGATCGCGGGGAGAACCTGCCAGAAGCGGCCCAGGGACAGGATGGGACCGCCGTTGTCGTACATCTTGTCGAGCGCATAGGCGGTCTCGAAGGCTTTCTGAGTCTTGCCCTTCAGGCCCTCCGTCAGCGCGGTGACGATGCTCACGCAGTCCGAGTGCGTTCCGACGCAGAGCCCGTACCAGTACCAGCCCTCGACACCCTTGGGATTCAGCCTCTGGGCGATCTCGCCGTATTTCATCCCGTCTTTGGCGGCGGCATTCGCGAGCTCCTTCCATCCCGGGGACTCCTGCGTGACAAGCTCATCACCGTATTTCCGGAGCGCCCTGGCCGCCATCCAGTTCGCCTGGTAGTCGTTCGGTGCGCCGGCCGCAGCCAGCGCCGCCGCATCCGCGGCCGACTTGAGCGCGGGGATGCTCTCCGCGGCGAACAGCATGGATGCTCCGGCTATCGCGAGAAGGCCAAGTACGGACAACCTCTTCATGTGGACTCCTTGTCTGACTCAAGCGCAGGGGAAATCCTAACCTCCGTCTGTAGCAGGGTCAAGGAAGGTTTTTGCCCATCCCCGACATATCACGGGGTCGGTTTCGTTTGACAGTCGGGCTCTCGGCACGTAGCCTGTCCGGAGAGAGGATGTGGGCCGGAGGGTCGCGGTGGCTGCGCCCGCCGACCGCTGCACGAGGAGGAAGCGATGGACAAGCGGAAGGAGAACTGGAGCTACTTTCAGGAGCGCCATGCGAGAAGTCACAAGGCCTACGAAGAGTTCGGGAAGGCACTGAGCGTGGACGGACCCCTCGGCGAGCGGGAACAGGCCCTCATCAAAGTGGGCGTTGCGGCTGCCTCGCAGTACGACTATGCCCTGCGATCCCATATCGAGCGGGCCCGCGTCTGCGGCTGCACGGATGAGGAGATCGAGCATGCCATCCTCCTCGTGGCGACCACCGCCGGCTTTCCACGGATGATGACCGCCCTGCTCGTCATGCGGGAAGAATTCGAGGCCATGCGCGCCGAATCGGATGACTAGCGCTGCCGGACGCCGCCGGGCGCGGCGGAGACAGCCTCGTACTCGATAGCTGCAAAGGAGCCAGGATGAAACTCAAGGATCTGATCGGGGCAGGGGACCGCATCGTCGGTTTCAGCCTGCCCTTTGTCGCTGCCGCCGTGCTTGCGGCGCGGCTGTGGCCCGGCATTTTCATCGCCCACGCCGGGCTTCCGGGACTCGTTGTGGGCATTGCCCTGCTCGCCGTGGGGATTCCGCTCTGGCTGGTCGCGGTGGCCCAGATCATCGCCAACGTTCCGCAGGGGCGGCTCATCACCGGCGGCTCCTTCGCCATCATGCTCCACCCGATCTATACCGCGGTCGCCCTCCTCGTCCTTCCCGGGCTCGGCCTGGTCTTCGACTCATGGCTCGGGGTGGCGCTGGGCCTGGTCGTGTACGGTTGGAACCGGGTCTTTTCGGTCCGCGAGGAGCTGCTGCTCGCGGAGCTGTTCCGCGACGAGTACGCCGCATACCGGAAAAAGGTTCTCCTGCCGTGGCTATGAGCCAATCGCTGCCCCGCTCGTCGGCCGCGGTTTGGGTGACGGAGCACGGGGCCCTGCTTGTCGGGGCCTCGTCCTACATCCTCTCCTGGGCACTCTGGCTCCCCCTGCTCGGCCGCCGGCTCGGCGACGTCACGGCGCTCCATACGGACTTCCTGCTGCTCGCGTTGGGCGGTGGATTCATGCCCGCCCTGAGCGTGCTGCTCTGGCGTCTCGCGGGAGGAAGGATTCCCGAGGAGGCGCGGTCGGGGCTGTCGCGGCCGCGCGCCCTGGCGCCGATCCTCGCCGCGGCCCTGCTCGCCGTGCCACTCATGGCGGCGATCGGCCTCGGTGCCCAGATCGCGCTCGGTCTGCCATACGATCTCGGAAACCTGCTCACCCGGCTGCCCGTCGGCCTCGGCTGGCCGCTGATGGCGGCGCTCGGGGAGGAGTTCGCATGGCGAGGTACTCTGCTGCCCCTCATGCGAAGGAGAGTGGGGCTGCTTCGCTCGGCGCTGATGGTCGGCATCTTGTGGGGTTTCTGGCATCTTCCCGCGGACTGGATCGGACTCAAGTCGCAAGGAGCCTGGTTCTGGCCCGAGTTCCTGCTGCAGGGACCGGTTCTGCTGACAGCGCATTCGATCATCGTGACTTGGATATGGGCGCGCTCGGGCGGGCGTGTCCTGGCCGCCATCCTCTACCACGTCGGGATCACCAGTTCCGCCATTCTTCTCGGCAACCAGACGGCCTTCGCGGACCATGGGCTGGCGTTTCTCGGAAACTTCATTGGCGTGGCGGTCGTTCTATCCGTCTCTGGTATCGCCGCCTTCAAACTTAAGAACCTGGATCGCGCCGCGGGCCCGGTCGCATCTCGAAGCGGGGAATGACGCGGGCTTCGCGACGCGGCGGGAGACAAGCCGCGGCCGTGGAACGCAGGGAAGGGTCTCCCGTCAAGGCCGGGGCCGCGACGCTGCCTCCTCAAGTTCCCGCGGCACGCAGTGCCGCGATGTCCAGTTTCTTCATCGCGAGCATCGCTTCGACGGCCTTTCCGTTCGGGCTCCCGTCGGGCTTCATCATGAGCCGGTCCATGAAGCTCGGCAGTACCTGCCAGGACAGGCCGTAGCGGTCCTTGAGCCAGCCGCAGCGTTCGGCCTCGGGTCGGGCCGAGAGCAGCTTCCAGTAGTAGTCTATCTCCTCCTGCGACTCGCAGCGGACGATGAAGGAGACGGCCTCGTTGAAGCCGAAGTCATGCCGCAGCGCGCTGTCCATCGCCGCGAAACTTTGTCCTTCCAGTGTGAAGGCGGCGTGCTGGACGAACTCGGGGCGGTTGGGCTCGGATCCGGGGCCGTATCGCATGAGGTGCTGGACGGAGGTCTCATGAAAGACCGACGTGTAGAACTCGACCCCGGCTTCGGTGTGGCCGCAGTTCTCGCCGACGAACATCAGTGTCGGAACGATTCTTTGGCCTGGCGACTCGGGGGAGTACATGAGCTGCCACGAGAGACCGTAGCGGTCGGCGATCCAGCCGTACCGGTCGCTGAAGGGGTAACGATCCAGCGGCATCATGACGCTGCCCGAATCGCTCAACGTCTGCCAGTAGCGGTCCACCTCGGCCTTGCTCCGGCAGGAGACGAGGAACGAGACAGCCGGCGTGAACCTGAACTCGGGACCGGCCGACAGGAACATGAACTCCTGCCCCAGGAGGCTCAGGTTGACGATTTGCACCTCGCCGGAGGGTGTCCCGGACATGCCCGAACGCGAATGAACGGAGGAATCGTCGAATAACGAGGTATACAGGACGGCCGCGTCACCGGCCTGATGGTCGAACCAGAGATGGGGAACGATTTTCTGCACGGGAAGCCTCCTTGATACCGCGCCGAGAGTGTGGATGCGAGAGGCCGGGTTTGCAGCGCATGAAATCAAGGGTACTGGTGAGGGTCGAGTGCCGGCAAGCTCCGACTATGGGGGAGCGGAAGACGCCGTCACGCTTGCGAATTCCGACCGTTGCGGCGATTATTGTTTCATCCACACAGCGCAGAGAGAGGATCACCGGCATGCAGCACGAAATCACCAGGACGGGGCCGCTCCTCGACTCCCGGGGGCGGCTTTCGGAGCCCGGCTGGGCCCGCAGCCCCCTCCCCGTCTACGACCGCGGCGCCATCAGGGCGCCCGCATTCCGGATCAAAGAGTGGGATTACTACCTGGTTACCTTCCCGGGCGGCGCCGTCGCGTTCACGGTAGCGGACAATTCGTACATGGGGCTCCTCAGCATCTCGGTCCTCGATCTTGAGAACCGGAGCGAGCGAACCGAGAGTGTCATCCTACCACTCACTTGGGGGCGCCTGGGTCTGCCCGCGGACTCGCGCACCGGCGATGTGAGAGCCGCAGGGAAGGGCATGGCGATCGACTTCCGGAACGACGGGACCCGCCGCCGCCTCTTCGGTTCCATGCCGGGCTTTGATGGGGGCAAAGGCTTCGAGGCGGAGATCGAGCTCTTTGACGAACCCCCCGATTCAATGGTTATCGCAACACCGTTTGAAGGCAAGGCTCGGCACTTTTACTTCAACCGGAAGATTGTCGGCATGAGAGCCCGGGGGTACATCGCAGTGGGAAGCCGTCGGATCAAGGTGGAGCCCGAGTCTGCCTGGGGACTCCTCGACTGGGGCAGGGGAGTCTGGCCCTATTCGGGAACCTGGTATTGGAGCGCGGCCCAGGGACAGGTCGGCTCCGCGCGCTTCGGCTGGAATCTGGGCTACGGCTTCGGCCAGACCTCCGCGGCTACCGAAAACATGCTCTTCCACGAGGGGCGCTGTCACAAGATCGAAGCGGTCGAGTTTCATATCCCCACGAAGCCAGACGGGCAGGACGATTTCATGGCAGCCTGGAACTTCACGTCCTCCGACGGACGCTTTGAAATGGAGTTTCGGCCCCGCCTGGACCGTGCGGCCTTCACCGCGGTGGGTCCGCTGATGAGCGATCAGCACCAGGTTTTCGGGTTTTTCTCGGGTCAGGCCCGGCTGGACGACGGCGCCGTGCTGGAGGTGAAGGACTTCCCCGGCTTCGCCGAAAAAGTACGGAACCGATGGTAGCCCCCGCCGAGCGGCGAATGCCACGTGCTTTCTGAGCGAAGCCCGACACACCCGCCTTTCGGCGGCCGCGAAGGTCCTGCCCGGGAATCGGCGCAGAGCTTGGC
>DATJQN010000005.1:0-11837 GCA_035505775.1 Rectinemataceae bacterium | reverse complement strand
CCTCCAGTCCTCGGTGGCCAGCCTCCGAGACAGCTGGTCGAGGAACCTGAAGCACATCTACGCCGCCAGCGGGGCGCAGGGTCCGTCCGCGGAGCGGCTCGTCGACCGGCTCCGCGACCGTGGCCGACAGCCGGTTCCGGGCGAGACCAGCCTGCGCCGGACGAAACGGGCGTTGGGCCGGCGGCTCGAAGCTGCCGGCTTCCATCGCGAGGAAGAGCTGGCCGAGCTGCTGCAGAGCCTCGGCTTCGAGCCGGATGGCGCCGAGTTCGAGGCTTTCCTCGCCGGCGGCTGGGATCCCGATTTTCTCGATCGCGTCATCGACCTCTACTCCGCCGAGAACCTCCTCGCAGTCGCAGGCGTCGCGACGCAGAAAATGAGCAAGATCCTGCGCATGCTCCGGCTCTATACGTCCATCGGCGGCCCCGGTCCGAGCGCGCCGGTGGATATCGCGGACAGCATCGAGGAAGTCCTCCTCGTCATGTCGGATCAGGTGCCCGCCGGGGTGAGTGTCGAACGGAACTACCAAACCGGGCTCCAGGCCTCCTCCCAACGCGAGCTCATCGCCCAGGTCTGGCAGCAGCTTCTGCGCAATGCCCTCCAGGCCATGGGAGAGAGGGGGCGGCTCGGCATCACCACCAGGTACGAAGCGGGAACGGTTCGCGTCGATATCTCAGACACGGGACCCGGCATCTCGATGGAGGACGCTCCACGGATCTTCGATCCCTTCTTCACGACGAAGGAGCCGGGAGAGGGCTATGGACTCGGGCTCTCGATCGCCCGCATGATCGTCGAATCCGTCTCCGGCTCGATCCGTTTCGAAACCTCCGAGGGCGGAACCCTGTTCACCGTGATTCTGCCCATCTGGATCGAAGGACCCGGTCTGGAGACCGGACTCTAGGAAGGCGCGGGACCCCGGGGAGCCTGCGGCCCTCCCTGAAATGCCGCCCGCGATGACCGGTGTCCGCTCACCAGTCGAAGAGGAATCGGGCAACCTCCTTCTCGATGGCGCCGAGGGAATCCGCCACCAGTCGGCATTCGGGGAGGGACTGGATGAAGAGGTTGCCGTAGCGTTTGGTCGTCAGCCGCGAATCGAGTATGACGACGGCGCCGCGGTCGTTGCTGTGTCGGATGAGCCGGCCAAAGCCCTGCTTCAGCCGCGTCACCGCCTCGGGCAGCGATATCTCCATGAAGGCGTTGCCGCCGCGTTTCTCCACAGCCTCGCTGCGCGCCATCTGCACGGGATCTGTCGGCACCTGGAAGGGCAGCTTGCAGATCACGACGAGCTGCAGGGTTTCGCCCGGAGCGTCTACTCCTTCCCAGAACGAGGCGGTCGCGAACAGGACCGACGCAAGGTCGGACTTGAAGGTATCAAGAAGACGCGATCGCTCCTCCTCGCCCTGCTTGAGCACGGTGATGCCGAGTTCGGCCATGCGGGGGCGGGCCGCATCGCAGGCGCTCCGCATGGCGTCGTATGACGTGAAGAGCACGAGGGCGTGGCCCTGCGAGGCCTCGAGGAGGCGTGGCACGGCGCGATCCACGTAGTCGCGGAAGGCCGGCTGCTCGGGCGAGGGTGCGCCGGTGTCCACCGCGAGCAGGGCGTTGGTCCGGAAGGGGAAGGGCGAGGGGTAGACCGCCGTCTCCAGGGCCGCCGAGGCGTGGAGGAGCCCCACGCGACTCTTCCAGAAGTCGAAGGACTCGCCGACCGAGAGCGTGGCCGAGACGCATATCACGGAGCGGAACTTGGAGAATACCGCTTCGTCCATCATGCCGGTGATGTCGAGCGGAGTCTCGATGTAGCGCAGAAAGTTCTCCCCCTGGCTTGTCCTGCCCTTTTCCATCCAGAACACCGTTTCCGGATTCTCCGCAAAGTCCTTGAACTTGGCGCAGAAGGCGGCGGCCCCGCCGAGCCAGCGGAGGAAGCTCTTGGCTTCGAACAGCACACGCTCCTGGGATAGCTCGTCGGGACAGGCCTCGAGGGCATCCGCGAGGATCTCGCTGCAGGCGAGGAGCCTCCGCTCGAGCTCGGCCATGGGGCGGAGGAGGGATTCCTCGATGCGCGGCGTGCGCTCGATGAGCCTGAAGCTCCGCTCCTTGCCCTCGAAGAGGAGGCTCGCCCTCGTGTCGAGGCCGTCCATCGCGGCGCGTGTCGCCGCCACGGCGGCCGGGAGCTTGTCCAGGCTCGAGGCCGGAAATCCGTGCAGCGCCAGGAGGCGCGGGGTGATGCCGAAGCTTCGGTCGCCCTTCCGGCGGCCGAGGCGCGACAGACGCTTGTTGACCGAAAACCGGGTCAGCTCCTCGGAAAAGAAACTCGTCGCACTCGCCTCTATCGCATGGGCCTCGTCGAAGATGATCTCGCGAAACGAGGGCAGGACGACGGTGTTCTCATAGCCCGCTCCGTTCATGCGCGCCGCGAGATCCGAGAACAGGATGTGGTGATTGGCCACGACGACCTGGGCGTCGGCCGCCTCCCTGCGCACTCGCAGCACGAAGCATCCCTCACGGTCCGAGCAGCGCAATCCGAGACAGGCGTCGGACTCCGAACAGACCCGCGACCAGAGGGATTCCTCCGGCCAGAAGGGGAGGTCGGCACGGTCACCGGTGGCCGTCGTCCCGGCCCACGCGGCGATCTTCCGCAGGGGATGGTCCTCTCCCGCGAATATGCCCTCCTCGTCGAGGGCCTCCCGCAGGCGCGTCATGCAGAGGTAGTTGCCCCGCCCTTTCACGAGGACCGCTTTCGTCTTTTTCCGGAAGAGGCGCTGCACGAGGGGAATGTCCTTGTCGACCAGCTGCCTCTGCAGGTTGATGGTGGCGGTGGAGATGACGACCCGCTCCTCGTTGCGGATGGCCCAGGCGAAGGCGGGGATGAGATAGGCGAAGGATTTGCCCACGCCGGTCCCGGCCTCGGCCGCGAGAATGTGCCCTTCGTTGAAGGCCGAGGTCACGTCGCGTGCGAGCCGGACCTGGCTCCGCCTCGGCTCGTAGTCGGGGATGAGTGTCGAGAGCTTGCCCCCCTCCTCGAGCACGCCGCCTATCTCGTTCTCGTCCAGCTCCACGAGGGCCCGGCGCCGCGCAGCTTCGGCGACGACGTGGACCCGGGAAACGGTGTTGTCGACAATGTACGAGCCCACCCCGGAGGAACCGGCCTCCGCGGCCACGTTGACGTCGGCGTCGCTGGGCCGCAGCGTCCCGGAGGGATGATTGTGGATGATGACGTCGCCGCGTTCGAGATAGGCGGCCAGGGCGGGCACGGCGCTTTTGGAGCCGCGGGCGACGACCAGGATCTCGTCGATCAGACCGTCCTGGTTGAGCCTGCCCGCCGCGAAAACCTCGTTGCCGCCCGCCTCGGCGATCTCGTCCCGGAGTCGGGCGGCGGCCTCTTCGGTGAAGCGCTCCGAGGCTGCGCTCACAGTGTCTCTATGAGACCGAGCACCAGCGCCTTGAGCCGCTCCTCGACCCGCTTGCCGACCGCCACGACCTCCGCATGGTCCAGGGGCCGTGACGAGATGCCTGCAGCCATGTTCGTCACACAGGAGATGCCGAGCACGCGCATGCCCAGGTGACTCGCTGCTATCGCCTCGGGGACGGTCGACATGCCGACAAGATCTGCGCCCAGTAGGCCGGCCATGCGGACCTCGGCGGGGGTCTCGTAGGAGGGGCCGGTGAAGGCGGCATAGACCCCCTCCGCGAGCTCGGCGCCGGCCACGCGCCGGGCAGCCTCACGCAGTTCAGCCGAGTAGACTGTCGACATGTCGAAGAAACGCTGACCCTTGCCCGGCCCGCCGAAGCCCTCCGGAGCCGAAGCCGGAACCACGGCTCCCACCTGCTGCGGCCTGGCGGGATTGGCCCCGATGAAGGGATTGGTCCCCATGAGGTTGAGATGGTCGCGGATGAGGATGAGGTCCCCCGGGCTGTAGCCCCTGTTCACCGCCCCGGCCGCGTTCGTCAGGATCAGGGTCTCGACGCCGATCTCGCGCAGCATGAATATCGGCAGGACGACGTCGTCCATGGGATGACCTTCGTAGTAGTGGAACCGGCCGGCCATGATGGCTGCCCGCTCGGACAGGCAGAGGAGGCCGCGGTGACCCTGCACGGTCGGCCGGGGGAACTCGGTTATTGACGCGAAGGGAATCTCTGAATAGCCGAGCCCTTCGACAATCCCCGAAAGCCCCGAGCCCAGCACGACACCGATCCTGGGTCTGAACTGTCGCGGAATGGAGGCCGCCGCCCTGAGGACGCGTTCTCCGAACTGAGCTTTCATGTCTGCTCCTTTTATGCGCAAGGGACATCATAGCCGGCGGCGGCAGCCCTGAGAAGTCGAATCCGGCATGCAGTGCCATGCATAAAAAGGCAATAAATCTGCATAATACTTGACAACTGCCTGGAGTTCCTCGCACTCACGGGGCGCTCCCTTCCCCACGCCATGATGATGATGATCCCCGTGGATACGGCCCGGGGGCGGAGAGTCGGCGACGAGGAACTCAAGGAGTCTATCGCCGGCGAGCACCCCTACCGGGCTTGGCTCGACGAGTACATGGTGAGACTCGAGGACCTGCCCGCCGCCTTGCGCATGAGCCCGTATCGGCTGTCATCCTCCGGGCGCAGGATCCCCGCCGACATGGTGCTCATCGCCAGGGGATTCCTCGGCCCGGAATCGTCTCTGCCACTCGCGCTCGGAGTCGGCCTCGCGCAGGGGAGAGCGACCGCGCGGGACGTGGACGCCTTCCTCATGGGAGAGAGCGTCCTGCCCTGAGCTCAGTACATCAGGCCCAGCGTCATCGTCAGTCCGAGTGGCGAAGCTCCTTCGGCGTTGAAGGCGTAGCTCAGCTCGACTGCCGCGGCGAACCGCGCCTCCACCGCCATGCCGAGCAGCGGGCTTGCCTTCAGTTCGAGCCGGGTGTAGGCCGACGAGAGGATCTCGGGCTCTGCGGTGAACCAGGCCGGGCCGAAGGACCCCGGGGACTCGGGCGCCCCCAGGGCGGCCGAGCGCATCCCCAGCCTCAGCCGGGCGCGCTGGAAGTACAGCGGCCCGCCGAGCGGCCTGCGCTGCAGCTCGAAGTCGGCGAGAAGGGCCGAGACATCGCCCGAGGCGTACCAGGGCCCGCGGGGCGCGATCTCCCCGTATTCGCGATATATCGCATAACGCGGCTGCAGAATGGACGGTGAGTCTCCGCCTGCGGAACCGCCGGCGCCGGCACGCCCGAGCGAGCGCGGGCCGAAGCCTATGCTGCCGTCCGGGGAGAGGGCGAAGGAGGCCGTGGCGCACAGACCCAGAAACGGCATGCTGCCGTCCACCTCCGTCTCGAGTGCCAGAGCCGTCGGTTCGCGGCTGCCGCCGAAATCCTCCTCCATGTCCAGGGCGAGCTGGGCGCCACCGCCTGATTCCACGAAGGGCGGAAAGTAGGCACCGGTCCGCGAGTCGTACCGGCACAGGAGTCCCACGGCGCCGCCTCGAGTCGAATATGGCGCCTGATACGGGGCGGCCCCGTTGAGCGGGGCCACTCCGGCAAGATCGGCACGCGCATCGACTTCCACGGTGCGCCACGCGGGGAAAAGCTCCCAGCTGCGAACCAGGTCGAGGCCCGCTTGGCTTCGCCGCTCGTATCCCCCGGCACCGGGGGTGAAGTCGTCCTCGAGGCCGAGCCCGAGGTTCCAGGGCCTGAGCCCCAGCCGGAGCCGGGCTGCGACATTGGCCGCCTGCGCCGCCCATGAGTACTGCAGCCGGGTCGCGTAGACCAGGCGTTGCGCGATGTCGCTTCCGACGAGGTCGACTCCGGCTGCGTCCAGGTCGGGGGAGAGCGAGGGAAAGCGGAAGGGGCGGGCGAGGGCAGGGAAGGGGGTGGCGCGCCTCACCTGAGGTTGATCCTGCGCCGCCGGACCGGTCCCGGCTTCGAGGGCCATGGCCGCCCCCGCCTCGTCCTTCGGCAGTTCGAAGGAGGGGTCCAGGGGGATCCATTGGGCCCCGCCCTCGGTCAGGGCGAGGCTCGGATTCTTCAGGGGAAAGCGGCAGGGATATTCCCCGTCCGAGAAGCGGCCGAGGTAGTATACGCTGCTGTCTCCTGCCTGCCCGGCCTGCAGCACCGAGCCGGAAAGCTGGACCTCCTGAACGGCGAGCCGGGGCGCTCCGCCTTCCGTGCCGGAGGATTCGACATCATCCAGAAGCGCGAGCCGATAGAGGCCCTCGCCGGAGGCGACCGTGAGCACGAGGCGCGTACCGGGGCCGTCGGCCGCGAGGGCGAGCGAGCGGAGATGCTCAAGGGCGAGACCCGGGGCGAGGGCCTCTTCGCGCCCGCTCGTGAGGTCGAGTCGAAGCAGGAGGGTCCTGCCTTGGTCGCGCGCGAGGGCATACACGCGTCGCCCGTCGGGGCTGACGGGCGAGCCGTAGCTCCGTTCGGCCCCGCCCTTGAGCAGGAGCCGGCGCGTGGTTCCGGAAACGAGGACGAGATCGCTCGCGAGGCCCTCGCCGTCCAGAGCCACTACGCCTTCTGCCGCCGACCCACCGCAGAATGCCGCCTCGCGAAGGCCCCAGAGTTCCGGTCCTACGCGACGCCCCCGACTGACGCTCCAGGCAGCGGCGAGGTTGTGCTCCCGGCCGGCCACCGTACGCGAATAGCTGAGGAGGAGCGTCTCACCGTCCGCGGAGACGTCGATGCGGTTGACGCTCCCGTCGACGCGCATGACCCGTCGGACCCGGCCCGATGCGAGGTCGTAGGCGAAGAGCCATCCCCGGGAGTCCTCCGCCCAGAACAGTCGGTCGCGGCCCGCCGCAATGGCGGTGATCGAGGCGGGCTGGGCACTCAGACGCTCGGTCTGCATGACGACGGGGACGGACAGGGCAGCCCGGCCCAGGAAACCTGACCATGCCGCGTCTACGGACTCTCCGTAGGTGGCTCTGAAGGCCGCCCCAAGGAGCCCCCCTTCACCGATGCGCCGCCACAGGTCAGCGAATGCCGCCTGACCATGCTGGCGGATGAGGTCCAGAACGAAGGGGCCGCCGTAGTCATAGGGCAGCGAGCCGTAGGGATAGGCGTCCCAGGCGCCCGAGGCCTGCCAGAAGCTCTTCTCCCTTCCTTCGAGGAGGTCCTGGCGCAGCCGAGCCAGGGCGAGCGGATCGCCGTCCCGCCCGGCTCTGCCGGGAAGAGATTCCGCATACATGGCCGCACCTTCGGCGAGCGCGGGGCTCGCCTGCCAGAGGCCCGGTTCGACCGGGTCGCCGAAGACTGAGGCTGCAGTCCTCCAGAAGGGTGACCGGTTCGCAAAGGAGAGTGCGTGGGCCAGTTCATGATAGAAGACGTCCTTCAGCGGATCCTCGAGCGAGCCGAGTTCGGAACCCAGGCTGGCGGGCGCCGCCTGGATGAGAATCCTGTTCGAAGGGTAGGGGCTGTACTCCCCGTTGAGTCCGGCCTGACCGTCGCACAGCAGCACGGGGATGCGTCCCGCCTCCGCCGCGTCGCGCCCGAAGAGGCCCGACAGCTCGTCGAAGGCCGCATCGGCATAGAGGGCGAGGCGTCGTCCCTCCGGCTCCAGGACAGCCGGAAAGTAGATGGCGAAGTGCAGCGTGTCGAGCTCGAGGAGGGGCTCCGAGAGGGGCAGCGACTGCGCCGGAGCGCAGCGCGGCGCCGCCGTCATCCAGAGCATGAGGGCGGCGGCAAGGACCGTCGGCCATCCGCCCGCCGGTCCCGCGCGACCCCCCCGTCTTTCAGACCGCAGAGCCTTTCTCCTCGACCCTGAACTTGGCGATGAGCTCCCCGAGCTGACGCACCGACTCGGAGTTGCGTCCGCCCGCATCGGAGATGTCCTGGGCAGCCTTGTAGATCTCGGTGATGCCGATCGTCACCTCTTCCATGCCGTTCTTGGTATCCGCCGAGATGCCGGATACGCGCTCCATGGCCTCGCTGATCGCGGCGACGCGGGCGCTCATGTCGTGAGAGGAGCCGCGCACCTCCTCGGTCGTGGATACGAGGGAGCCGAGCGCCTCGAGAATCTGCTGCGCCCCGATGGACAGCTCGCTGGTGGCGCTCTTCATCTCCGACATGGAGAAGGCCACGCTCTTGATCTGTTCGACAATGCGTCCGAAGACCGCCCCGGTTTTTGCCGTGCTGGCCTCCGAGACTCGGATGAACTCCGAGACCTCGCCGAGGGACTCGGTCACGGCCCCGGCACTCTCCGAGCTCGATTCCGCGAGATTTCGGATCTCGTCGGCGACCACGGCGAAGCCCTTGCCGAACTCCCCGGCATGGGCCGCCTCGATGGCGGCGTTCATGGCGAGGAGATTCGTGCGGTCCGCTATGTCCTGGATGAGCTGGATCATCTCCATGATCACGCTCGCCGAGTCCGCCACCTTCTTGATGCCGCGCTCGGTCTCCTCCATTTCCGCCATGCCGTCCTGGGCGGAAGCCTCGAGTTCGTTGGCAATCCTGAGCTTCTCCTCGGCCGCCTGCGCGATATTGTGGATCGAGGCGCTCATCTCCTCGATACTGGCGCTCGACTCGTTTATCGCCGAGGCCTGATCCTGGATGAGCTGGGCGAGGCGGGCGATCAGCTCCTTCACCTCGGAGGCCGAGCGCGCGCTGTCGGAGACCTCCGAATCCAGCCGGACGATCTTGTCCTTCATGCCCTCCGTGTTGGCGCGGATCTCATGGAGGCTCGCCGCCGTCTCCTCCGAGCTGGCCGCGAGTTCCTGGGATACCTGGTTCGTGCCCTCGGTGACGTTCTTGACCTCGTGGACCATGCGCTCGAGCGTGCCTATGAAGCCGTTGAAGAAACCGGCAAGCCTCCCGACCTCGTCGCGCTGCCCGACCGTGGCGCGAACCGTCAAATCCCCGGTGGCCGCCCGCTGGAAGGCATGGACGTAGCCAGCCAGGGGCCGGAGCACCAGCCGGATGACGAAAAAGAGCCCGACGCCGAGGGCCAGCATCAGGATGCCGGTGAATATGATGATGTTGAAGGTCGCAACGGCCTGCGTTCGCCTCGCCGCGGAGAGCGAGGAGATGATCTCGAAGGCCCCATGCACTTCGCCTACTTTCCAGCCCTCCCGTATTCCGCCCACGGGGTCCGCGGAACCTGCGGGATCCCCGTGACAGAGGAGGCACTCCTCGCTGAGCTTGATGGGCCGGAAGTATCTGATGGTGCTGGCGTCCTGGACGACATACTCCGGGAGTGTGCCCGATTCGAGCTTGTGCAGGACGTCGACTTCGATCCCCTGGGGGGTGTTGGCCGGGTTGCGGGGCTGGAATTTGGGCACCCGAAACTGGTAATTGCCCGCTGCGGCATTGGCGGAGGCAACCTCGATCGCGGTGATGATCGGTACCGCCTGGAGCAGCTTGGCCCGATCCCCTTCCCGTGCAAGCTGCTGCAGATCGGTTATGACCCCGCTCTTGATCCGTTCCGCCATCGCCTGGCGCGTTGCTTCGGTGGTCAGAACCACGGCGCGGCTTTTCTCCTCGATGGCGACAACGGCCTGCTTTGTGATGTCGGTGACATACAGACGGGCGATGAGGAAGTTCACGAGCAGTATGCTTCCGAGCGTTATGACTAGAACCTTGGCCTTGAGACTCACATCGCGGAGACGCACTATTCTTCTCCTCGGGGAAAAAGGGTCAAGAAAGGGCGGAGACCGGGGCCGCCGATGTCCCGTGTGCCGATCAGTATAGGGCGGGAGGCGGTCAGCATCAAGATTCCGGGTTCAGGGCAGCTGCCAGCCCGACACCGTCGGAAGCGGCTGGCGGCGCCGGAGCCGACAGCCGAGCGGAGCCATCTGCCGGGCTGCCCTGTGGGCATTCTCCGGTTCAGGTTCCGGGGCGGACGTTTCTATCTGCAGATCGCCCATGCTATACTGACTGCTAGCTTTCGCGCCCGCCCCCTCACGCTCCCGAGCCCGGAGAGGCCCCCCTGCATGGACCAGGACCACGGCTTTCAGGTATAGAAGCGGGCGAGGCAGGCCGATAGTCAAAAGAAGGCCCGGAGTCCGCCCCCGGGTGTGGAAGCTCGCAGGGCGGGGTGCCTGGCTGGGTCGGGCACCCGCCATTCCCGCCGCGGAAGCGGAGTCGGAGCCAGGGCGAGGGGAGCGAAGGCATCAGGGTATGACTGTCCGGGATTTGACCGTAGGCCAGAAGGCCAGCCTCAGTCTCCTCATCGCCGTGCTGCTTTTTGCCGCGGTGACGGTGGCGGCGTTTTCCGGACTTTTCAGCGTCGTGGAGTCGGACTTCTTCAGCCCATCGATCTCCCGAGGACTGGACGGCAACCTCGCGGCGATAGCCGAGCGGACAAAAAGCTACCATGAGATCAACATCGCGAAGTTCCAGGCCATCGTCGGCCTGGATGCGATGAAGCGCAGTTTTCTTGCCAATTCCAGCGCAGCGGACTCCCAGAGCCGGGCTTTCGCCTTCGGCACCCTGCAGGAGGACCTGGTCGGCCTCGCCGGCATGCGGATAGTCGACACGAGCGGCAAGCGCATCCAATTCAGTACGATTTCCGGAGACGTCCTGCGGCGCTCCGCCCTGGAGCTCATCTACCGGAACTACGGCGATCCCGGCGATCTGCCCTTCGACACGATCGCTTCGAGTGCGGGCTCGGCACCCGCCGTCACGATCGATCCCGGCTCACGTCGCTTTGTCTATTCCCTGCCCTTCGTGGACAGCTTCGGGGATTTTCGCGGCACGGCGCTCTTCTATGTGGACGTCGATGGACTGGCGAGCCTCCTGGCCAAGGAAGGACTGATCGGCGTCGAGGAGGCGCCGTTGGTCGCGGGCAGCAAGGGGATACTGCTCAGGGCGCCGCTGGTCGGGCGCGATCAGATTGCCGCCCGGGTTGCGGAGGCCTGGTCCACGGGGCTGAACCAGAAGCCGCTGGCGATCACCGGCACGGGATCCGGAGCTTCCTACGTCCTGTTCACCAAGAGCGGCGGCCTCGGGGGCTATGTGGGATTCGTCGTGCCCTCCGGAGCCTTCACCCTGCCCGCGGCCATGAAGTGGCTCCTGCTCGCTTCTTTTTTCGTCACCGCCTATCTCCTGGCCTTCCTCCTCCTCAATCTGAGACAGGACCGGATGACGGTCCTGTCGGACCGCATCAAGCGATTCCAGATCTCCCTGCTTGAAGAGTATGTCGACAACAAGTCCGACATCGACTTTGGCCGCTGGCGCCGCGAACTCGAGGCCCGTCGCGCCGAAGTGCATGGTGCGATCCGGCGAAGCATCGGCACGGTTCGCGCCCACCGCCAGCCCGAAGTCGACGAGCTGATCGACAAAAGCTGGGATGAAATTCTCGCCGTCCTCGGCGGTCGGGCCTCGCTCGGGGAAGCCGACCACGCCGAAATCGGCGGGATCGGTGTGAAGGAACTCGAGCGACTGCTCGGCGAGGCCATCAAGCGTGGCAACTTTGTCATACCCTCGGCTGCGCTGACAGCGGCGGGGGCACAGCCCGGCAGCCCGCCCACCCACCCCGTCGCCGCGGCCGGGACGCCGAGCCGTGCAGCCGCGCCCGTCGAGGAAGCCGAAGCTGTCGAAGAAGCGGAAGCTGTCGAGGAAGCCGAAGCCGTCGAAGAAGCCGAAGCTGTCGAAGAAGCCGAAGCCGTCGAGGAGCTGGTCCCCGAAGCTGAGGCAGCACCGGAACTCGCGGCCGTGGCGCCGAGCCTTGCAGCCGCGCCCATCGAGGAAGCAGAAGCCGTCGAAGAGCTGGTCCCCGAAGCTGAGGCTGCACCGGAACTCGCGGCCGAGGCGCCGAGCCTTGCAGCCGCGCCCATCGAGGAAGCGGAAGCTGTCGAGGAAGCGGAAGCCGTCGAGGAGCTGGTTCCCGAAGCTGAGGCTGCACCTGAAGTCGCGGCAGAGGCGCCCGGCCTTGCA
>DATJQN010000004.1:0-2210 GCA_035505775.1 Rectinemataceae bacterium | reverse complement strand
GGAGTACTGGAGACCGAGTTGACGGGCGCACCGACAATCTCGGGATACACGCAACCGGGAGCGGTGATGGGTACCGTCGGCTACATGTCGCCCGAACAGGTGCGGGGGCTTCCCGCCGACCACCGCGCGGACATCTTCTCGTTTGGAACCATTCTTTACGAGATGCTGTCCGGCAAGAAGGCGTTCAAGCACGATTCGGCCATCGACACTCTGAGCGCGATCATCCGAGACGACCTGCCCGAGTTGTCCGCATCGGGGCGGGAAATCTCGCCGACACTCGACCACATCGTGCGGCACTGCGTGGAAAAGGACAGGGACAATCGGTTTCAGTCGGCGCGGGACGTCGCGTTCGCGCTCTCGGAGCAGTCCTCCTCCCCATTGACCAGCGGTGTGCAGCTTGCGGCGCCGCCCAACGGGAGACGAAGGCTACCGGTCGTGGCGGTCTTCATCGCCGTTGTCGCCCTTGCCGCGGCTGGAGCCGCACTGCTGCTCCGGTCCCGGGGGCACAAGGCAACGGCGGGAGGCGGCCGGCGAGTCGTGGTCCTGCCATTCGAGAACGTCGGCGCCCCCGAGGACGACTATTTCGCGGACGGGATCGCGGACGAGATTCGGGGCAAGCTGACCTCGCTGCCGGGCGTCGAAGTCATCGCGCGGGCCAGCTCGACGCCCTACAGGAAGACCGCCAAGTCTCCGGGACAGATCGGCGAGGAGCTGCAGGCGCGTTTTCTTCTGACGGCCACCGTTCGGTGGGAGAAGCGCGGGAGCGCCAGCCGCGTTCACGTCAGCCCCGAGCTGATCGACGTGTCGGGACCCGGGCCGCCGACCTCGAAATGGCAGCAGCCGTTCGATGCGCCCCTCACCAACGTTTTCGAGGTTCAGTCGGCCATCGCGACGCGCGTGGCCCAGGCCCTGGGCGTCGCGCTCGGCGCCGGCCAGGAAAAGCGCCTTTCGGAGAATCCCACGCAGAATCTTGCTGCCTACGACGCGTTCCTCAGGGGCGAGGAGGTCTCAAACCGAACCGTGGCCGTGGATCCGATCACCGTGCGCAAGGCCCTGGCCTCTTACGAGCAGGCCGTGGCGCTGGATCCCGGTTTTGCGCAGGCATGGGCGAGGGTCTCGTGGGCGAACACGACTCTGCATGGCTTCGGTACGCCGACGCCCGCTTCCTCCGAGCGCGCCCGCGAGGCGGCCGAAAAGGCCATCGCGCTCGCACCGGGCCGCATCGAGGGCTACGTCGCGCTGGGCAGATATCAGAACATCGTTCTGTACGACTACAGACGCGCGCTCGAGCTGTACGCAAGGGCTCAGCGCATCGAATCGAGCAACGCCGACCTGCTCACTGCGACAGCGTTCGTGGAGGAACACCTCGGTCGCTGGGACGCGGCGATGGAGCACTTCCGGCAGGCCGAACGCCTCGATCCCCGCTCGGTCACCACGAGAATGGGGCACGCCTCGGGCCTTCTTCGGTTGCGGCGCTACGTGGAGGCGAGAGAGACCATCGACGGGGGCCTCGCGCTCGCGCCCGACCACCTCGGGCTCATCGAGAGCAAGGCCATGACTTTTCTCGGGGAGGGCGATCTGGAGAGAGGTCGTGCCGTGATCGAGTCTGCCCCCGCGGAGGTCGAGCCGATCGCGCTCGTGGCCTTCGTGGCCGACAAGTGGGATCTCGTATGGCTCCTCGACAATGAGCAGCGGGAGTTGCTCCTGCGGCTCACGCCGACCGCATTTGACGACGACAAGGCCTCCTGGGGCCTGAGTCTCCTCCAGGCCGACGCCCTGAAGGGCGATCCCGTCAACCTGCGCGCTCATGCCGAGGAAACGAGGAAGGCCGTCGAGGAACAGCTTCGCGCAAAACCCGATGATGCCCAGCGCCATATCCTTCTGGGTATCGCGTTGGCGTACCTTGGTCGAAAAGAGGAAGCGATCCGCGAAGGCACCCGAGGCACGTCGATGCTGCCCGTCGCGAAGGACGCCCTGAGCGGACCGTACTTCCAGCACCAGTTCGCGCGCATCTACATGCTGGTTGGCGAGCCGGAGAAGGCGCTCGACCAACTCGAGCCGCTGCTGAAGATCCCGTACTTCCTCTCGCCCGGCTGGCTCAAGATCGACCCCAATTTCGACCCGCTGCGCAAGAACCCGAGGTTCCAGAAGCTCGTCGCGGGCGGGAAGTAGTCCCGGGTTCGGAGAAATCGGAAGTTTCAGGCCCTGCC
>DATJQN010000003.1:0-18411 GCA_035505775.1 Rectinemataceae bacterium | reverse complement strand
CCGGCTCGGCGACGCGGAGAAGGCCTACCGCTATTTCCGCGAGACCGTGCGCCTCGACCTGGACGACGCCCACGGCAATGCGAAGGATGGCATTCACGCGGCCAACATGGGAGGGGCATGGCTGGCCCTGGTCTTCGGATTCGGAGGCTTCAGGCCGCTGGGAGATTCGGTCGCCTTCGATCCCGTGCTGCCCTCGGCGTGGCGCGGCTTCTCGTTCCGGCTCAGCTACCGGGGCCGGGCGCTGTCCCTGCGGGTCACGCGGGGACCGGGCGGGCTCGCCCGGAGCGATCTCCGTCTCCTGTCCGGCGGCCCCCTCGATGTGCGGCTCGCGGGAGAGCCCCGGCGTCTGACGGCGGATTGAAAGGGCCGCGGCCCATCAGAACGCCTTGCGGTAGAGTCGCATCGTCTTTCGGACCGCGAAGCCGCAGTCCGCATACACTCGCGTGGCACCGGTGAGGCTTTCGCTGTCGACGCCGAGTGCGGATTCCGTCATGCCGAGGGCTTTCTGCGCCCTGAGACTCGACGCGATCAGGGCCCGCGCGACGCCGCGCCTTCTCCATTCCCGCCCGACATGGATGCATTCCGTATACCCGCGAGTCCGCCGGTACTTCTCGTTCTCGATACGGTCGATAAAGCCCAGCACGCCTCCGGCTACGCGGTCCGTGGATCGCTCCCAGGCGACCTGCCAGAGTTCGGGTTGGAATATGCGCTGGTCCTCGAGCCAGCCTTTGTACTCCTCGTCGCTGGGACGGGTGTAGCCCCAGTGATCGACGAGGGCCGCCTGCCAGGCCTCCCATATGGGCCTGTAATCGGCAGGCAGCACCGGCCTCGTCTCTAGGCCTTCGGGGAGGGGGAAATCCGGGATGCCCTCGAGCGAGGGCCGGACCATCTCATGGAAGAAGCGTATGGGCCGGTAGCCTGCGTGCTCGAGCAGCCTCACCCGGGAGAGCTCCTCCTCGGCGCAGAAAACCTGGTAGTAACGACCCGCCTCGCCGGGCGAATTCCCGAGCAGCTCGCGCAGTCGCTCTTCCTGCCATCGCAGTAAGGCGCGCCCGAGGCCATGACCGCGCCCCTCGGGAGCCAGGAAGGCGATGAGCAGACCGAGGATCGCCCCGGTCGAGACCTCTTCGTCCCATTGGACCCGCGCATAGCCGATGATGGTGTCCGACAACTCCACTATGAGAAAGTCCCGGAAGAGGTCGCAATTATGCAGATGGTTGTAGGTCGCCGCGAGGTCGTCCGCCGATCCGACGCGCTCGACGCCATCGGCGTCGGCCGCCGCACTGATCGCCGCTGCCATGCCCTCGAAATCAGCCTGACCGCGGAAATGACGGGTAACCAGCCCCGGCAGGTTCGGGGCTCCGGGGAGCATAACGCGTTCATCGTCCATCTCGGCCTCCTGCTGAAGTTATACTACAGTGACCCCGGCCTCGCACCAGTGCCGTGGTGCGGCCGCCCGCCCTCCAGGCCCGAAGCTCACGGCACGAGCGACTCGTCCCCCGGCCGGGGGTGCAGGAGCCGGCCGCGGCCCCGATTGGCATAGCAATAGACGCAGCCCGAGGGGCAGCTTCCGTAGACGCCGATGTCGACGCTTGGCGCGCATCGACAGTAGGGTCGCTGGCCTCTGTCGCGACCGGGCTCGACCTGCCTGCCAAAGAGCTCCCCGATCAGGGCGGAATCTATGCAGGCCCCCGGCTCGATCCCCAGGGGCCCGAGATCGAAGGGCTCGGCGCAGGCTTGGATCGTCATTCCGTGGTCACGGGCTATGTCGGCCAACCTGGGGAGGAGGGAGGCGTAGGGCTCGGGCGGCGCCACAGCCTCGGCGGGCGGCGCCACAGTTTCGACGGGCGGCGCCACAGTTTCGACGGGCGGTCTCATCGCCCCGGTACTCCCCGCGTCCCGGGCCCTTCGTTCGGAGCCGAAGACGATCCCGCCAAAGCCGGCGTCCTCGATTCTCTTTCGCGTGAACGCATACTCGTCGATCAGGCTCAGAATGACGCGCTCGGTGGCGCCTTCGATGGACGCGGCGATCCTGGAGAACTGATCGATGTGGAAGGCGCTGTCGAGGCCCTCGGTGACCATCACAGGGTCGTAGCGCCACAACAACCTGCGGGGACCGATGCGGTCGGCCAGCGCCCGAAATGAGTCGAGCCGCTCCTCGATCGGAGGGAGTCCCGGCTCGAGGGCCCGTGGATAGCCGGTGATCGTCACCTGGACGATGCTTGCCATGCCCGCGGCGTCGAGCGCTTCCATCCCGGCCGCCAGGGGGGCCGGATTGCGCGTCCAGAGCACGAGGCACTCGACGTCATCGGGCCGGAGGGAGACCCGGCGCGTGCGCCGCGCGTCGAAGGGATTGCGGACGAGGCAGTAGCCGGCCCGGATCCGCGCAAGGAGCCATTCGAGGTAATGCGCCGGTATGTCGCAGCGACGCGATGCCGAAACGATCACCGTGGTTCACCTAGCCGTGTGCTCGTTTGCCTTTCCGCCCCGGCGGTCGACAGATGCCCGGCGCTCCGGCCCCTGGCCGGACGAGACACGCCAGTCGAAGGGCTCATAGGAAACCTTCCAGCCGCGGTAGGCCGGATCGTCAAGCCAGCGGCCGTCCATGTCCCGCCGCGCCCACCCGTACAGCCGGGAACAGCATATCCTTCGTTCCCCGGAATCGGCGATGAAATGGACGGCAGAGAATTCCGCCTCGGCCGCTTCAAGCTCCCGCCCGATGGTTCGTGGCTCGAATACGCGCAGGCTCGGGCTGGACGCGACACCTTTGTTGAGCGCGAAGCAGAGGCGTGGCTCGGGCTGCGGCAGGCAGTGGGCCAGACGCGGGTCCGACCGGCCGAAGGGGCGCAGGGGCCAGGCCCGGGGCCGTCTGTTGGCCCGGAGCACGCCATTCTCGATCGCGTCGAGGGAGAAGCCCAGTCCGCCGATCTCGATGGCCGTGCGGATGTAGAATTCGGCGCGGAGCAGGATGCTGCCCCGCAGGCCGAGTTCCACGATCGAGAGCGAGACGCAGGCGTTGTAGATGTTCATCCAGAACGCTCGACGCTGCTCAATTGTCTCCAGGGTGTCCACGCGGGCAGCGACGAGCTCCCCCCGGAATGGCGCGGCCGCCAGGCGGGCGTGACTCTCCTCCCGGTCGGCCTCCACGGAGCCCGCGAAGTGCTCGGCCCGGAGCTTCTGCATCGCGTGGGAGAATGCCGCGGAAAGTCCCGCCAGATCGTGGGCCATGAGCGGAAGCATAACCGGGTTCGGTCAACGCGTCCAGCTCGCAACGCGGTTCGCCCATAAGGGTGTAGAAAAAGGCCATGGGCCTTTTTCTACACCCTGTCAGAAGTCGAAGCGTATCATGCCCAGCCTGACAGCCTCACGGACGGCCTCGCCGCGGCGGTTGACGCCGAGCTTCGAGTAGATGCCCTCGAGGTGAAAGCGGACCGTCCGGATGCCGATCCCCAGCACCGAGGCGATCTCGGCATTGGACCAGCCGTCCGCCAGATACTCGAGTATCTCTTTCTCGCGCTGACTGAGCCGGGCCTCCCCGTCATCCTGAACGCTCCCGCGGCCCGGAGCTGGGAGTGAGGCGACGAGATCCGGAACCTCGCCCTCGCGGGCGAGTTCCAGGCCCGCGGCGAGCGCCCGATCGGCGAGCGCCCTGCCATCGGGGCCGTCCACAAGCAGCCGTACTTTCAGCGGCCCGGAGCGCAGCCCCACGGCATGCCTCCCCAGCGCCCCCACTGGCGGCCGCGGCCCTGTTCGCCGCCCCAATGCCGTCTCCCTTCGCGCTCGCCTCCGGGCCTGGCAGAGGGCTTCACGCTGAGCGAGAGCCGCTTGCCTCCGCGGATCAGGACCAGCTCGATCTCGTTCCCCGGTTTCAGATCGTCCAGGATCTCCCGCAATTCCGGGGGACTTCTCAGCGGCGTGCCCGCGAGCGAGACGAGGAGGTCCCCGGCGAGGAGCCCCGCGAGTGCCGCCGGACTCCCCGGCTCGATGCCAGCCACCATGAGGGCCTCGGACCGTGCATCCCCGAAGAGTTCCGCGAAGCTTTCCGGAGCCTCGATCGGGATCGTCGACACGCCGAGCCAGGCGCCCGAGCCGAATCCCCGCTCGACGATGCTGTCCGCGAGTCGCGCCGCCTGGGCCGCGGGCAGTGCCCATGCCCTGTTCCCGTTCCGGTCGGCGACGACGAAACCGGCCAGCCTGCCGTCCGGCGCGACGAGCGCGGCGCCGGAGAAGCCGGGGAAGTGGCCGCCGTCGGTCTGGATATAGGCATCCTCCCCCTCGCCGCCGGCAAAGCGAATCAGGTCGAGCCGAGCCTCGGGGCCCTGGGGAGAGGGATAGGCGACGGCCAGCACGAGCGAGCCGAGCGCCGGCATTCCCTCCATCGCGGTAAAGGCCGCGCCCGGCTTCTCGGCCGCGAGTTCCAGCACAGCGAGCGAGAGTTTTGGATTGAAACCGACGACTCGCGCCGAAAGCTTCTCGCCGCCCGGACCCAGGATGTCGAGACTCTCGCCGTCCTCGGCCGCGAAGGCGGGGACGAGGAGACGCTTGCCGTCGAAACTGAGGGCGGTTCTGCCGCCAAGCGAGGATGGTACGTGAAACACCCGGGCCGAGGCGGCGGCCGCGAGCGACGCGAGCGATGCGGAGAATGAAGTCAGATCGTCCATGTGGACCTCCAATGCAAAGATACTCACTCACAATGTCGCTCCAGGTTCCGGCTGCGGCGACGGCCGTTCGGCCGGTTCCGGGCGGCGACTCCCCTTGCCGTTCCCCGCGTCGGGGACTAGGATGTCGCCCCGGAGGCTCCCTCTGCGTGTCCGCGGCTTCGCGGCGCTCTACAGCGCCGCAACGATCTTCGCCTTCACCTCGCTCTTCGTGAAACTGAGCTCCCGTTTCTACTCGGGGATCTTCATCTCCGGCGTGCGCTTCGCGATCGGCGGCGCGCTCTGCCTCGCGCTGCTGTTCGCGCGCTACGGGGGCGTGAAGCCGAGGCGCCCCGGTGTGCTGGCGCTCCGGGGGCTTTTCGGTGCGGGTTCCATGGCCGCCACCTATGCGGCCATATCGCTCACCGGCCCGGGCAGGGCCGCCCTGCTCAGCAACATGTATCCGCTCTTCGTGCCGGTCTTCGGCGCTCTCTTTTTCAAGGAGCGCTTCAACCCGAGGACACTGGCCAGTCTCGTGCTCTGCACGATCGGAGCGGTGCTGGTAGTCCGCGACGGCTCGGGCGCCGCCCTGTCGGGTGATCTGCTCGCCATCTTTTCGGCCGTGCTCGCAGGTGTCGCGGTCAATTTCGTGCGAAAGGCCACGAGCACCGAGAACCCCTTCCTCATCTATCTCAGCCCCTGCCTTTTTGGACTTCCCGTCCTGCTTTTCGCCCAGGGACCCGCGACCACGGTCACGCCCCTTTCCCTCCTCTTCCTGCTCGGGGTCGGCGGCGGCGCCTTTGTGGCGCAGGCTCTCATGGCCTACGGCTATCGAAGCGTTCCGGCGGGCAGAGGCTCGGTGGTGTTTTACTGGGAGACGGCGCTGACCGTCCTTCTCGGCTTCCTGCTTGCCGGAGAGCGCTTCAACCTTCGGTTCGGACTCGGACTGGCCTTCATCCTGGGGGGACTCTGGCTCAACCGGGAGCGGCGCTCCGAGCGCTCCGGGGAGGGTGGCGGATCGTCAGAAAGCTCCTCGTATCAGGCACGTGCGGCTCAGCCTGTCCCGGGCGAGCAAGCCGCTGGGAATCGGCGCCGATGACCCGGGCGCAGAGCGCGTGCGCAATGCCTCCGGCTACCGGCGACTCGAGAAGCCGCCTTGCACTCAGAGCGGCGCAACAGTGAAGCCGGCCTTCCGGAGCTTGGGCGCGATGACCGCCCGGCAATAGCCCGCGTTCGGATGAAGCTCGAAATAGTGCTGATGGTAGTCCTCCGCGGGCCAGAAGTGCGGGGCTTCTCGCAGCTCGGTCACGATAGGCTCGGCAAAGCGGGTCTGGGCCTCGCGGAGCGAGTGTTCGGCTGTCGCGCGCTGAGTCTCGCCGACGTAGAAAATCACCGACCGGTATTGCTCCCCGACATCGGCGCCCTGTCGGTCCAGGGTCGTGGGGTCATGAATTTTCCAGAATAACTCGAGGAGGGCGGTGTACTCGATGCGTCCGGGGTCGAAGGCGATTCGCACGGTTTCGGCGTGGCCCGTACTTCCCGCGCAGACTTCCTCATAACCGGGATTTTCCCGCGTTCCGCCCATGTAGCCGCTCACCACCTCGACGACCCCGGGGAGTCTCAGATAGGCCGCCTCCAGGCACCAGAAGCATCCGCCGGCCAGAAAGGCGTATTGAATTGCCCGCTTGTCCTCCACGCTCGCCTCCGTCGGGTGCGGCCCAGGGCCCGCGTTTCCCATCCTAGAAGATAGCGAAGAAACGCGGGCGAATGGCAACTGCAGTGCCGCGGCTGTCTTGATCCGTGGCGGCTTGACCCCGGGGGCTTCCCCCGGACATCATCGGCCATGCTCAAGGAAACGCGCACCACCCGGCTCGTCAAGAGCCAGGACCTCAATCACCATGGCACCCTCTTCGCCGGAAGGATAGCCGAATGGTTCACGGAGTCCTGTTTCCTCTCGGCGGCGCGATACTTCGGCAATGCCGAAGACCTCGTCTGTGTCAAACTGCACGGCTTGACCTTCAAGAAACCGACCATGCCCGGCGACACCCTTGAGATAGTCGCCGTGCCGGCGAGGACCGGCGTGAAGAGCATCACGATCGGAGCCCAGGTCTTCATCAACGACGATCCCGAACCCTCGGTTCACGGCTTTGCCACCTTCGTCACGGTCGACCGGGGCGGAAAACCCTATCCCCACGGGCTCCATCTGCCGGATGAATGGAAGCAGGCGCATCGGGAGCTCTGCGAGGAGGCCGAGCGGCAGCAGGCGCAGCCCCACTGAGTGTTCCGCTGCCCGGATGCCCTGGAGGGGATCCAGACACTCATTTGGCTTGACCCTCTCAGGGCTCTGCCCTATTCTGGTGTCACTCCGAACCGCGTCGCGCCCGATGGCGATGGACAGGTAGCCGTTTCCGCGTGGCCGCCTTCCAGACCTGACGCGGATCCTGACCCGGGATCCGCCATGGTGCGCGGTCGAGACCTCCGGTCAAAATGGCCGGGGTCGAGGGTTGACCGGGAAACCGTTCAGCCTCCCGCTATTGGAAAGGAGCAGACCATGAAAGGCCTCAGGATCGTTGCAGCGCTCGCGCTGGCATTCGTTCTCGTACTCGGCATCGGCCCGGCGGCACAGCCGGCCTTCGCACAGAGTCCGGCGCCGGCGAACCCCCTCGTCAGGATGGCCACGACCACAAGCACCGACCAGTCCGGCCTCCTGGACTATTTGAAGCCCTTCTTCGAGAAGGAGACGGGCTACAAGCTGCAGTGGGTCGCGGTCGGCACGGGCGCTTCCCTGAAGATCGGCGAGAAGGGCGACTGCGACGTCGTCCTCGTGCACGCGCGGGCCCTCGAGGACGCCTTCATGGCGGCGGGCTTCGGCTTGGAGCGAAAAGACGTCATGTACAACGACTTCATCGTCCTCGGCCCGGCATCAGACCCCGCCGGCCTGGCATCGGCCACGAGCGCTTCCGACGCGTTCGGCCGGATCATGAAGACCGGAAGCACCTTCATCTCCCGCGGCGACAACTCGGGCACTGATGTCAAGGAAAAGGACGTCTGGAAGGCCGCCGGGCTCTCGCCCAAGGGCGCAGCCTGGTACAAGGAAGCGGGGCAGGGCATGGCCCAGGTCATCGTCATGGCAGATCAGCTCGGCGCCTACACCCTTTCGGACCGGGCGACCTGGCTCAACATGAAGGACAAATTCGGGCTCAAGATCCTGTACCAGGGGGACAAGGGTCTCTTCAATCCCTACGGGGTCATCACCGTCAACCCCGCCAAATGGCCCAAGACCAACATCGAGGGTGCGCGGGCTTTCATGAACTGGCTCACCGGTCCCAGGGGCCGCGAGCTCATCGCGTCGTACAAGATCGGCGGAGAACAGTGCTTCTACCTGTACTGAGAGGCTGAGGTGCGGGAAGCTTTCTACCTGCTGTTCTCGGGGGATCCCGAGACCTGGGGGATCATCGGTCGAAGCCTTCGGTTCTCCGTATTTTCGACCCTGTTCTCCCTCGTCCCCGGGATTCCCGTGGGCGTGGCCCTGGCTTCCCGCGATTTCAGGCTGCGGCGCAGTCTGGCCGCCGTCGTGAACGCGCTGACGGCGCTCCCGACCGTGGTCGTGGGCCTGATCGTCTATTCCCTGATTTCCCGCTCGGGGCCCCTCGGCGCGCTGGGCTTTTTGTACGCGCCGGCGGGCATCGTCATGGGGCAGACCCTGCTCGCATTTCCCATCGTGGCTTCCCTCAGTTATGCCGGCCTGACCAAGCTGGACCCGCGCTTCCGGGAGACCCTCGTGACGCTCGGCGCCCGGCGCCTCTCCCGTCTCGTGGCTACGCTCAGGGAAGCGAGAGCCCTGCTGGTGGCAGCCCTTGTGACCGCCTTCGGCCGCGTCACCGGCGAAGTCGGGGTCTGCATGATGCTCGGCGGCAACATCCGCTTCGCCACCCGCACCATGACCACCGCCATCGCGCTCCAGACATCCCAGGGCGAGTTCGATCGCGCGATGTCCCTCGGCCTGGTGCTGCTCCTCATTGCGCTGGCCATCAACCTCGTCATCCACAGTCTGGCACCGCATGAGAACTGAGTCTGGAGCGGCGCTCTTCGAGGCCGAGGGTCTCGAGCTGCGGTTCGGCGAGCAGCTTGCGTTCGCCGTCCCACGCCTTCTTGTCGAGGAGGGGGAACGACTTGCCCTCCTTGGCCCCAACGGTTCGGGCAAGACGACCGTGCTCAAGGCGATGGGGGGGCTGCTCGCCCCCTGCGCCGGCAGCCTCCGGTTCATGGGAGAGCCCGTGCTCTCCTCCCGGCGGCTGCGCGAGCGCTGCGTGTACATGCACCAGCACCCCTACATACTGGCCGGCACCGTTGCGTACAACGTCACCTTCGGTTGCCGCTCGCGCCACGTCGGGCGGGAGCAGGGGGAGGCGCGGGCCAGGGAGGCGATGCGCATCCTCGGCCTCGAGGGATTCGGCAGACGCAGGAGCCGGGCCCTGTCCGGCGGAGAGTCGCAGCGCGTCGCCCTGGCCCGCGCCCTGGCCGCGGGTGCCGACGTCCTGCTGCTCGACGAGCCGACCGCCTCCGCCGACGCGGACTCGCGCGACCTCATACTCGAGGCCCTGCGGGCGCGCGCCCGGACGGGGGCCACTCTGATATTCAGCACGCACGACCCCGGCCTGGCTCGCCAGCTTGCCACCCGGGTCATCCTGCTCGATCGCGGCAGCGTGGCGGACGACCGGCCGGTGGACCGTGCGGAGGCGGCGTCGTGAGCGGGGAGCCGCGGGAACTCCTCCATCCGGACCTGGCCCTCCCCCTGGTCCTCGACAGGCTTCCCGAGCCCGAAGTCGAGCGTCGGCCCATCGGAGACAGCCTCGGCCGGGCACTAGCGGAAGACCTGTGCGCCCTCGTCGATCAGCCCCCGTTCGACAAGTCGGCCATGGACGGATTCGCCTATCGCGCCGGGGACGAGGGACCCTACCGGGTCATCGGTACCCTGGCTGCAGGGGCCGTCGGCATTGCGGCTGCGGGGGCCGATGGCGCGCCGTCGCCGGCCTCCGGCGCCCGGCCGCTCGGGCGGAACGAGTGCATCCGCATCATGACCGGGGCCCCCATACCCCGCGGCGCCGACCGGGTCCAGCGCTTCGAGTGGACCGAGGAGCTTCCCCCCGGGACCGATCCGGGGCGGGAAGGGACCGGCGCCCGGGGGATGACATCCGGCCGGGACGCCGGGGTCTTCGTTCGCTTTACGCGGCGGGAGGAGCGAAGCAATATCATCGGCCGCGGCGAGAACCAGAAGGCCGGGGATCTCCTCCTCTCGAGACGTTTCCTGGGACCCCAGGACATAGGCATCCTCGCGAGCTCGGGCTATGCTGAGGTGCCGCTGGCCCGTCAGCCGCGGGTCGGGGTGATCTCCACCGGCGACGAACTGGCCCGCGCCGGCACGACGCTCGCCCCGGGTTCGATCTATGATTCGAATGGGCCGCAGCTGACCGCCCAGGCGGCGGCGGCGGGCTGCGCGGCGCATTTCTACGGTATCTTCAGGGATGAGCCCGGACTGCTCGAATCCGCCGTGGCCAGGGCGCTCGGCGAGTGCGACCTGGTCATCGTCTCGGGCGGCGTCTCCATGGGCGACTTCGACCATGTGCCCCGGGCCTTCGCCTCCGCGGGAATGGAAACCGTGTTTCACGGTCTCGCCATCAAGCCGGGCAAGCCGATCTACTTTGGCCGCCGTGGCGGCACGTCGGGATTCGGCCTGCCTGGCAATCCGGTGTCGACCTTCGTGGGATTCGAGCTTTTCGTTCGTCCGCAGCTCGAGCGCAGAATGGGGATAGTCCGGACGCCGCGGTTGCTGCGCGTCAGGCTCGCATCCGCCCTGAAGCGGAGGGAGTGCGATCGCGTGGAGTTCCTCCCGGCGCGCTTGGAGACGGCCGCCGACGGAAGCATGGAGGCACGCGCCCTCGGGTACCGCGGATCCTCCATGCTCAGCATCCTGGCGGACGCGGATTGCCTTCTCAGGATGGAGATCGGCGAGACGGAGATCGAGGAGGGGAGGCTGGTCGATGCTCGATTCCTTCGGGCGTGAAATAAGCTACCTGCGCGTGTCGGTCACCGACCGCTGCAACCTCCGCTGCCGGTACTGCATGCCGGCCTCGGGGGTTACCTTGCTGCGCCATTCCGACATCCTCAGTTACGAGCAGCTGGCCGAGGTGGTTCGCGCCGCGGCTTCCCTGGGCTTCCGGAAGGTCAGGCTGACCGGTGGCGAGCCCCTGGCCCGAAAGGGCCTGCCCGACCTCGTGTCCCTTCTTGCGGAAATTCCCGGGATCAGGACCCTCGCCATGACCACAAACGGCACGCTGCTGGCGCCCCTTGCCCGGGAGCTCAAGGATCGCGGTCTTGACTCGGTGAACATTTCCCTCGACACGCTCGACCCCGAGCGCTACCGTTGGATCACCCGGGGCGGCGTGCTGCAGGATGCCCTGGACGGGATACGCGCGGCCATCGCGGCGGGGCTCCCGGTGAAGCTGAACGTCGTCGCCCTCGAGGATTCGACCGAGGCGGAAATCGACGGCATTCGGGCCTTCGCCGCTGGACTGGGCGCGCGGGTACAGACGATAGCCCGCTACAACCTCGCAGACGAGAAAACGGACGGCGGCGAGTACGATCGCCCTCCACCCTGCGCCGGCTGCAACCGACTTCGGCTGCTGGCCAACGGAATCCTCAGGCCCTGTCTCCACGGCTCCTGGGGCCTGCCCGTCGACTTTTCCGATATCCGCGGCAGCATCGAGCGCGCCATTCTGACCAAGCCCGAGCGCGGGCTGGCGTGCGAAGATCTCGAAGTCGGGCAGATAGGAGGCTGAAATTGAACGATGCATTCAGCCACGTGGACGAGTCGGGTCACGCCCGCATGGTGGACGTTTCGGCCAAGCCGAGGACCAGGCGGCGGGCTGTGGCCGCCGGCCGCATCGAGCTCTCAGGGCCCACGGTGGAACTCATCCGGCGCAACGCGATGGAGAAGGGCGACGTCCTTGCTGTGGCACGCGTCGCCGGCATCATGGCCGCCAAACGCACCGCCGAGCTCATCCCTCTCTGCCACAATATCGAGATCGAGCAGGTTTCGGTCGATCTCGAGCTCACCGACGGGGGCGTGGAGATCCGCGCCGCCGCCCTGTGCAGCGACAAGACCGGGATCGAGATGGAGGCGCTGACCGCGGTTTCAGTGGCCGCGCTGACCATCTACGACATGTGCAAGGCGGTGGACAAGACGATGCGGATACAGGACCTGCGGCTCCTGGAGAAGACCAAGGAGGAGCTGTGAGCGGAGAGCTTGCGGGCGAAGGCTGGTTTGATATTGTTTCGCTCAACGTGTCCCAGCGCACCGGGACGCGGAAGAGGCCGGTACCGACCATCGAACTCGAAGCGGGAAGGGGTGTGGCCGGGGACGCGCACGAGGGGCTGATAGAAAATCGTCAGGTTTCCCTTCTCGCGGTCGAGGACATCGAAGCCGCCTCGGCGACGCTCTGCGGCGCCTACGGCGAGCGGGAGGAACGCGCGACGGAAGGGGGGGGGCCCGAGCAGACGGCAGCGCGGGGCGCGACCGCGCCTGCAGCGCCGCGGGCCGCGCGGCTTACGGAGCTCAAGCCCGGGGACTTTGCCGAAAACATCACGACGAGGGGCGTTCGGCTTCACGAACTGCCCCTGGGAACGCGGATCGAACTCGGCACGGCCCTGCTCGAACTCTCCAAGATCGGGAAAGAGTGTCACAGCGCCTGCGAGATTCGCGCTCTTGTCGGAGACTGCGTGATGCCGAGGCGCGGAGTGTTCGCTCGGGTCATCAAGGGGGGGACGGTCAGCAATGCGGATCGCGGTCATTACCGTATCGGATAGGGCTTCCCGCGGCGTCTACGAGGATCGCTCAGGCCCTGCGATCGAGGAAGTGCTCCGCAGCCAGCTGCCAGAGCTTTCAGTGGAGCGCTGCGTCGTCCCGGACGAGGCCGACAAGATTCGGGAAGCGCTCCTGGATGCCTCCGGAGCCGAGTGGGTCCTGACGACGGGAGGGACCGGACCCTCGCCGAGAGATGTCACGCCGGAAGTCACGCGGGCGCTCTGCGATCGCGAGATGCCGGGCATTGCCGACTTCCTTCGCCTGAAGTCGTTGGAGGAGACCCCGACCGCCGTATTCTCGAGGGGCTATGCGGGGATGCGCGGCTCCCAATACCTGGTCAATCTGCCCGGCAGCGAGCGCGCTGCACGTTTCTGCGCCGGCCTATTGGCGCCTCTGCTGCTCCACGGTGCCGCCATGGCCCGGGGAGAAGGGCACTAGTCCTTTCGGGGGCCCGGTCGCGGTATGAATTCCGTGTAGGCCCCGGCGCCGTGGGGCTGATCACCCACGCCTGACACCGGGGCGGGCGGCCTTCCTGCCGGAAGACCGCCCCGCCGCATGGCTGCCCGCGTTCCTGTGAGCGCTGGGCGAGGCAGCCCCAGGTCCTTACCAGCCGCCCTGGGGGCCCCAGCCGCCCATCATCCCGCCGCGCTGTCCGCGTCCCTGGAGTCCGCCTGGCCCCGGCATTCCGCTCGAAAAGTCATAGGTCTTCGAGCCGATGGTCGCGCTCTTCACCATGAAGAAAGGCTTGTCCTGGCCGGGGAAGGTCGGGAGCACGTAACCCTGGAGTTTCATCGAAGTGCCCTCGCGGATGTTGTCGGTATAGGCGTAGTAGTAAAAACGGGGCATGCGGACGATGTAGGTCTTGTCCTTGGTCTGCACGGCCGGATAGTCATCGATGAAAACGAGCTTGCCTTCGATCGAAGCGCTCTGCAGCCCAGCCTGCGGTCCTCCCGGTCCGGCCCACGGCTCGCCGAAGCCTCCCATCATCCGGCCATATTCCGGACCGGGGAATTGATTCTGTGCTCCCTGCGCCGGAACGGATTGCTGGGCGAAGAGAGCGCCGGCGGTCGCGAGCGCCACGACCAGAACGATGACAGTCCTATTCATTGTGTACTCCTGTGGTACCGGTCTGCCGACGCCACGCGTCGGCGCTGGATCGGTGACACCCGCCTGCGCGCGGTGAGGTCCGAACCAGTACCTCCACATTTGCAAGGACCGTGCCAATCCTTACGAGCCAGACTCCTGCCGTTCCAGGCTCTGATTCTCCCGAGTCGATCGACTCGTTCCCCGCATTATTTGATTACAGGGTAAGCTTTATTGTCAGCGTGGCAGCTGCGCTGCATGGAACGCGCCGCACAGGTCGGGGCTAGGTTGCCGACCGGCACGACAGGGAAGTTGGCATCGATGGGAAAAGCCTGCCGAGGCCTGGGCAACTATTTCCCAACCAGCGTGGCCGAGGAGGGGCCGCCCCGACAGCGCACGCGGTGTACCCAGCCATCCTGCCGCCACGGGCTGCTCTCTTTCGTGTCGGTTTCGGGCAGGAATACCATGAAGATCCGGTCCACGAGGCTGCCCGGCCTGAGGCTGATCGACTCAGCCAGGTTCCGGCACATGACCATGCCGATGCCGCGCCAGCGACGGTTCGTCGGATCGAAGAGGGGCAGGGGATCGGCGCAGCGCGCGGCAAAGCTCGCGAAGCCTGGAGAGCGGAAGAAGAATCCCAGGAAAATCCGATCGCCGCGGCGGGCGGCCCGGACCGCGATTCCCGCGCCCTGGAGCGGGGCCGAGTGCCGAATGAGATTGTCCAGAATCTCGTCGCCGGCCAGCTTGAGGCGATCACGCTCGCGACGGCTCAGGAACTCCAGAGCGTCGACGAAGTCCTCGAGAGCGAGAACCGAGGTCGGGCTGGCGTCGAGGAACAGAGTGGCCTCGCCGCGTCGCATCGATCCCCGCTCATTCGAGGCTGTCGGCATCAGAATTCCTTGATGTTCTGTATGACCGGGAAGCGTTCGCTGAAACCGGTGGAGTCGAGGGCCAGCTTGACGATCTCCGAGGGCCTGAGCAGGGCGAGCTTCTTGCCGGCCGCTTCGGCGTCGTCCAGGGCGGCCATCAGCACACCGATGCCCGCCGAGGAAAGCGTGGTCACCTTTTCCATGTCGATGATGACATTCGCGGCCGCCACGGATTTGAAAACCTTCTCCTGGAACTCGGTGAACGTATAGCTGTTCACCGGACCGGACACGAGAAGGAGATCGTAGCTGTCTTCCCTGCGTACCGTCACGTCGAGCTGGGTCATTGGGCGCTCCTGGGGCTGAGTTTCATGACAAGGAGGGTGATATCGTCTTCCTGCTTCTGATCGGTGAACTCGAGGAGGTCCCCGATGACGCCGTCGGCGATGGCGCGGGCGCTCGAGCCGAGTCGGTCGCGCACGGAGCGTCTGAGACGTTCCTTACCGAAGCGCTCGCCCCGAAGGCTCTCGCTGTCGGTGACGCCGTCCGTGGTGGCCACGAGAGCCGAGCCGGGCGGGAGGACCAGCTTGCGGGGCTTGAGCGACTTGGAAATGTCGCGGACGAACCCGAGCACCTTGCCCTCGCCCTGCACCTCGATGAAGGTATCGAAGCTCGGCGAGTAGAGCAGTACCGTGGGCACACCGCAGTTGATGTAGTAGAAGGCGTCTTTCGCAAAATCGAAATAGCCGAAAATCCCCGCGAAGAAGGTTCCTCGGGGCAGGTTTTCCTTGATGAAACTGTTGACGCGCGAGACGAGGCCCACGAAATCCTTCTCGACTCTGAGGAAGGTGCGTACCATCGACTTGAGGATCAGCATGTTCATCGAGGCGGACAGACCCTTGCCCGACACGTCTCCCATGACGAAGAACCAGCGGTCCTTGGACAAGCGCACGAAGTCGATGAAGTCGCCGCCCAGGCGGCGCGTCGAGCGCGTGGCCCAGGCCGCATCGGCCTTGGGATGGTCCACCCTGTCCACCTTCTCGAGGGCGAAGCGGATGATCTGATCCGAAAGGGCGAGCTCCCGGTCCACCGTGTGGAGAATCGATTCCCGCGCGACGTTTTTGAGATAGTAGGCGAATACGAACAGCTTGCCGTAGATGGACCGGAAGGTGTCGTAGTCGTAATAGGTGTAGTCGGCGCCCGTGCGCCGGGCCCCGAAGGAGAATATGCCGATGACGCGCCTGCCTTCGCGGATGAGAATCAGTGCCTCGGCGCGCAGCGTCTCGAAGAGGCCCATGATTTCCGCCCGGGACTCGACGTAGGCCGGGTCGGCTATCGTCTCTGTCTTGAGCAGAACGGAAGCGGGCGAGCGCTCCAGGGCCTCGGCCAGGGGCGTGCCGCGGTCGATCGAGGTTCTTGCGCCGGTGGGCGCGAAGACGGCGCGGAGAATCCCGCGGTCGTCCTCTATGAGGACCGTGAAATCGATGAAATCGAGGGCCTCCGAGAGGAGTCGGTACAGCTCGTCCAGCACGACGTCGCGTCCGGCGGACATGTCGACATGGGACAGGGCGCTCTCGAGCTCTTCGCGATAGTCATCGCGACGGATGGAGCGCGCGAGGAAACGGCTGATAAAGCGCCGCGCCTGGGTCCAGGCTATGAGAAAGAGGATCGGGGTGCCGACTATCGGCACCAGCGGGGAGATCAGGCGGAGGAAGATCAGGAAGGCCAGTGCCGCACCGGTCGGAATGCCCACCACCGCCATCAGCGCGAGATAGGAGAGGGCGGTCCGGCCGATGGTGGGCCAGTCGAATATGCGCGAGAGATAGAAGCCGTAGGTGGCCAGGGAGCCGAGGATGACTGCGGCGATGGGCAGAAGCACGTAGGTGGCGCTGAATCCGGACCGATAGGGCAGAGCGCCGGAGAGGAACCAGATGAGCGCCGAGCCCAGCAGCACGCCGATCAGCGCCACCGCGGAGCGCTGTCGGTGGATGCGGCTGCGGTCCGCGAAGGCACGCAGGGCGAGCACGATCGACGCCGCCAACGCGACGAGGGCCTGTCCGTGGATGAAGGGACGGAACTCCCGGCCCTCGATGCGGATGATCTCGTTCCCCTTGCGCACGACGTTGGCGACCACATCGTAGGAGAACAGGACGCGATAGACGACATAGGAAGCGGCCGCCGCCATGAGGAGACTGCCGGCCACGCGGACGGCCCGCGGGGCCTGCACCGGGAATTCGAGCACCAGGAGGATGAGGAGGGCGTGGGCGCCTATGAGCAAGGCCAGGGAGACGCGGTCAACATAGAGCGGGAGGTCTCCCGCGTCGGGGACGGCTATGAGGAACTCGAACCCCTGGAGCAGGGCGAAGCCTGCCAGGAAGAGGTTGAGGGCCTCGACGACGCGTCCGGCCGTCGAGCCCCGCCCACGGCTCCGGGCGAAGCGGAAGTTGACGATGAAGGCCGGAACGGCGAGGAAGGCGAGTATTGTCAGTCCCATAGCCTGCCCACCTTCGCGGCGAGAATGGTGACGTCGTCCTTGAGCGGGCGATCGCCGATGTACGAGTAGAGCATTCCGGAGACGTTGGACACGAACTCCGCGGCGTTCAGCCTCGAGGCCTGCGCGAGCGTCTTGTCGAAGAGCTCGATCTCGCCGAGCCGGGCGCCCGAATCGTCGGTCACCTCGGTCACGCCGTCCGAGGCGAGAAGGATGATCTCGTCCGTACGGAGCGGCAGCTCCTCCACGCCGATGGACTCGATCGGGACCAGGCCGACGAGACCCATCGTGGGCTCGAGCCGCTTGACCCTCGGACCGAGGGCGGTCTGGGAAATGATTATGGGATCGGCCATGGCGGCGTTCACGTAGCGCAGGACCCTGGCCTTCGTATCCACGACGCCCATGAAGATGACCGTGTACTTGTCGTCGAACCCCATCTCCCGCACCGACGAGTCGACGCTGCGTATGAGGCTCTCGAGGTCGGCCTTGTCCTTGGCGACCCGGATCGTGTTGACGATGATGCCCATGATCAGGGCGGCGGCGAGGCCCTTGCCCGACACGTCGCCGACCACCATGAGGGTCCTGTCCTCATCGATCTTGATGACGTCGTAGTAGTCACCCGAGACATTGACGAGGGGGCGGTAGATTACGGAGAGGTCCAGCTTTTCCACGGTGGGGAGGGTGCGCGGCAGGAAGGAGCGCTGCGTCTCGGCGATGAGCTCCCACTCCTTCGAGAGGGACGCCACCTCGAAGAGATCCGAGATCGTGATGACTCGGTCGAAGTATATCCGGAGCTCTCCATACAGGGTCCGGAAGGCCTCCAGCTCGATGTGCGAGCACAGCCAGGTGAAGACGAAGAAATAGAAGCCCTTCGAGTTGACGAAGAAGCCGCGCGCACCTTCGTTGGAAGAGGTCAGTCCGAAGTCCTGGTTTATGAAGCAGAAGCCCTCCGACCATTCGCGGAAGTTCTGCTCGAGCGCCTCGAGCGTGCGCGGATCCGTGGCGGCGGCAGTCGGGCTCTGGTAGATCACTTCCCAGGTGTTGGACCGGACCAGGATCGCTCCCATGTCCGCGGGCTTTTCCAGCTTCTCGCGCACAGCGTCCACGAGGTCCAGGATCGTGAAGGCCGTCCCGATCCGCTCGGCAAACTCGAGAATGATCCGGGTTTCGGGCCGCCGGAAGCGGGCCCGGTAGACGGCGCGGTCCACGGTGCCCACGAGGGAATCGCGGATGGCGAAGAGGGCCACGAAGGCCGCGGCTCCGATGAGGGCAGCGGCAACCGGGCTGAGATTTGCGGCTACCTCGAAGGGCACGACGAGGAAGGCGATGGCCGCAGCCGCCGTCGCTCCGGCCTCGACCAGGTTCCGCGTTGTCCGATACGTCATTGGTCAGGGTTCTCCAGCTAGGATATCGGCATCTTTTGTAGCCTTATAGAGCCCCGACGTCAACCAAATTCATAGGAAGAGGCCC
>DATJQN010000002.1:0-18820 GCA_035505775.1 Rectinemataceae bacterium | reverse complement strand
CATCCTGGGCATCCTGGCGGTCGGCATGATGCTCGTCCTCATCACCGGCGGCATCGACCTCTCCATCGGGGCCACCATAGCCCTCGCGGGCATGACGAGCGCCCTGACCGGCATGGCGGTGCCCGGCATGAGTCCCCTCCTCGCGGTGCTCGAGGGCATGGCCGTCGGCTTCGTGATCGGCTCCATCATCGGGCTCCTCGTGGCCCGCTTCAACGTGCTGCCGATCATCGCGACTCTGGGTTTCATGAACATCGTGCGCGGGCTCACCTTCATCGAGAGCAAGGGGGCCTGGGTCAGCGCCTACCAGATGTCGGACGGCTTCAAGGCTCTCTCGACCGGCTCGACCCTCGGCATCAACAACCTCGTGCTGATAGCGGTGGTGATCTTCCTCCTCTTCTGGTACTTCGTGAACCACACCAAGACGGGGCGGCGGATCTACGCCATCGGCTCCAATCCCGAGGCCGCGGACGTCTCCGGCATACCGAGGCGGCGGCTGCTGTGGCTGGTCTATGCCACGATGGGCCTCCTCGCGGGACTCGCCGGGGTGCTCTGGGTGAGCAAGTTCGCCTCCGCCCAGGGCGACACGGCCATGGGCTACGAGCTCAACGTCATCGCGGCCTGCGTGCTCGGCGGCGTCAGCATCTCGGGGGGCTCCGGCAAGGTCTCGGGTCTCATCCTCGGCACGATCCTCCTGGGCATGCTCAACAACGCCCTGCCCCTGATCAACGTCTCGCCCTTCCTCCAGCAGTTCATCCAGGGCGTCGTCATCCTCGCCGCGGTACTCACCAATGTCGCGGTGAAGCGTAACAACCTGCGGCTTGCCCTGCGCAAGCGCGCCATATAAGGCAGCACCAGATGTCGGAACGAACAATCAGCCTGGACCGGCCGAGGAGCCTCAAGCGCTTCTTCTTCCAGTGGGAGTGGCTCCTCGTCCTCATCTTCCTCCTCGTCAACGTCATCAACAGCGGGCTGTCGCGTTACTACCTCAACTTCCGGGCGCTCATCGGCTCGACCAACTCCTTCCTCGACATGGCCTTCCTCGTGATGCCCATGACCTTCGTGATCATCCTGGGCAATATCGACATCTCGGTGGCCTCCACGGTGGCCCTGTCGGCGGTCACCATGGCGGTCGGCTTCAACGCGGGCCTGCCCATGCCGCTGGCCATGCTGCTCTGCCTGGTCGTGGCCACGGCATGCGGCCTGTTCAACGGATTGATCCTCGTCAGGTTCAAGGAGCTTTCCGCCGTCATCGTGACGCTCGCCACGATGATCATCTATCGCGGCATCGCCTACGTGATTCTCCAGGACCAGGCATCGGGGCACTTCCCCCAATGGTACAACTACCTCGCCTGGGGCAACTTCCATCACGTGCCCTTCATACTCATCGTCTTCGCGGTCTGCGCGCTCGCCTTCGGGCTTCTGCTCCACAGGACGAGCTTCGGCCGCAAGGTCTTCGCGATGGGCAACAACCTGACGGCGGCCCGCTACTCCGGGATCAGGACGGATTCGGTCATCGTCTGGGTCAGCGCGCTCACCGGCCTGATGGCGGGCTTCACCGCGCTCTTCCTGACCTCGCGGATGGGCTCCACCCGGCCGAACGTGGCGCAGGGCTACGAGCTCTCGGTCATCGCGATGGTCGTGCTCGGCGGCGTGAGCACCTCGGGGGGGTCGGGCCGGATCGGCGGGCCCATCCTCGCGGTGTTCATCATCGGCTATCTGAACTACGGTCTCGGCCTGGTCAACACGACTGCCAACGTTCTGCTCATCATCATCGGCTCGCTGCTCATTCTCTCGGTCCTGGTGCTCAACGTCCGCCTTGGTGGCAGGATTCCACGCCCGTCGTCGCCGCGCGCCATTAAACCGGATCGCGGTAGGACGCCGGACGAAAAGTGATAGGAGGCTTCAGATGAGAAAGTCCCTCGTGAAGATGGTCATGGTCCTCGCGATCACGGCCATCGCGGCGACAAGCCTTGTCGCGCAGAGCTACGCCATCGTGTTCAAGAACACGGGCAATCCCTACGGGGAGAAGCAGATGTCCGGCTTCAAGACCGGCATCGAGGAGCAGGGCTTCCAGGCCATCCTCCGCGCGCCGGACCAGCCGACGGCCGAGGCCCAGATCGCGATCATCCAGCAGCTGATCGCCCAGCAGGTCGCCTCGATCTGCATCGTCGGCAACGACTTCGACGCGCTGACGCCGGTCCTCCAGCAGGCCACGGCAGCCGGCATCAAGGTCTTCTCCCTCGACTCCTCGGTCAACCCGGCGGCCCGCCTGACCCACGTCAACCAGGCCGACTCCGTGAAGATCGGGCAGACCCTCGTCCAGGCCGCCTATGACATGATCGGCGGCAAGGGCCAGATCGCGATCCTCTCCGCGACCAGCCAGGCCTCGAACCAGAATCTCTGGATCAGCTACATGAAGCAGGAGCTTCAGCTGCCCAAGTACAAGAACGTGCAGCTCGTGAAGGTAGCCTACGGCGACGATCTCCGCGACAAGTCCGTGTCGGAGACCGAAGGTCTGCTCAAGGCCTATCCGAACCTGAAGTGCATCATCGCCCCGACCACCGTCGGCATCGCCGCGGCGGGCAAGGTTCTCACCGACAAGGGCCTCAAAGGCAAGGTCTTCCTGACCGGTCTCGGGCTTCCCTCGGAGATGGCGACCTACATCGAAAACGGCGTCTGCCCCTACATGTTCCTCTGGAACCCGATCGACGTCGGCTACCTCGGTTCCTACGTGGCGACCGCCCTCGTGAAGGGGACGATCAAGGGCGCGGTCGGCGACAAGTTCGCGGCCGGCAGGCTCGGCAACTACACCATCACCAAGGCCCCCGACGGCGGCACCGAAGTCCTGCTCGGGCCCCCCTTCAAGTTCGACGCCAAGAATATCGGCGACTGGAAGACCGTCTACTAGTCAAGGGTCCGACGGGTTGTGGTCGGCAGGCTGCCCGAAGCGGCGCCTGTCGGCACCCCGTCGGGAACACGGAAGGGCGGGCCCCCGGGCTCGCCCTTCTTTTTATTGCGGCTCCCGGGGCTCCTCGGAGAGCTCCTCGGCCGGCCCCGTGGGGTGGAGGCCCCAGCGCGAGGGCGAGACCCCGGTCTTGTTCTTGAACAGGCGCGAGAAGTAGTACTCGTCCTTGAACCCGAGACGGAAGGCGACTTCCTTGATCACCGGATTGTTCCGCTCGAGGAGCTCCTTGGCCTTCTGCACCTTGATGCTGATGAAGTACTGGTACGGCGTCATCGAAGTGTAGGACTTGAAGACCTCGTTGAGATGCGAGGTGCTCACCCCGAGCGCCTCGCAGATGGCGAGCAGGTTGATCTCCCCGTAGATGTTCTCCTCCATGAGGAACTTGGCCTTCTGGACGAGCCGCTCGGAGTGGCTGTACTGCGCCGCCTTGCGGTCGCAGGCGAGGATTTCGGCGACCAGGGCGAGGATGAGGGAGCTCGCCCGTATCTGGTACAGCGGCTCCTGATCGCGGACGAGATCGAGGACGCGCTCGAACAGGTCGAGCACCCGGTTCTGGAGCCCGATCTCGAAGACGGGCCGGGCCGGGGAGAGGAAGTTCTGGGCCACGAGGTTGTCGGCGTAGCTGCCCCGGCAGCCGACCCAGTGCTCGGTCCAGCCGACCTCGAAATCGGGCTTGTAGACATGGCGCACGCCGGGGAAGACAAACATGACCGAGCCCGGCCCCAGCCGGTACGCGGTCCCGTTGGTTTCGAAAGAGCCCGATCCCTTGGTTATGTAGATGACCTGGTATTCGTTGAGCACCCGCCCCACCGCCACGGATTTGAATCTCCGGGGATGGGCGTCCTTGTTGGGAGGGTATTCCGTGCGCGGCCCGATCTCGCATCGGCCCGCATCAGTACAGACGATGCGCCATTTCTCGTCTTCCTCGCTGTAGGCTAGATAGCGGAAGAAGTCCTTGGTCTCGCCCGTCTCGCACCTCCGGTACCGTCAATTCTATGCGAGGAGTCGGGGCCCGGCAAGCCAAGGCTCCGGGCCTCCGAGGGTGGTGCCGGCGCGTCAGTCGAGATGGAAGACTTCCACCAGGTCCTTGCAGACGGGGGAGCTGTCCGGGTTCGTGTCCATGAGGTCCTTCATGTACTCCCACCAGCGCCGCATGAGCGCAGTGGATGAGAGGGTCGAGGCCTTGTTGCCCGGCGCGAGTTTCTGGACGGCGAAAAGCACGAGGCTTTCGGGGTCGAGGAAGATCGAATAGTCCGAGATGCCGGCGTCCCTGAGCAGGGCCGAGAGCTCCGGCCAGATCTCGTCATGTCTCCGGCGGTACTCCTCCTCGAAGCCCGGCTTGAGTTTCATCGTGAAGGCGACTCGCTGCATCACTCCCCCCTGCTACCTGCGGTTGGCGACGGCGCTGCGATAGCGCTCAACTTCCCAGTTCCGAATGAAGTCGATCTTCTCCCTGGCCATGTGCGAGACGCCGCCGAAGTTCTCCGCGTAGGCGGCGATCTTGCAGGCGTCGACAAAGAGCTCCAGGGCTGTCTCTGCAGCGGCCGGACCGGCCGCGCAGGCGAAGGCGCCGAGCGCCCTGACGAGGACGATGCGCGGCGGGTTGCCGTTCCGCCCTTCGTACTCGCGCCAGCCCGATTCGAGAACCCGTCCAAGCGGCTCTCCCTCCCCGCTGTCGACATAGAGAAACTCATGCCCGGCGTAGACGATGTGATCGGGAGTGAAGGCCGAGGAGAGGGGGGCAAAGGCGCTCCTGGAGGCGCTCCGGGCGAGGATTTCGCCGTCTGCCCGGAAGCGGAGGGAGACGGCCGGACCAGCCAGCGTGGCGAGCGCGATCGTCGCCGTGGCGACGGACCGGGGATCCACGGCACGGGCGCCGAGATCGGGCAGGCGGGTTTCCTCGGAACGGACCCGTGCCATGACGCGGTCGGCGAGATTCCGCAGCTCGCCGGGGCTTTCCGCCGCGATGAGGAGACCATGGTTTTCCATGAACATCAGGCCGGGGGCATGGCCGGCGCGGGAGCGGAAGCGCTCCAGTTCGGTCCGCACCGCCTTGGCGAGCACGTAGCCCGGGTCCACGAAGGGGACCCAGATGCCCTCGTCGCCGAACAGGCGCTCGAAGACCGCCCGGCCCCCGCGCGAACAGGTGATCCCGTTCACCGCAGCGGGATGGGTGTGCACCACGTAGGCCTGGGGGAAGAGTCCATGCAGCATGGTCTCCACCGAGGGCCGCTTGGTCTCGCCTTCCGAGCGCGCGGCCATGAGGTCGGCGAGCGCGGCTGCCTCCCGGGCCGAGGCGTCCTCGGGGTAGCTGGCGCTCCACAGCCGATCGAGGGCGGAGAGCTCGATGGAGCAGAAGCCCGCGGCGTCGATGTCGGCGAGGGAGCTGCCGGAAGCTTTTACGAAGAGCCGCCCTCCCGCCTTGAACGAGGTGTTGCCGCCTCCCGCGAGCACCCAGTCTGGGTCGCGTCCGTACCGGCGGGAGAGTTCCACGAGAGCGTCAAGACCGGCCATCATCACCGCCGCTTGGCGAGCACGTCGCGCTCGTGGGCCTGGACGGACTTGATGAGCTCCGAATCGAGTGCCACCTGGGCCCGCCTGCAGTACTCGTCCCACACCGAGCTCCACGGCAGGGACTTGGCCTCCTCGAGCAGCGCCAGTCTCGCGAAGCCGTCGCCGGCCCCGACTCCGACTCCGCCCCCGACTCCGTCGGCGGCGAGGAGAGCCGCGCGGGGCTCAAGATGGGCCGCCAGGAGTGACTTCCGCGTCGCGCGGGCGCCGAGCACCCAGGCTCCGATCCTGTTGATCGATGCATCGAAATAGTCGAGGCCGACGCGAACGCGACCGAGCTGCCCCGAACGCACGAGCTCCCTGCAGAGTTCGCCGAGCTCGTCGCCGAGGGTCACGACGTGATCCGAATCCCAGCGCACGCCCCTGCTCACGTGGAGGAGGAGGCCCGGCACAAAGGGGAGGAGGGCGCTGATCTTGTCCGCGACACTCTCCGTGGGGTGGTAGTGCCCCATGTCCAGGGTGAGGAACAGCTTTCGCGACACTGCGTAACCGATGTAAAAATCGTGAGAGCCGACGACAAAGGACTCCGACCCGATCCCGAACAGCTTTCCCTCGACCGCATCCTCGATAAGGCCGTCGGGGAAAGTCTCGGTGAAGATCTCGTCCAGGGCCTCGATGAGCCGGCCCCGGTATCCTGCCCGGTCGACCGGGCTGTCCTTGGCCCCGTCGGCAATCCAGAGGTTGTGGACGCAGGCTCCGCCCTGGGCCCTTCCCAGCTCCGCGGCGATCCTCCGGGCCCGCTTCGTATGCTCGATCCAGAATTTTCTGATCGAGGCGTCCCGGTGCGAGAGCGTGTAGCCGTCAGCAGCCAGGGGATGGGAGAAGAGGGTCGCGTTGAAGTCGAGCCTGAGCTCCTTCGAGCGCGCCCAGTCGAGCCAGCCCGAGAAGTGCCGCGCTTCGATGGCGTCACGGTCGATCCGCTTGCCGCCGAACTCGCCGTAGCTGGCGTGGAGGTTGACGCGCTTCACCCCGGGCACCAGGGAGAGGACCTCCTCGAGGTCCGAGCGCAGCTCGGCGATGTTTCGCGCCTTTCCGGGATAGTTGCCCGTCGTCTGTATCCCGCCGCCGCTGAGCGTCGCCCCCTCGCTCTCGAATCCGCCGACATCGTCACCCTGCCAGCAGTGGATCGAGAGGGGAACGGAATCGGCAGCGGACATGGCCGCCTCGACATCGATGCCGAGCTCGGCGAATCGCTCACGAGCAAGTGAGTATGCAGATTCGATGGATCGCCCTGTTTTCATGGCTAGGAGTATCCGCTCGCGACAGTCGCGCGTAAATGGACAATCTTATTCGGGTCATGCAATAAACTTGTCCGCCAGGGGCGGCGCCCGGGGCAGCACTTGGACCGGCGACAGGGGCGGCACCAGGCGCGGCGCTTGGACCGGCGCTCGGGCCAGCGCCTTTGGCGCTCCCGGTGGTGCAGCCCACGCCGCTGCCGCCGGATCAGCGGAGCTTCGAAAGCGCGGTGCCCAGCCTCCGGATGCCCTCCTCGATCTCCGCCGCATCGAGGGAGGAGATGGAGAGCCGAAGGAAGCGGGCCGCCGCCTCCCCTCCCCCGGCCGCGGCGGAGCCCCCGGTCTCCCCGGCGGCTCGGCGGAGTTCCTCGGGCGAGGCGAAGAAGAGGCTTCCCGGGGCCGCCGACACGCCGGCGCTCCGCAGCCGGCCCAGGAGCTCTGCCTCGCTCAGGCGCAGGCCTGCAAGCCGGATCCAGATGAGGTAGCCGCCCGACGGAACGTCGAATGAGGCGAGGTCGCGCGGCAGGTGACGCTCGAGCGCCTCGATGGCCACGGCCATGCGCTTGGCGAAGGCCCGATTGACGCGTCGCAGATGCAGTTCGTAGGCCCCGCTCTCGCAGAAATGGTGAAGCGCGGCCTGCACGAAGGGGCTGCAGGAGATGTCCTCGACGCGCTTGAGCAGGCTGAGCCGCCGTATGCAGTCTCGCCTTCCCAGGACCCAGCCGACACGGACACCGGGGAAAAGGACCTTGGAAAAGGAGCCGAGGTAGAACACGAGTCCGTGGGTATCCATCGATTTCAAAGGGAGTACCGCCTTGCCGAAGTAGGTGATCTCCTCCTGGAAGCTGTCCTCGGCGAGGGGGATTCGGTAGCGCTCGCAGAGGGCGAGCAGGCGCTCACGGTGAGGCTGGCCGGTCGTGATCCCGTTCGGATTGTGAAAGGTGGGGATGGAGTAGATGAGCGAAACCTCGTCCATACGCCCGAGACGCTCGCGGATCAGAGCTTCGAGAGCGTCGAGATCCATGCCCTCCGGGCCCATGGGCACGGCCCCGATGCGGGCGCCCCGCACCGCGAACAGGGGCATCACGCTCGAGAAGGTCGGCTGTTCGATCGCCACGCTCCGCCCGGGGTCCACGAAGAGTCTCGCGAGCAGGTCGAGTCCCTGGAGACTGCCGTGGGTGATGAGGACTTCGTCGGCTTCGGCCTCGACGGCGTGCATGCGCATCCGGGCGGCGATGTATTCCCTGAGCGGCGCGTAGCCGGCGGGGTCGGCGTAATTGAGGAGGGTCGCGTGCCGTTTGGTGAGCACGCGGTCGAAGCTGGTCCGCATCGCGTCCACGGGGAAGAGTCTCGTGTCGAGCGCGAGCGGGGCGAAATCGATGAGCTCCGCGCCGCCCCGCTTGTCGACCGGAAAACGGGCGAGGGACCCGAGCTGGTCCAGGGCGCGCGCGCCGGCCGAGAAGCGATCGTCGAGTCCGGACTCATCCCGCTCGCGCGCCTCCCTTCCCACGGCGAGCTTGGGTCGCTTCCTCACTTTCGTGTAGGAACCGGGCCGCGAATCCACGTAGCCTTTGGCCCAGAGCTCGCGATAGGCCTGCGCGACCGTGAAGCGGCTCACGGAGAGGCGCTCGGCGAGCTCGCGGCTCGGGGGAAGAGCCTCGCCCTCGAGCAGCGCGTCGCTTTCGACAAGGTCGACGATCTGGCGCACGATCTGCCGGTAGATCGGCTCACGGGCCCCGCTCTCGAGCTTGAGGAGGAGCATGGGCCGCCCTATCGGGCAGGATACTCCCCGAGTGATGCGGTCGCGGCGGGCCGGGAAGCTCCCGGGCCACCAGCAGTCCGGGGAGCAGCCGTGGTCGCCGCGGCTTTCGCGTGGGCCTCCAGCTCCTCGGCCGTGGCGGCCCCCAGGATTTCGATACCCCGCTCGATCTGCTCCACCGAGGGGAAGGAGTAGTTCAGGCGCAGGGTTCCGGCTCCCGAGCCGTCGCAGTGGAACTGGCGGCCCTTGACGTAGACCACGCCGCGTCCGGCGGCCCGCTCGAACATCGACTCGGCCCCGATCCCCGCCGGCAGCTCGACCCAGAGGAACATGCCTCCGTAGGGCCTGGACCACCGCGTCCCCGCAGGCATGGCGCTCCCGAGCGCGGCAAGCATGGCGTCCTTCTTTGGACGGTAGCAGTCGATGGCCCGGGCGATGGTGTCGCGCATCCTGCCTTCCCGGAGGTAGTCTGCGACGATGAACTGGGTGAAGGAGGCGGTGCAGAGATCCACGGACTGCTTGAGCATGATGAGTTTGTCCATCCAGGGCTGGCCCGCCGCGATCCAGCCGAGCCGCATGCCGGGGAAGAGCATCTTCGAGAAGGTCTTGAGGAGGATGACTCCCTCCCCGCCCGCCAGGGTCCATATGCTCGGCAAGGTGGCGCCCGTGAAGTTGACCTCCCGGTAGGGGGAGTCCTCCACGATCGGAATCGATCGGGCCCGGGCGATTGCAATCAGCTCGCGCCGTTTCTCCACACTCATCGTGACGCCGGAGGGATTCTGGAAGTCGGGGATCACGTAGATGAAACGCGGGCGCCGGCCCTCCCGGTCAAGTTCATTGAGCACGCGGCCGAGGCCCTCGAGGTCGATGCCGTCCTCCTCGAGCGCGACCCCTCGCATGTCGGCTCCCGAGCGGCTGAAGGCCTGAATGGCCCCGATATACGAGGGGAGTTCCACGATGATGGGCGAGCCCTCGTCGATGAACAGGAGACTGACAAGATCGAGGCCCTGCTGCGAGGACGCCGTCACGCAGATCCGGTTCCCGTCCGCCTCCTCGTCATAGTCCCGCATATGCTGGACGAGAGCCTCGATCATGTCGGGCTCCCCCGGGGTGGGGCCGTACTGGAGGGCGTGGTAGCCCCTGGTCCGCAGGACCTGTTCCGAAAGCCGCACAAGCTCGTCGATCGGAAAGAGCGAGGCATCGGGCAGACCGCCGGCGAAGGAGATGACGTCGGAGCGACGGGTCCATTTCAGAAGCTCCCGGATTTCCGACTTCGTGGCCCTGCCCGCAACTGCTGACATGATGGGGTCCATGCATCACCTCCAGCTTCGAGTCTAGCGCGGATTGGTCAGGGCACAATAGCCAATACAGCAGGATGTTTGCCAGTCCAATTTTCGTAGCGCTGTGGCCTGGAAGGCCGGGGAGGCATCAGGGTGCGCGTGGATCGAAGCGGGCGAGGCCGGCCTCGTATTCGGCGGGGCGATCCATGTCGGAGAGCACTGCGTCCGTGAAGGCCTCCACGAGACGATGCGGCCGCGTCTCAAGGAAGTCGCGCATGCGGGCCGAGGGAGGGAGGTGGAGAATATCGGGAATCCAGGCCGAGGGGATGAGCACGGGGTGGCCAGCGCGCCCCGAGGAGGCCGCGAAATAGGAGACGGCGCCGGCACTGGCAGCGACTCCCGGGGCTGCACCGGGCGCGCCGCCCATACCGGCGGTCGCGGCTTCCTCAGCCCGGCCCGCCTCCAGGGCCTCACGGAGCCGGCCATACACAGCCGGCGTCACGAGGGGCATGTCGGCGGGAATCGTGAAGAAGTGACCTGTGACGACGCTTCCGAGTCCCGTCTGGATCGAGCCGAGCATGCCGCGAGCCCATTCGGGATTCTCCACGACGAGGACATCCTTCCTCCCGTCGAAAAGCCGCCTGATCTCGGAGCCGCGATAGCCGACGATCAGTATAACCCGGCAGCCCGCATCCAGGGCGACCCCGACAGTCAGTTCCACCAGGGTTCCCGGTCCGAAGGGCAGCAGCGGCTTGAAACTCCCCATGCGGGACGAGGCGCCCGCGGCGGGTACGACGCAATCGAGTCGGACCTGGCTCACAGGAGTCGCACCGAAATCCACCCGCGGCGCTCCTCCCCCGGCTCGAGGACGGGGAGCCCGAGCTCGGGCCGGTTGAAGGCGTCGGTCGGAGAGCTCACGGGCTCCAGGGCAACGGAGCGGCGATCCGGCGGTATGTACAGCTGCGTGAAGGCGAAGAGCGCTGGGTCGGCGGCCAGCTCAAGCCCGGGTCCGCCCGGACGCGACAGCGTGCAGCGGCCGTCTGCCGGGGCGCAGAGCGCCGTGTCGAGGGCGGCCTTTCCGAGGCGCCGTCCCGTGCGGAAGTCAAAGGGGCTTCCCGTCACCGGCTCAAGGCCTCCGAGCGGAAGGAGGTCCTCGCCCACGGGCACGAAACGCTCCCCGCCATGAGTCAGGACGAGATCATCGGCCGGAACGCCGAGGCTGAAATAGGGGTGCCAGCCGAGGCCGAAGGGCGCGGCGCTATCCCCCACGTTGCGCAGCCTGAAGCCGAGGCGGCAGCGGCCGGGACCGAGTTCGTATTCCACGCGCAGCGAGATCGGGAAGGGGTAGCCCGGCTCGTCCGCTGCCCCGATGCGGTCCCGCAGGACGAGTTTCGCGCAGTCCTCCTCGGCAGTCTCGCCGACGCACTCCATGACGCGGCGGTACAGGAAGCCGTGGATGGCCGAGCCGTCCACAGGAGAATTGACCCGCAGCCGGTGTTCGGCGCCGCCGAAGCGATAACGCCCGCCGGGAATCCGGTCGTTGAAGGGAAAGAGCAGCCGGCCCCGGAACAGGGGATCGTATTCGATCGCATCGAGTTCGCTGCGGACCAGGAGGCTCGTGCCCCTCCCGCCTCCGGGGCCGGAGAGCGACAGTTCGCGCACGGTGCCGCCGAGGTCCAGCACGTGAAGCTCGTCTCCCCGGCCGGACGACAGGAGATGGCCGCCGTGCCCGGCCACGGAACTCCGCGTTATGCGAAACATATGAGTGGCGCTCCGCCGGCGTGCCGGCCGGCCGGGTGCGGAGTCGTGGCCACGCCGCTAGCCCCGGAACTCGTTGCCGATCTTCCGGGCCCTGACGGGGTGGTCGAGATCCACGCCGAGGGCTATCCCGGCGGCGACCAGGAGGTTCCAGCCGGCACAGAGCATGATGTAGGGAGAGAAGTCCCCGTAGGTCGGGACGAGGAGGGTCGGGAAGCGGCTCGGCCTGCCGGAAATCGCGAGAACGGGGAGCCCGACACCCCGGACGAGGACTTCCTCGAACTTGGCCTCCTCGGCCTCGAAGGGATCGATGACGATGACGACATCCGATCCATCGAGGACTTCCTCGATGCCGTGGGCCGCATAGGTGCCCTCGAGGAAATCGGCCTTTCTGCGGGTGATTTCGTTGGTCTTGAGTGTGAGCTCCTCGGCGACCCCGTCGTTCCGACCGGCCCAGCCGATGAGCCCGCCCCCGAGGAGGGCGGGCATGAACTGGGCCGGAAGTTCGGCCCGCAGGGCCGCGTCCATGCAGTCCGCCAGGCGCCTCAGGTCGGGAAGTTCGGCTCCGTTGCGCAATCGGAACAGGATGTCGTAGAAGAGGGCCTGCTCGACGACGCTCTTGGTCGCGGCGACCGCCTTTTCAGGGCCGCAGCCGAGGACGTAGGAGAAGTCGGGTTCGAGATCGAGGGGGGTGCCCGCGTTGGCGACGACGCCGACGCTGCCAGCGCAGCCCGTCTGCTTGAGGTGGCGCAGCAGCCTGACCCCCTCCTTGGTCTTCCCGGAATTGGAGGCAATGAAGACGAAACTCTCCCGGAGATCATACTCGAGGGCCTGGGTTGCGCCATCGGTGACCAGGCGCTCGCGGTAACGCCACCTGAGGCCGTCCGCCATCGTCTTTTTCGCGGGAAAGATCCGTGACGAGCCCTCGCCGGTGAGGAGAATCGGCTCGCCCTTCACGCGGTCGGCGAATGCGGCGATGCGTCCGACATCCAGGGCGCGGACATAGTCCGGGACTTCAAGCATTTCGCGGACCAGGGCATAGCGGCCCTGCAGGGGATCGACACTGTTCATGACGGCTCCTTCATCGGCTGGCCCGCGTCCGCGCAGGCTCAAGCGGCTCGAGATCGGCGTACTCCGGCAGCGCCCCGACCAGGGGGCGGAGATACCCGAGGAAGGCAGCGGTCACATCGTGACCGTCCTCAGCGATGTACTGCTCCGGCATCGGCTTGGCCCGCACTGCCACCTCCGACAGGGGCACCGTGCCATAGCCGGCCGCGTAGCCCGGGCCGGGCTTGCGCTCGATCGACACCATGACCCCGCTCCGCCCTTCCTCCGCCAGGTCCACCGCCCGGCGTCCAACCTCGTAGGCCTCCACCCGATCCAGTTCGGAGACGCGGTCGTCGGCGCACATGGGCAGGGACTCCGTGATCTGGAACTCCCCCCGCAGGCCCGTGGCCTCGCGGATCAGGCGGTGCAACCCGAGGGCCGCGCTCGCGCCGCCCATGGCGCCGAATTCCGTATTGCTGAAGCGGTCCCGCTCACGTGCGGCGGAGACCGGGTTCCCGTCCTCCCAGAGGACGCCCTCGCCGCAGACGATCGAGCACCAGCCGAAGCGGTCGATGCATGCGGTGACGTCGGCGATGACCCGCTCCGGATTGAGCCGTCGTTCGGGCAGGTAGATGAGGTGGGGAGCATCCCCTTCCGTCCGGCGGGCCAGCGCTGAGGCGGCGGCGAGCCAGCCCGCCTCGCGGCCGACCGTCTGGTGAACGACAAAGGCATCCACTTTCTGCATATCCCGCGCAAGGCGCCCCGCCTGCTGGACCGACAGCGCCACGTAGCGCGCCGCCGAGGGGAATCCCGGGCTGTGGTCGGTGCCGAACAGATCATTGTCCACCGTCTTCGGAATGCCGATGCCGCGGAGCGCGTAGCCTTCACGCTGGCATCGGTCTTCGATGCGGTGAATCGTGTCCATGGTGTCGTTGCCCCCGATCAGGAACAGGTACCGGATATCGTAGGCCCGCAGCAGTTCCATGATGCGCGGGAAGTCCTCCTCCCGAAGTTTGTGTCGGCTCGAACCCAGGACCGAGGAGGGCGTGCGCCTGAGCCCGGCGCGGACGGCGGCGGGCTGCCTGCCGAGGTCCACGAGACGCTCGTCCATGAAGCCTTCGATGCCGTGGCGCATACCGATGATCGAAGCACCCAGTTGCCGTTCCAGACAGCCTTCGACAAGCCCCGCGAGGCTCGCATTGATGACGGCGGTCGGGCCGCCGGACTGTCCAATAAGGACACTGCCCTCCATGTTCCGCTCCTTACTCGGCTCCGGCAGCCCGAAGGCCAGTGCGTCCTGGCCCGGTGCCGGGATTGGTCCCGTTGAGAATATGCGGACTCGGGTGACTTGTCTAGACAGGGCAGTTTTCACGAGAAAGCTAGACGAAGCGAGGCACGAAACCGTTACCCATCGATGGCTTCAGCGATCCACGCCCGCGTCGCGGGGCCTCTCCGGTAGCTGACATCAAAGCGGCTTCGCTATGTCGCTTTGGGGTGGGGGCGGACTTCGCCCTGGGTCTGTGTCGTTCATTTCGGGCTAAACTGCCGGGAATCCGAGCTTTTCACGTGCAAATTTCTTACGATTCGCCCTTGCGCGAAGGCGGAAAGGGTTGTATCACCTACCTGTGCCCCGCACTGTGGCAGGACTCTCGGGCGCTTGGTCATCCTGCGCTCATTGGCTGTACCGAGAGTTCGTTTTCACGTGAAAGAGGATTGGTCGCGCCCCGCCCGATCCTCTTTCGCGCGAGGCCGCCGTGGCGGGCGTCAGGCGGTCGTATGCGTCCCGGCACCTTCGGCCCGTCGACTCGGGCATTCGTGTCCGAGAAGATCGCGGGCCGGTGGCCGGGTCAGCATGCTGCAGCCGCGAGGCCAAGGAGGTATCTCGTGAAATCACTGCGATGTGGCGCTGTTCTGGGCGCGGTCCTGTTCGCCCTGCTCGTGGTCGCCGGCTGTCACAAGACACCGCAGGCGGAGAAACTCGCGACGGCCGACACCCACGCTGCCGTCTACAAGCCGGTGTTCCTGACGGCCAACATGGAGCAGCAGTCGACCTGGGTGAGGAACTTCAACCCCTTCTCCCCCGACACGAGGATGCAGTCCAACAACGGGGTGATTTACGAGCCGATGATGATCTACAACAAGGCGACCGACCAGCTCGTCCCCTGGCTTGCCACAACCTACAGCTGGAACTCGGACAACACCCAGCTAACCTTCAAGCTGCGGCCCGGCGTGAAGTGGTCGGATGGACAGGCTTTCAGCGCCGCGGATGTGGTATTCACCTTCGACCTGCTCAAGAAGTACCCCTCGCTCGTCAACAACGTCGGATCCATCCTGACCGACAACCTGTCCGGCTGGAGCGCGCCTGCGCCCGATACCGTCGTCTTCACCTTCAAGGTGGTCCATACACCCGCCCTCTACATCCTTGCGGATCAGCTCATCGTTCCTCAGCACATCTGGAAGGACATCAAGGATCCCGCCTCGTTCACCAATGACAAACCGGTGGGGACCGGGCCATTCACCGAGGTCACGAAGTTCGAAGACCAGATCTATGTCATCGAGCGGAATCCCGACTACTGGCAGAAGGGCAGACCCTATTTCCAGGGCCTGCGCTTCCCGGCCTATCCCGGCAACGACCAGGCCAACATGGCCCTCGTCAACGGCGACCTGGATTGGGCGAGCAACTTCGTCCCCGACGCCGACAAGACCTTTGTCGCGAAGAATCCGAAGGACTTCCACTACTACTTCGTCGGCGGAGACCCGGTGATGCTCTACCTGAACCCCTCGGTCAAGCCCTTCGACAATCCCGAGGTGCGGAAGGCGGTCAGCATGGGGATCAACCGGAAGCTCATCGTCAACGTCGCGGAGTTCGACTACGTCCCTCCCCTCGACGCCAGCTCCCTTTCGGACGAATACAAATCCTGGAAGGACCCCGCTGCTCTCGCTTCGGGTGACTGGACCGTCTTCAACGTGGCTGCGGCCAACGCGGCCCTGGACAAGGCAGGCCTCCTCCGGGGAGCTGACGGAGTGCGCCGCGGCCCCGACGGCAAGCCGATGAAGTACAGCCTTCTCGTGATCAACGGATGGACCGACTGGATCTCGGCCTGCCAGATCATCGCCCAAAATCTCAAGGAACTCGGCATCGTGGTGACCCTCGACGCCCCCGAGCAGAACAGCTGGCAGGAACTGGTCTTCAAGGGCAAGTACCAGATGGCCATCGGCTGGGCTTCCGGCGGCGCGACGCCCTACAACTTCTACCGGGGTCAGATGAGTTCGATGACCATGCAGCCCGTCGGGGAGGACGCCAACGAGAACTGGAACCGTTACGTGGACCCTGCGGCCGACAAGCTGCTCGACCAGTTCGCACGCAACTCCGACAAGGCCCGGCAGAAGGCGCTCATGACCCAGCTGGAGACGCTCTTCGTGAAGGACGCCCCCGCCCTCCCCCTCTTTCCCGGGCCCGACTGGTACGAATACGTGACCACCCGGTTCACCGGCTTCCCGACCAAGGACAACCCCTACGCGCCGGGACCCTTCTATGACGCACCGCTGACCTCCCTGAACCCCCTGCTGGTGCTGACCTCGATCTATCCCAACTAGGAGGCGGCCAGGGGCCCGGCGCAGCCGCGACACATGCGGTCGCAGCTGTGCCCGCCCCGGCCGACTTCCAGGCGGAGTGCTGGATGAAGTATCTGCTGCGACACCTCGGCCTCTACCTGCTCGCTGCATGGGTGTCGGTCACGCTCAACTTCTTTCTGCCGCGCACCATGCCGGGCGATCCGGTCACGGCCCTCATCGGCCGCATGCACGGCAAGCTCGGCCCTGCGGCGATCGAGGCGCTCAAGGCGACCTATGGCTTCACCAAAGGCTCGATCGTCCAGCAGTACTTCTCGTACCTGTCGCACCTGCTTCACGGCGACTTCGGCGTCTCCCTCTCCGCGTACCCCGTTCCCGTGAGCGCGATAATCTCCACGGCCCTGCTCTGGACCCTGCTCCTCGGCTTCGTGGTGACGGTTCTGGGGTTCGTTGCGGGAACGGCGCTCGGCGTGATCGTGGGCTGGAAGCGGGGAGGCAGGCTCGACTCGATCCTGCCCGGCCTCTTCAGCTTCCTCGGCTCCTTCCCCTACTTCTTCCTCGCGATGCTCGCCCTTTTCTTCCTGGGCTACAGCTGGAAATGGTTTCCGATGGCCCACGCCTACGCGGACAGCCTGTCGCCCGGGCTCAGCTGGCCGTTCATCGCATCGGTCCTCTACCATCTCGTGCTCCCGGCGGCGACGGTCCTCCTCGTCTCCATCGGCGGCTGGCTCATCAGCATGCGCAGCACGATGATTGCCGTGCTCGCGGAGGACTACATCACGATGGCCGAGGCCAAGGGCCTGTCGCAGAGACGGGTCATGCTGAGCTACGCCATGCGCAATGCCATCCTGCCGAACATCACCCAGTTCGGCATGTCGATCGGTTTCATCCTCGGTGGGCAGATCCTCACGGAAATTGTCTTCTCCTACCCGGGTCTCGGTTTCTACCTCGTGCGCGCCGTCACTACCCACGACTATCCCCTCATGCAGGCGCTTTTCCTCATGATCACACTCGCCATCCTCGCCGCCAATTTCATCATGGATCTCCTGTACGTCCGCCTCGATCCCCGGGTGCGTGGACGATGAAGGGCCGGCTGTCATGAACGATACGAGGGCCGAACGCTCAGCCTACGTCGAGCTTGCGCACCGCGTACTCTCCCAGCGGAAGGCGGTGTTCGGCCTGGCCATTCTGGCCCTCTTCGTGCTGGTCGCCGTGCTTGCGCCGCTCATCGCCCCCGGCGACCCCACCGCCTTCGTCGGCCGGCAGAGCCAAGGCCCCTCGGCCCGGCATTGGCTGGGCACGAACGGCCAGGGGCAGGACGTCTTCTCCCAGCTTGTCAGGGGCTCCCGTATTTCGCTCGTGATCGGTTTCTCCGTCGGAGCGCTCATCACCGTGATCGGACTCGCAGTCGGGATGACCGCCGGCTATCTCGGCGGCTTCGCCGACGGTCTCCTCAACGCCTTCACAAACGTGTTCCTGATCATTCCCGCCCTGCCACTGCTCATCACGCTCGCGTCCTTCCTCCCCCCGGGGATATTCACCGTGGTCTTCGTGCTGACCCTGACGAGCTGGGCCTGGCCCGCGCGCGTCTTCCGATCGCAGACACTCGTGCTCAGGGAAAAGGACTTCGTGTCGGCCGCCCTCGTCTCGGGAGAAGGCCGGGGACGGATCGTCTTCGCAGAAATACTCCCGAACATGCTGTCGCTCGTGGTCTCCTCCTTTTTCGGGAACGTCATCTACGCGATCGGTGCCGACGTCGGGCTCGCATTCCTCGGGTTCGAGGATCTTAACAAGGTGAGCTGGGGCACGATGCTGTATTGGGCCCAGAACAACTCGGCCCTGCTGACCGGTGCCTGGTGGACCTTTGTCCCGCCCGGTCTCTGCGTGGCGCTCGTGGCCTTTTCCACGACGATGGTCATCTACGCCATCGACGAGATCACGAACCCGCGGCTCCGGAGCGAAAAAGAGACGAACCGTCTTCTGCGGTCCTACGGGATCGTCCCTTCGCGCTCCACGCCCGTGGCGGCGCCAACGGCGGCGCCAACGGCGGCGCCAGCGGCGAATTCCGGGAGGTCCCGACATGACGCACGCTGAAGACCGCCTCCTGGCGGTGCGGGATCTCTCCGTGGAGTACCTCACGCCGGGCGCAGCGGCGCGCCCGAAGGGAAGGGCATCCGGCGGCGCGCCAGACCAGCCGGCGCCTTCCGGCACTGTCCGCGCGGTGAACCATGTGTCGTTCGAGCTTTCCCGGGGGGAAGTGCTCGGCCTCGCGGGCGAGTCGGGCTCGGGGAAATCGACGACGGCCCATGCCATACTCCGCATCCTGCGTCCACCCGCGCTCATCGTCGGCGGCCAGGTCCTCTTCGGGAACCGGGACACCCTCGCGATGAGCGAGACCGAACTCGGGCTGTTCCGCTGGAAGGAAGTGGCGATTGTCTTCCAGAGCGCGATGAACTCCCTCAATCCGGTCATGAGGATTCGCGACCAGCTTCTCGACGTGATGCTCCGTCACGGCCTTTCCCGCGACGAGGCGCAGGACCGGGCGCGCAGGCTGCTTGACCTCGTCGGCATCGAGCCGGCCCGGCTCGATGCCTATCCCCATCAGCTGTCGGGCGGGATGCGCCAGCGCGCG
>DATJQN010000001.1:0-7666 GCA_035505775.1 Rectinemataceae bacterium | reverse complement strand
CTCTTCTGCCTGTTCTGCGCCCTGCCCTTCGCCGATCCCATCCGAGGAGTCACGATGACCGATTTCATCATGACCCTCGGACTCGCGCTGGGTCCGACCATAGTCGGGCACTCGCTCATGAACCGCGCCATGACCCGGCTTCAGCCTCAGGTGGTGTCGCTGTTCAACCTCACCCAGTTCATCGTTGCCGGCATCCTCGCCTTTGTCCTGTTCCGGGAACTCCCCCGGCCCGAGTTCGTGATCTCGAGCGCCCTCATCGTCGCGGGCATTGCCATTCCGATCCTGAGCCGTCGTGGGGAGGGGCGACCGGCATGACCGGGACCGGGGCCACGAAGCTTGGGAGTCCTGAGGACAGTCCCCGCTCCCTGAAAAGGGCGGCCCTCGCGGTCTCCTGCCTCGCCTCGTTCATGACCCCCTACCTTTCCTCCGCGGTGAGCATCGCGCTGCCGACAATCGGCCGCGAGTTCGGGATGAGCGCGGCCTCCCTGGGATGGGTGAGCACGGCCTTCCTCGTGTCCGCGGCGGCCTGCCTCCTCCCCTTCGGCAGCGTGGCTGACATGATCGGACGACGGCGGCTCTTCCTCGTCGGGGTAGCCCTGTATACGCTGTTCTGCGCCCTCGCCTCGATCGCTCCCGGCGGCGCCGCACTCATCGCCGCGGTCGCGCTCATCGGCGCCTCGGCGGCCATGATCTTCGGGACGGGTGTGGCGATCCTGACCTCCGTCTACCCCCCTGCCGAGCGCGGCCGGGTGCTCGGGATCAACGTGGCCTTCACCTACGCGGGGCTCTCGCTCGGCCCCCTCCTCGGCGGCGTCCTGACTCGCAGCCTGGGCTGGAGGAGCGTCTACCTGCTCAACGTTCCGGTGGGCCTCGCGACCCTGGCGGTCGTGCTGATCGGCCTCAGGGGGGAGTGGCGGGGCGAGAGCGGGCGCCGCTTCGATCTTGTCGGCAGCCTCATATCCGCGTCGTCCCTGGCCTGCCTCGTCTGGGGACTGTCGCTTCTTCCCGCAGTTCGCGGCTTCATCCTCGTCGCGGCGAGCGCGGCCTGCCTGGCGCTCTTCGTGCTGCAGGAGGGCAGGGCCACAAATCCGCTCCTCTCCCTCGGCCTGTTCAGGGGAAACAGAGTCTTCGGCATGTCCAATCTGGCCGCGCTCATCAACTACAGCGCGACCTTCGCGCTCACCTTCTTCATGAGTCTGTACTTCCAGGTCGTGAAGGGAATGGGCCCGGATCTGGCTGGCCTCATCCTGATGGCCCAGCCGGTGGTGATGGTGATCTTCTCCCCGATCGCCGGGCGGCTCTCGGACCGCCATGAGCCGCAGCTCCTTGCCTCGATCGGCATGGCGATCATGGCGGTGATGCTCGGCCTGCTCGCCACGCTGGGCCCGCGGACGGCGCTTCTTCCGATAGTGCTGGACCTGATGGCAGTGGGCACGGGCTACGCGTTTTTCTCCTCGCCCAATACGAACGCGGTCATGGGATCGGTGCCGCCCCGGCACTACGGGATCGCCTCCGCCACCCTCGGCACGATGCGCCTTGTCGGACAGATGCTCAGCATGGGGATCGCCATGCTGATGCTGAGCCTCAGCCTGGGCAGGCGGCCGGTCGGTCCTGCGCTGTCCCGGGAGGTGCTGCAGGGCATGCGGCTCTGCTTCGCGATCTTCACCGCGCTCTGCGTCGCCGGGGTCTTCGCATCGCTCGCCCGCGGCAAGCGCATCCGGGATCCCGGTCGATAAGCTGCAGGCTGAGTCGCCGCCGACCGCTCGCCTGCGGCTCGCTGCAGCCGACTCGCGCGCCGCGGCTCATGGCAGCCCTCCGTCCCAAAACCGCTCGAGGGCCTGCGAGGCGCGTTTGTAGCGCTCGAGGTTCTCCCGGTAGCGGCCGGATCGTAGCGGCTCCGGCTCGACGCGTGTGGCGCTGTGGGTCATGCGGGCTGCCGCTTCCCGGAGGTCGGCGTAGAAACCGCTGGCCACCGCCGCCGCCATCGCGCAGCCGAGGGTCCCGAGCTCCTCGGCAGCCGAGGTTTCCACGGGGAGGGCGGTGACGTCGGCGAAGATCGCCGTCCAGGAGGGAGAGCGGGCGGCTCCTCCCGCGAGCCGGATGGCTTCGGGTCGCGCGCCGGCGGCGAGGAGTTTTTCGATGTGGACGACATGGCAATAGACAACGCCCTCCATCACGGCCCGGAGCAGCTGCGCTTCCGAATGCTCGGGCTCGAGGCCGACGAAGCAGGCTCGGGCCCGGGGGTTGTAGTTGGAGCCGAACAGGTACGGAAGATAGACGGGCAGCCCGACCCCGGGAGGGAGCTCGGCCACCAGCCGTTCGGCCCGCTCGAAGTCCGCCGCCCTGGCCGTTCTTTCCGACTTCGCGCCATCTTCCCCGCAGAGTGTGACGAACCATTCGTAGTTGGATGCGGAGGTCGGGCTGGATTCCTCCACCACGTAGCTGCCGGGAACGCAGAACAGGGAGTTCATCATGACGCTGCCGTCGAGGACCGGCCGCCTCGCTATCCACTCGTTGATGCCCCAGGTGCCGGCGACCACGCAGAGCCTGGACTCGTCCAGCACCCCGGTGGCCAGGGCGCAGGCGTCGATGTCGAACATGCCGCCGGCCACGGGAGTCCCGGCACGGAGGCCCGTGGCCCGGGCGGCTTCCGCGGACACCTGGCCGCAGATGTCCGTCGACCAGCGCAGCGGCGGCAGAAGGTCGAAGACCTCCTCCAGGCCGAACTCCGCAAGAAGCCGGCTATCGAACCGACACTCCTCCAGGTTCATGAGGGAGGAGCCGGAGTAGTCGCTGATCTCGGCAAAAGCCTGGCCCGTCAGCCTGAATCTGAGATAGTCCTTGACCTCGAACACCCAACGCGCGGACTCAAGGACCGCGGGCTCGTGGTCCTTGAGCCAGGCGAGCAGGGAGGGGGGCTGGCAGGCAAGGAGCCGCTGGAACGTACGGGAGAAGGCCCGAGAAGCGGTGCCATCCTCCTCCCAGCGCCGCGAATATTCCCAGGCGCGGCTGTCGGTCGAGACTATTCCCGGGTATGCCGGGCGCCCCTCTCTGCCCCACAGGTACAGGCCCTTGCCGTGCCCCGTGCAGGCGACGGCGCGTATGCCGTCCGCGGGAAGACCGGAGGCTGCCAGAGCCTCGCGGACGACGTCACAGGTTCCGCTCCACAGCAGCTCCATGTCGCGCTCGACGCGGCCCGGCCCGGGGCTGGTGCTGGGCATGCGGCGGGCCGCGGACGCCAGCTGCCTCCCCGACTCGTCGAAGATCGCGGCTTTCGTGAGACTGCCACCGCTGTCAATTCCGAGAAAACAAGCCTGCATGCGGCAAGTATCGCAGCTGCGGGCGACCCCGTCGAGCGGAATCCCCTGTTTCCGGCCGCGCCCTCGATGCAGGTCCGCGCTCGGTGGGCCCCGGGAGAGTGGTCGGCAGCGGGCAAAGGCATTAGGATTGAGGCCATGCGGGAGAGCAGGGCTCGGAGCATCCCCGCCGGGAGGACGAGGAGATGAAAGCCGCAGGGACCATACTCCTCGTCGAGGACGAGGCCGTCATTGCCCTGGCGGAGCGCCGCAGCCTCGAGGGCCTCGGCTATGGGGTGCTCGTGGCAGCGGACGGGGCCGCCGCCGTCGAGCTTGCCGCGCAGCGTCCGGACATCGACCTCATCCTCCTCGACATCAATCTGGGGGAGGGGATCGACGGTACCCAGGCTGCCCAGCGGATTCTCGCCTTCCGGGAGCTGCCCATCGTCTTCCTCTCGAGCCATACCGAGCGCAGCATCGTCGAAAAGACCGAGACCATCACCTCCTACGGATACGTCGTCAAGAACTCCGGCGTGACCGTCCTCGACGCGTCGATCAAGATGGCGTTCAAGCTCTTCGACGCCAACCAGCGTCTCAAACGGACCATGCACCGGCTCGAGGCCACGCTGGACGCCCTTCCCGATCTCCTCTTCGAGCTGGACCTCGAAGGCCGGTACCATGAGGTCCACGCCCGCCAGTCGGAATCGCTCTATCGGAGCCGGGAGGAAATACTCGGGCAGACCTTGCACGAAGTCCTGCCCCGGGACGCCGCGGAGGTCGTCCAGTCGGCCCTGTGCGAGGCCTTTGAGACCGGCCGTTCCACCGGCAGGCAGTACAAGCTCAAGCTGCCCGCGGGGGAACGCTGGTTCGAGGTCTCGATTTCGCGCATCGCCGCCGACCTTCCCGAACCGCGGTTCATGATGCTCGCGCGGGACATCACCGAGCGCAAGAGTGTGGAGGAATCGCTCCGCAGGGAAGGCTACCTTCTGCAAGTTCTCATGAACAGCAGCCTGGTCCACATCTATTTCAAGGATCTCGAAAGCCGCTTCATCATGGCGAGCGCCTCGACCGCGGAGCTGTTCGGGGTGGGGAGTTCCGATCAGCTCGTCGGGAAGACGGACTTCGACCTCTTCACGAAGGAGCACGCGCAGCAGGCCTACGAGGATGAACAGAACATCATCCGGACCGGCGAGGCCCTGAAGAAGGAGGAGCGCGAAACCTGGGAGGGGATGCCCGACACCTGGGTGCTCACCGAAAAAATGCCGCTCCGTGACCGGGACGGCAGCGTCATGGGCATCTTCGGCATCTCGAGCGACATCACCGAGCGCAAGCGGGCCGAGGAGGCGCTCCGCGAGCGGGAGGAACGGTATCGCAGCCTCTTCGAAAACGCGCCCGTGGGCATCTTCTATTCGACGGTGGAAGGCAAGGAGATCAGCGTCAACGCCGAATATGCGCGCATCTTCGGCTTCGATTCCCCCGAAGAGCTGATCAGCATCGTTAACCAGCGCACCACTGCGGACATCATCTTCGATCGTCCGGAAGTGAGGAGCCGGCTCATCGGCCGCGCCTTGGCCAATGTTGGCAGCTGGATCAGGACCGAGCAGGAGTACCGGCGCCGGGACGGCAGTCACGTCCTGACGAATCTCGCCTTCCGGGCCCTTCCGGAGAATCCGGATGTCATGGAGGGATTCGTCGAGGATATCAGCGAGCGGAAGGCAGCAGAGACTTCATTGAGGCGGAGCGAGGCGCGCATCCGCAATTTCATACTGTCGGCGAACGTGGGCACCTGGGAGCTCGACGTGCAGACCGGCGGAGTGAGGATCGACCAGAAGTCGCTCGAGCTCCTCGGCTATGCGGTCGGCGAGGTCTCCTTTGACACGCTGGACGACTGGTTCCTGCTCAAGCACCCGGAAGACCGGGAGTCGACTCGTCGGGTTCTTCAACAGTACATCGAGGGGAGGACGGAGTTCTATTCCTCCGAGTCCAGGATGCGTCACAGAGACGGGACCTGGCTATGGATTCTCGCCCGGGGCAAGATCGTGGAGCGGGGCGCGGACGGGAAGCCACTGCTGATGTACGGGATACACATGGACATCACCGAGCGCAAGCGGGCCGAGGAGCGGATCAGGAATCTCCTGGCCGAAAAGGAAACCCTGCTTCGCGAAGTCCATCATCGCGTCAAGAACAGCATGGGGACGGTCTACAGCCTCCTCGATCTGCAGGCGGCCTCGACGGACGAACCCCGGGTGGCGGCCGTCCTGGAGGATGCCGGGAGAAGGATCCAGAGCATGCTCCTGCTCTACGAGGAGCTCTACCGGGCGGAGCGATTCGAGCGGGCCTCGGTGAAGGATTTCCTCTCTTTCCTCGTCGACACCATTCTCGAAACCTTTCCCCTCGGCGACCGGGTCCGGGCGGAAAAGCGGATTGGGGACTTCGACCTGGATGTCAGGAGACTCCAGCCTCTGGGGATCATCGTGAACGAACTCCTGACCAACGCCATGAAATACGCCTTTGTCGGAAGGCCGGGCGGCACGCTGCTCGTCTCTGCGGAACGGGTACGGGAGAGCATCGTTGTCGTCGTTCAGGACGACGGCGTCGGCTTGCCTCCGGATCCGGGCACGTCCTCAGCCTCGGGGCTCGGACTCAGCCTGGTGGACAGTCTGGTGAAGCAGATCGGCGCCCGACTCAGCGTCGAACGCGGCTCCGGCACGAGGTTCGTAATCGAGTTTTCGTCATCGCCCGAAACCTGACCCGACCGCTCCATCGTCGCCCCGCCGCGGCTCCTCGATGTGTTTCGCGAAGACCGAAATGCCGAACACCGCGTCGATCCGGCGGAGCACGGTGAAGCGCAGCCTGAGAAGGCCGGGGCCGCCGAACTCCGGCCCATCCCGATCCAGGGATTCCCCGGTCAGCGCCTCCCGATAGAAGCCCTCCCAGAGCCGGCCCGGCTCGGGAGATCCGCAGAGTTCCGCGGGCGACATTCCCCGCACGATCTCGAGGCCCCGACGGGTCCGAACCGACTCGGCCAGACTCCGGTTGAAGGACAGCAGCCTGAAGCTGTCGGGCTCGACGGACCAGATCATGTCCTCGCTGCTGTCCATCACCGCGTTCTGGAGAGCATGCATCTCGAGCAGGGCCTTCTCCCGGCGCTTGCGCTCGGAGATGTCGATGGAAACGCCGAGGACGCCGATCGTCCTTCCGCCCGGATCGCTGAGCGGCACCTTGCTGGTCTCGAGCCAGATCGCCTCTCCCTCTTTCGGGAGGACCAGTTCTTCGATGTGCAGCATCGCCCGCCCGCTCTCGAGGACCGCCCGGTCGGAGTCACGGTAGAGCTCGGCCGAACGCTGCCCCCAGGAGAGGTCGTAGTCCGTCTTCCCGACGATATCGGCGGGGCCTGCGAGACCCGCGGATCGGGCTTCATAACGGTTGCAGCCCCGGTACACGAGCCCGGCGTCCTTCCAGAAGACGCTCCCAGGGAAGCTCTCGAGAATGGTTTCGAGGAGCGAGTTGCGCTCCAGCAGCGCCTCCGCGCTGCGCCGCTCGGCCTTGTGGGCCGCGAAGAGGTCGAAGGCCATCTCGATCGATGAACGGAGGACGAAATCGCCCGACTGCTTGATGACATAGCCGTACCGCGTGATGTTGCGCACGCGCTCGACCGTCTCGCGTTCGGAGTGGGCGCTGAGAAAGACGATCGGCAGCTCCCTGTCAAGCAGCATCTCGAGCGCGAGCTCCGGGCCGCCGGGGCCGTCACCCAGGTCGATATCCATCAGCACAAGTTCGATGTCGTCGCGGTCGCCGAAAACCCGCAGAGCGGATTTCGCGTCATAGGCGAGGAGTACCGAGTAGCCGAAACCCTCGAGTGTCCGCTTCTCGTCGAGCGCGATGATGGCCTGGTCCTCGACGAGGAGAATGGTCCGCGCGGGATTATTGCGCGCTTCGGACGACGTTCCATCCAGGTGCATGGGCAATTGTATATCCGCTGGAGGCCGCGTCGCCAGAGTGGCCGGGGGGAAGCGCAGGCTCCACGGGAAGTTCGGGGCCCGGTTCGCCCGCATCAGACTTGACAGGGCGAAGGGCCTGCATATTGTCTTAGAATGAAGTGCGAGGGGACAATGGGCAGCATGGATGCGCCGTGACCATGGACGCAGTGAGAATCGGAACCTGTTCCTGGAATTACGACTCCTGGATCGGCCTGGTCTATTCGGGCCCCAGCCCGACGGCCGCGGGCTATCTGACCGAGTATGCTCGCAGCTTCCGCACGGTGGAGATCGACAGCTGGTTCTACAAGATTCCCGATCGGCGGGAGGTGCTTGACTATCTGTCCATGGTCGACCCCGGCTTTCGCTTCACCTGCAAGGTGTCGGAAGAGA